>NZ_ANAX01000126.1 GCF_000341065.1 Nocardiopsis halotolerans DSM 44410 | reverse complement strand
TGTGGCCCAGCCACTCGCGGGCGCGGACGCGCTCGGCGAAGTCGGACATCCGGTCCAGGACCCGCTGGACCTCCGGGACGACGTCGTGGCCGTCGGCCCGCATGACCGTGCCCCGCGGCGCGCGCAGGGCGGTGTGCAGCACGGCCCGGTCCTCGGTGAGGTTGACGTGCTCGCCGCCCAGCATGGCGTCGCGCAGTTCGGCGACCCGGGTGGCCCCGGCCAGGTCGGTGAGCAGGCGCAGGGTCTCGTCGGAGACGAGGTTCTTGGCGTAGTCGACGTGCAGGTCGCCGACGTCGAGCGTGTACCGCCCGGCCCTACCGGGGTCGTCGTCGAAGAGTTGGCGCAGGTGGAGGGAGCTCCACCGCCGCCGGTGCTCGTCGAGCGCGAGCCACTCCGGTCGCCGGTTCAGGGGCGCCGGAGTCCCGCCTCCGGTGTTCTCGGCGTGGGAGAGGGGAGTGTCAGGCATCCGGCGGCTCCTCGCGGTTCGGTGGTCGGGAGGGCGGCGCGCGGGTACCCGGTCCGCACGCCGCTCGTGGTGTGTGGCCGTGCTTTCCTTACTCTGCCACGAAAAGCCTCCGTTCCCGCGGTTGTCCACAGCCCGAACCGCGGGGCTTTTCCGCCCCTCCCCCTGGAATCGACCGCCCCGAGCGGGCATGATCGGAAGGGAGGGAACCGAGCGTGAGGGGGACGCCGGTGACAGAGCGACCTGAGGACCTCGACGAGTTCGACGTCCAGTCCTGGGATCCCGGCTACGACGACGACGTGGACGCGGAGATGGACGTGGGGGCCGCGGACCAGGACTCCGTGGTGGCCGACCTCCTGAGGTTCTACCCGTACGACCACCGGATCGAGGAGATCGAGGACCACGAGGCCCTCGGCATCGGTGCGGAACTACCCCAGGAGGTGTCCGAGGAGGCGCCCGAACCCCGGCAGGAGCGCCCGCCGACCCCGCGGCGCGAGGAGCTGGCGCGGCTGCTGCGGGCCGAGGAGTTCGCCGACCGGGTGCGCGACCGCGACCGGTGATGGTCAGCTTCCGGCCAGGTCCGCGCTGAGCCAGCGTTCCACGCGCAGGACGTGCACGGTCGCGGCGGCCCGCGCGGCGTCGGGGTCGCGCGCCACGAGGGCCTCGTGGATGCGCTCGTGGTCCTCGCGGAGCTTGGCGGTGAGCCCGGCCTCCCGGTGGCCCGCCCACACGCGGGCGTTGAAGGTGCGCGAGGACAGCCCGTCGTTGACCGCCGCCAGGGTGGCGTTGCCGGTACTGGCCACGATGGCCTGGTGGAAGCCGAGGTCGGCGGCGACGGTGTCGGTGCAGAAGGTGTCGGACCCGCCCTCGATCCGGTCCAGCAGGGCCCCGACGCGGTCGAGGTCCTCCGCGCTGGCGCGCGCGGCGGCCAGTGCGGTCGCGGCGGGTTCGAGCATGCGGCGCACCTGGAGGACCTCCAGGAGGGTCCGCCCCTGGGAGACCTCGGCCAGGACGGAGAAGGTCTCCAGCAGGTCGGCGGGGCGCAGTGCGGTGACGTAGACGCCCGCGCCGTGGCGGGACTCCAGGACGCCGAGCGTGGTGAGGGCGCGGATGGCCTCGCGCATGGAGCTGCGGGACACCCCGAACTGGGCGGACAGGTCGCGTTCGGTGGGCAGGCGCTCGCCCGGTCCGACCTCGCCGCTGGCGATCATCGCCTTGATCCGGTCGGTGGCGCGCTGCGTGACGGGGGTGCGCCCGCGGTCGGGATCGCTCACGGCTCTCTCCAGTCTGTCCATCGCGCCCAGTATGTCTGGTTTCGGGTCGAGTGTGCCTCCGTGGCTACCCTCCGGCCGAAAGAGATCATACCAATCCACCATCGACCTGCCACGCATATCCAATCAGCCTCCCCCTCCTTGCCGACCAGCGACCTGTCATGCAAAAGTGGTCCGACCAATAGAGGCTCGTGGCGAGCAGTTCCGCCATGACGGCGC
>NZ_ANAX01000125.1 GCF_000341065.1 Nocardiopsis halotolerans DSM 44410 | reverse complement strand
CCCCGCCGGTCGGCGCGCCGACCGGCGGGGCACGAAGGAGGCACATGCGGATCGCGCTGTTCATCACCTGTGTCAACGACACACTCTTCCCCGACACCGGGCGCGCGGTGGTGCGTCTCCTGGAGCGCCTGGGCCACGAGGTGGTCTTCCCCGAGGGCCAGACCTGCTGCGGCCAGATGCACTACAACACCGGCTACCGGCGCTCGGCCAGCCGCCTGGCCGTGCGCTTCGTGAGGACCTTCGAGGGCGCCGACGCCGTCGTGGTCCCCTCCGCCTCCTGCGCGGCCATGATCCGCGACAACTACCCGCGCCTGGGCGACGGCGGGAGCCGCCTGTCGCGCAAGGTGGCCGACCTGGCCCCGCGCGTGTACGACCTCACCGAGTTCCTGGTGGACGTGCTCGACGTGACGGACGTGGACGCCTACTACCCGCACAAGGTGGCCTACCACCCCACCTGCCACGGGCTGCGCATGCTCGGCCTGGGCGACCGGCCCTACCAGCTGCTGCGCGCCGTGCGCGGCCTGGAACTGGTCGAACTGCCCGGAGCCACCGAGTGCTGCGGGTTCGGCGGCACGTTCGCGGTCAAGAACGGCGACGTGTCCTCGGCCATGGGCGCGGACAAGGCCCGCCACGCCGTGGAGACCGGGGCCGAGGTACTGTGCGCGGTCGACAACTCCTGCCTGATGCACATCGGCGGCATCCTGTCCCGGCAGCGCTCGGGGATGAGGGTGGCGCACCTGGCCGAGATCCTTGCCAGCACCGAGAAGGAGGGCGCCACCCGATGAGCAGCGCCACGTTCCTGGGCATGCCGCCCTTCCCCGAGGCCGCCGCGAAGGCGGTCAACGACGCCCAGCTGCGGCACAACCTGCGCAGGGCCACCCACACCATCCGCGACAAACGCACCTCCGTCGTCGACGAGCTGCACGAGGACTGGGGGCGCCTGCGCGCGGAGGGCGCCGCGGTCAAGGAGCACACCCTGCGCCACCTGGACCACTACCTGGAACAGCTGGAGGAGTCCGTCCACAGGGCGGGCGGGCAGGTGCACTGGGCCTCCGACGCCGCCGAGGCCAACGAGATCGTCACCCGGCTGGTGAGGGCCACCGGTGAGACCGACGTGGTCAAGGTCAAGTCGATGGCCACCCAGGAGATCGAACTCAACAACGCCCTCGCCGACGCCGGGATCACCGCCTACGAGACGGACCTGGCCGAGCTGATCGTGCAGCTGGGCGACGACCTTCCGTCCCACATCCTGGTGCCCGCCATCCACCTGGGGCGCGCCCAGATCCGGGAGATCTTCCTGGAGCAGATGGCCGAGTGGGGCGTGCCCGCGCCCCGGGGGCTGACCGACGACCCCCGCGCACTGGCCGAGGCCGCCCGCGTGCACCTGCGCGAACGCTTCCTGCGCACCCGCACGGCGATCTCGGGCGCCAACTTCGCGGTGGCCGACTCCGGCACGCTCGTGGTGCTGGAGTCGGAGGGCAACGGACGCATGTGCCTGACCCTGCCCCAGACCCTGATCTCGGTGGTCGGCATCGAGAAGATCGTGCCGAGCTGGTCGGACCTGGAGGTGTTCATGCAGCTGCTGCCGCGTTCCTCCACCGGCGAGCGGATGAACCCCTACACCTCCACCTGGACCGGGGTGACGCCGGGCGACGGTCCCCAGGAGTTCCACCTGGTGCTGCTGGACAACGGCCGCACCGACGTGCTGGCCGACACCGTCGGCCGCCAGGCGCTGCGCTGCATCCGCTGCTCGGCGTGCCTGAACACCTGCCCGGTCTACGAGCGCACCGGCGGACACGCCTACGGGTCGGTCTACCCCGGCCCGATCGGCGCGATCCTCACCCCGCAGCTGCGCGGAATGTCCTCGGAGGTGGACGAGGCGCTGCCGTACGCGTCCTCGCTGTGCGGGGCCTGCTACGAGGTGTGCCCGGTGGCCATCGACATCCCCGAGGTGCTGGTGCACCTGCGCGAGGAGGTCGCGGACCGGTCCGGGCACCCGGGCGAGAGGGCTCTGATGGCGGGAGCCGAGGCCGTGCTGTCCTCCCCCGGGGCGCTGGGAGCGGTCCAGCGCGCGGCGGGGCTGGGACGGCGCGCGGTCCCGCGCCACCTGCCGGGGACGGCCGGGGAGTGGACCGACACCCGGGACGTCCCCGACGTGCCCGCCGAGTCCTTCCGGCAGTGGTGGAACAAGCGCGGAAAGGAGCGCGGATGAGCAGCCGCGAACAGATCCTGGCCCGGGTCAGGAGGGCGCTGGCCGACGTGCCCGCCGACGAGTCGCCGGTCCGGGCGGCGGGGGGCGGCTTCGCCGACAGCCACGGTGCGGGGCCCACGCTGGAGGTCCTGGAGGACCGGTTGCGCGACTACCGGGCCCTGGTGCACCGGATACCCGCCGACCGGGTGGCCGCCGAGGTGGCCGCCGCCCTGGAACGCCGGGGCGCGGCCCGTGTGGTGGTCCCGGCCGGAGCCCCGCCGGAGTGGTTCGCCGACTCCTCCGTCGAACGGCTGCCCGACTCCCTGGGGGAACCCATGACGATCGACGACCTGACCGGGGTGGACGGCGTGGTCACCGGATGCGCGGTGGCCGTCGCCGAGACCGGCACGATCGTCCTGGACGGCGGCCCCGACCAGGGCCGCCGTGCGATCACCCTGGTGCCCGACTACCACCTGTGCGTGGTGCGCGCGGACCAGGTGGTGGACGGGGTTCCGCAGGCGGTCCGACTGCTGGACCCGGCGCGCCCTCTGACCTGGATCAGCGGGCCCTCGGCGACCAGCGACATCGAACTGAACCGGGTGGAGGGGGTGCACGGCCCGCGCACCCTGGAGGTGCTGATGGTGGAGCCGGGTCCCTGAACCCGCTGGTGGGGGCGCCCTGCCCGGGGTTGTCCCCACCCCCGCCCTCCGGGACACACCAGGGTGGGGAAGGGGGACATCCCGATGGCGGCGACCACACCGCCCTCCCTAGCGTGACCGGTGTCCACGACTCTCCCGAAGAAGGGAACCCCCATGTCCCACCGGCGTCACACCGCGCGCCGCGCCCTCCCCTTCCGCGCGCCCGGGCCCGGTACCGCCCTCGCGGCGGCGCTGGCCCTGGCCCTGCCCGCCTCCTTGGTGGTGTCCGCGGCACCGGCCGCGGCCGAGCCCGAGCCCGACCGGCCCGGCTCCCTCGGGGCCGTCCTGCCCGAACCCACCGGGGACCACCCGGTGGGCAGGACGGCCCTGCACCTGGTGGACGAGGAGCGCGAGGACGTGTGGGTGGGAGGACCGCGCGAGCTGATGGTGACCCTGTGGTACCCGGCACGCGCGGACGCCGGACGCCCCGCGCCGTACATGACCGAGGCCGAGTCCGCGGCCATGATCGGCGCGCTGGGCGTGGACCTGCCCCCCGATCTCATGCACAGCGGGGTGCGCACGCACTCGCGGCTGGACATGCCGCCCGCGCGCACCGCCGAAGGCTTCCCCCTGGTGGTCCTGTCCCCCGGCGCGGGGCACAACCGCATCGAGCTGTCCTCGCTGGCCGAGGACCTGGCCAGCCACGGTTTCGTGGTGGCGGGCGTGGACCACGCCCACGAGGCCGCGCCCGTGGAGTTCCCCGACGAACTGGTCACCGAGTGCGTGGGGTGCCAGAGCGGGGAGTGGGCCCTGGGCGCGGTCAACCGGGCCGAGGACGTCTCCTTCCTCCTGGACCGGCTCACCGGGCCCGACCCCGCCTGGCGGTGGTCGCACGTGATCGACGCCTCCCGGATCGGGATGGCCGGGCACTCCTGGGGCGGCACGGCCACCGCCGAGACGCTGCGCGCCGAGGAGCGGGTGGACGCCGGGATCAACCTGGACGGCCCCTACTACC
>NZ_ANAX01000124.1 GCF_000341065.1 Nocardiopsis halotolerans DSM 44410 | reverse complement strand
GAGAAAAAGCCGCTGGCCCTGGTCCAGAACGACCAGGGCAACGTCTGGGACGGCATGGAGCAGATGTGGCCGCGCCTGGACGGGTGGCGGCAGTGGGTCCGGCTCGAGGGCTCCGGGCACTCCAACGGCATCGACCGGGGCGTGCTGATGGAGCAGATGGGCCTGGCCGACCTCCTTCCCCCCGAGCAGTGGCGCGACCTCTACGGAGACATCCCGGTCGAGCGCGGGCTGACCCTGGTGCGCACCTACGGCGTGGCGTTCTTCGACCACCACCTGCGCGGCGGTGACCAGCCGCTGCTGGAGGACCCCGAGAGCTTCCACCCCGAACTGGTCGTGGTGGAGCCCGAGGAGGACTGACCACCGCGCGGGGTGCCGCCGGCCGGCGGCGCCCCGGTGGCTTCCCCCTTCCGAACGGGGAGGACACCGGGTATCGCCTCCGGTCGCCGGGGTAGGCGCCCACCATGGTCTTCGTCTCGCTCCTGGGAACACTGCTCATCGTCCTGATCGCCTGCGATGTCGCCACCACCGTGCTGCATCCGGACTCGGAGGGGGTGGTGGCCGGACGCGTCCGCAAGGCGGTGTGGGGCTCGACGGTGCTGGCGGGTGCGCGTCTGCCGCGTGCCAAGCAGCGGCTGGTCAGTCTGACCGGGCCGCTGATCCTGGCGGCGACCTTCGTGTCCTGGGTCCTACTGCTCACCCTCGGCCTGGCGCTGGCCGTCTGGCCGATGATGGGTGAGGAGTTCAGGATCAGGACCGGCCTCGGTCCCCTCGGCTTCCTCGACGCCCTCTACTTCGCGGGCGGCACCGTCACGGTCCTGGGCTACGGCGACCTGACCCCGGCATCACCCGGGAGCCAGCTGGTCTCGCTGTTCGGCGCGGCGATCGGCTTCACCCTGTTCACCGGGATGGCCACCTACGCCATCCAGGTCCTCAGCGGTGTGACCAAACGCAACCAGTTCACGCTGTCGGTCCACGACGACGTACGCGGCCGTGACGGCGTCACCATGCTGGCCGAGTACCTGGCCCTGGACGGCGCCTCCGGCGTCCGCACGCACTGCCGGAACTGGGCTGACAGCATGCGCCTGGTCGACGAGACCGTGCGCCGGTACCCGCTGGTGGCCCTCACCTACCGGTCCCGGCGCCAGGAGTACTCCCCCGAGCCCGCGCTGCGCCACATGGCCGAGGCGACGGTGGCGGCACTGGTGGCGAGCGGACACGAGCCCACGCTGCGCCCGTCCGCCGAGTCCCTGCGCCTGGCGCTGGTCCGCCTCCAGAGGACCATCGCCCTCACCTACCTGGGCGGCGACGTCGTCCACCGACTGGATGACCCCCAGCCGACCGAGCACGACCAACGGATGGCGCACAGGGTCGAGCGCCTGCTGCGGACCCGCCTCGACGGCCTCGGAGCCAGCACCGGCCCGGGTCCCGTCCCCGGGGAGGACCACCGCACGGTGGTCGAGACGGTCCACCGCTGCCGGATCTTCCTCGACGGCCTGCACGGGTGGGAGCGCACCGAGGGCCCCTCCCACGAGTGGGAGACGCGTTGACCGGTGATCCCCCCACACGCCGATAGGATGGCCTGCTGGCTTGGAGCACCGTCCGGACGGAGGACCACGTGGGGAAGAAGGGTCGCGGCCGACAGCGGCGCGCGGACGGTCGCGGGGCCGCCGACGCCTGGGCCGGTCCCGCGGCCGGGGACTCCCCCGACCGGGTGGTCTCGGGCGCGGTCGACGCGCTGGTGCGCGGTCAGGAGGGCGGCGGCGTGGACCTGGCCGCGGCCCGTCTGGCCGACACCGAGGACTCCGCGTGGGCCGACGCGGCCGACCGGGCCGTGACCGA
>NZ_ANAX01000123.1 GCF_000341065.1 Nocardiopsis halotolerans DSM 44410 | reverse complement strand
GCCCGCCGAGACGGTCCGTCAGGTGGGCCGCGCGCTCGACCCGGTCGCGGCGGCGGTGTGCGCCGACGCGGTGACGGCCGACCTGGACCGGTACTCCCCCGCCACGGTGGACCCCCGGTGGGCCGCGCAGGTCCGCGACCTGGGGACGTCCCCGGGCGGGACCGGAGGCCGCCTGGCGCGGGTGGGAGCCGAGCACGGGCTGCTGCGCTTCGAGGCGGCGGAGACGGTGCTGCGGCTGCTGGCCGCGCTGCGCGTGCTACCGCCGCTGCACCGCCTGTGCCCGCCTCCGGGGGAGTTCCGGCCGGGCGGGGAGGAGGCCGCGCGCACGGTGGAGCCGGTGGACCAGGGCAAACTGGCCCGGGTGCGCGCCCTGCTGGCCAAGGCCGAGTCCACGGAGTTCCCGAGTGAGGCGGAGGCGCTGAGCGCCCGCGCGCAGGAGCTGATGGCCCGGCACAGCATCGACCGCGCCCTGCTGGCGGAGGAACC
>NZ_ANAX01000122.1 GCF_000341065.1 Nocardiopsis halotolerans DSM 44410 | reverse complement strand
GTCGGCGCCTGCCGGTGGACGCCCCCTACGACGAGCACAAGGCGGCGCTGCTGCACGAGGTCGCCGAGGCCAACCACTGCCGGGCCGTGTGGGACCGCGAGCTGGGGCTGTGCACGGTGATGGGTTTCCCGGGGGACGTGGACGCGGTGGACCTGATGTTCACCTCGCTGCTGGTGCAGGCGGAGACGGCGATGCGGGCCAGCGGGTCGGCGCGCGACCGGTCGGGGAGGGCTGCGGGTCGGGCCTTCCGGGCGTCGTTCATGTCGGCGTTCGCCGTGCGGGTGGGTGAGCGCCTGGCGGAGTCGGCGCGCGCCGCCGAGGAGGCCGCCGCGGCCGAGACCGGGACGGACCTGGTGCCGGTGTTCGCCGCGCGCGAGCGCGAGGTGGAGGAGGCCGTGGCCGAGGCGTTCGGCGAGCTGACCCACACGCGGGTGCGCGGCCCCTCCAGCGAGGACGGCTGGTACGCGGGCCGGGCGGCGGCCGACGCCGCGTCCCTGGGCGGGCGCCGGCGCGTCGCGGACCGCTGACCCGGAGGGGCACACACGGCGACCGGGCACGGCGGGGCCACCGGGGCGCGGAAAACCGTTGGCGGCGCGGGCGAACGGACCGGTACAACCGTGGTCATGCGCAAGTACCCGCGGACCCGGCACATCCGGGGTTCCCGCCTCCAGTCGGGCGACCACGACCTGTCCGCGACGCCCTTCGGCGAACTGGCCGGGCGGCACCTGGTGGTGGAGGAGAAGCTCGACGGCGCCAACGCCGGGATCAGCTTCGGCCCCGGCGGTGAGCTGCGCCTCCAGAGCCGGGGCCACTACCTGGCGGGCGGTCCCCGTGAGCGGCACTTCGCGCCGTTCAAGGCCTGGGCCGCGACCGTGGCGCCGCTGCTGTGGCCGCGCCTGGGCGAGCGGTACGTGCTGTACGGGGAGTGGCTGTACGCCAAACACACCGTGTTCTACGACGCTCTGCCCCACCTGTTCTGCGAGTTCGACGTCCTGGACACCCGTGAGGACGTGTTCCTGTCCACGCCGCGCCGCCGCGAACTGCTGGAGGGGACCCCGGTGGTGTCGGTGCCCGTGCTGTACTCCGGCGCGCTGGAACGCCTGACGGATCTGACCCGCCTGGTGGGTCCCTCCACCTGCCGGACCCCGGCCTGGCGCGACGCCTTGGTCGAGGCGGCGGGGGCGGGTGGCGCCGACCCCGACCGGGCCCTGGCCGAGAGCGACGGCTCCGACCTCATGGAGGGGCTGTACGTCAAGGTCGAGGAGGGGGACCACACCGTGGACCGGTACAAGTGGGTGCGTTCGGACTTCACCACCGCCGTCCTGGACTCGGGGACGCACTGGCTGGACCGGCCGGTGATCGCGAACGGGCTGGCCGATCCGGAGGTGCTCTATGCGGGAGTTCGGTGAACTGTGCCCGGCGCCGCCGCACTGGGACCTGGACTGGGGGCGGGTGCGGGAGGCCTTCCCCTGGGTGCGCGACCTGGCCGGGGTCGAGCAGGACCCGGTGCACCACGCCGAGGGCGACGTGGAGACGCACACCCGGATGGCGTGCGAGGCGCTGGCCGACCTGCCCGCGTGGCGGGCCCGGCCGGTGGAGGACCGGGTGCGGTTGTTCGCCGCCGTCCTGCTGCACGACGCCGCCAAACCGCTGTGCACCCGCGGGGAGGAGGGCGGCCGGATCACGGCGCACGGGCACTCCCGGCGCGGGGAGCTCATGGCGCGGCGGCTGCTGTGGGAGTCGGCGGATCCCCGGCCGCGTTCCCAGGAGGACCGCGTGGCCGCGGTGGAGTGGCGCGAGCACGTGGCTGCCCTGGTGCGCCACCACCAGGTGCCGTTCTGGGCGTTGGAGCGCCCCGACCTGCGCCACATCGCCTTCCGGGTGAGTCTGGTGGCGCGCAACGACGACCTGGTCCTGCTGGCCACCGCCGACATCCTGGGGCGCCGCTGCGGCGACGCCTCGGAGGTCCTGGAGAACGTCGGCCTGTACGGGGAGTACTGCGAGGAGCAGCGGTGCCTGGACCGGCCGCGCGCGTTCCCCTCCGACCACGCCCGTTTCTGGTTCTTCCGCAAGGCGGACCGCGATCCGGACTACGCCGCGTACGACGACACCCGGATGACGGTGACCGTCATGTCGGGGCTGCCGGGCGCGGGCAAGGACACCTGGGTCGAACGCAACCGTCCGGGCGTGCCGGTGGTGGGTCTGGACGCGTTGCGCGCCGAACTGGGTGTGCGGCCGACCGACGACCAGCGGCCGGTGGCGGACGCCGCCCACGAGCGCGCCCGCGAGCACCTGCGCGCGGGGCGGTCGTTCGTGTGGAACGCCACCAATGTCTCGCGTTCCATGCGTGACAGGTGCGTGGACCTGGCGGCCGCCTACGGGGCGCGGGTGGAGATCGTCTCCGTCGAGGCCCCGCCCCGGGTGCTGCGCGCCCGCCTGGACCGCAGGGAGTCGCCGGTTCCGGCCACCGCCGTGGAACGTCTGGTGCGGCGCTGGGAGTGTCCGGACCCGACCGAGGCGCACCGGCTCACGCGGTGGGTCACCGCCTGAGACCACGGTTCCCCGAACACCGTGGTCCGAGACGGCCCGCCGGAGAGGTCCGGCCCCCGTGCGGGGCGGGGTGCCCGCTGTCCTAGTCCTTGATGGCCAGTTCGTAGGTGATGAGCTCGACGCCGGGCATCGGGGTCCAGTCGCGTTCGGGCACCCGCTCGAAGCCCCGGGCGCGGTAGACGTACTGGGCCGAGACCATCTCGGGCAGCGTGGACAGCAGCAGCCGGGAGACCCCCTCCTCCCGGGCGCGTTCGACGAGTGCGTTGACCAGGTCGCGGCCGACGCCGCGTCCCCGGGCCTCGGGGGCGACGGCGAAGGCGCGGATCTCGGCCTCGTCGGCGTTGCGGGCGATCTCGCTCTCCGGTGACCAGGGTTCGAACATGATCGTCCCCAGGAGCCGGTCCTCGTCGGCGGCGACCAGGATCTCACCTCGACCGTCCGCTCCCAGGAGGCGGAGTGTCTCGACGTAGGCCGGGTTCGCGTCCAACAGGCCGTCGGCCGTGTAGGCCGTCACACGCAGTTCGCTGACGGCGTTCATCTCATCGGGAAGTACTCGACGCACGATCATGGGGGTCATTCAACATGATGGAGGGGTACCGTGCGGCTGACCGCCGCACCACCGGGAGAGTCGAAAACGTCACCGTGAGTGACTTTTTACGGAGGTTTATCCCCGCTCCGGAAGGGCCGCGTCCGCCCGTCGGACGCGGCCCCGGGAACGCGTCAGGTGTCCTGGATCGCTCCGCAGTCCTCCATGTCGCGGGCCTCCTCCCGGTCGTAGGCGTCCTGGGGCGCGCCCTTGGGCCGCTCCCCCTGGGGCCGCTCGTCCGGGTAGGCGGGGGTGAAGGTGGGCTCCTCCAGGCAGTGCGCCGGAGCCACGGAGCGCTGCCACAGGGGCCAGGCCTCCAGGGCGTCGCCGCCCACGTCGTAGAAGCCCACCTCACCGAGGTGCGTGGTGACCAGGCGCATCGAGACCGCGTCCCCCGGCCGCGCGACGGGATGGACGATCGTGTACTCGGTGGCCACCGACAGGTAGTCCCAGCCCTGGTCGTCGCGGGCCTCCTCGGCCCGCATGAAACCGTCCACCTTCACCACGTCGCCGATGGGCTCGGCGGTCCCGGGCGTGAGGTTGAAGGGGATGCGGCGGGTGTCGAGCGCGGGGTCCTCGTTGCCGAGGTTGTCCATGTACCACTTCAGGGACTGGCCGGACAGCAGCGAGGTGAACTCGCTGTTGTCCCCGTCGAAGACCGCGTCCTCGTCGAGGTAGACGGCCTCCAGGAGGTTCCGGGTGGTGGCGTAGGCCGTCGCCACCTGCGCCGCGCTGAAGGATCCGACGGGTTCGGCCTCGGGGACGTCGAAGCCCTCGCCGTAGTCCTCTGCCGGGCTCCCGGCGAAGGGGGCGTCCCGGTCGACCTGGTCGTGGTCGGGGACCGCCTGGACCGGGTTCTGGGCGACGGCGTCCGCGGCGAGGTCGTGCAGGATCTCCTCCGTCTGGGCGCAGCCGCTCAGTGCGAGCGCGAGGGCGAGGGCCGCCGCGGGGGCGGCGGAGGTACGGGGTGACATGGGGGATTCCTTTGTTCTTATAGGCGATATGCGAACTTAGTCCGCTTCAAGCGTGTGTACCACCGGGTCCGGACAACCCGTCAATCCGTCCCGCGGAGGTTGTCCACAGGCGTCCGGCGGCGGGGCCGCGATCGTGTCACCCTTGCTGTCGAGGGGAGGCCCACGTGCCCTACCACGACATGGGAGACCACGCGTCCGTACCCGTCGTCCGCGTCTTCGGCGACTCCGCCGCCCTGTCCCGGGGCGGCTGCCCGGCGCACCGCCGGATCAGAGCCGACCTCTCCACCGGTGGGAACGACGACGGGCGCCCGCCGCTGTGCGACACGCCCCTGGCTCCCCTGAACGCCGTCCTGGACCTGGTGGAGCACGGGGGGTGGACGGTCGGGGACGCCTGCGCGCACCTGCCCGTGCCGGGCGGACGCCCCCGCGACGTCCTGGGTGAGTCGGTCGCGCCGCCGCACGCGGGGCTGCTGTCCTGGGTCCGGCACGCCTCCCGGTGCTACCTGGACGCCCTGGCCCGGGACGACGGGCGCGACGGCCTCCACCGCGCCCCGGCCTTCGACTTCTGGGTGCGCCAGTACGTGCCCGGCCCCGCCTCCCCCCACTCCCGGCCCTACGAGCTGTGTGTCCGGGGCCGCGGGTACACCTACGTCGAGGGCGCGGACCGGGTACGGGAACTGCGTGTCCCGGTCATGGGGGTCGCGGGAGCGCGGGAGCGCCCCCGGGCGGAGGTCGCGGTCGCCGCGTACGTGCTGGCCACCGGCACGCGGGTCGACCGGGACGCCTACGCCGAGCGTCCCTCGCGGTACCTGCGCGGCGTCCCCTACCCCATGCGCGGGAGGAGCGACGGCGCCGCTTCCCGGCCGCCGGACCGGGTGCGCGTGGTGGAGGTGTCCTGTCTGGACTCCTCCACCGCCGTGCTCCACGACGGTTCCGCGTCCGGGGCGGAGGAGTCCTTCGCCGCGGCGGGACGTGAGGGGCTGCGCTCGGCCCTGGTGGGCGGGGCCCGCTCCCCCGGCCGGGACTGCCTGGCCTGCGCGGCGCGTTCCGGATGCGGACGGCTGCCCCGTGTCCCCGGACTCCTCGGTCTCGCCGACGGGTCGCGCCCCCGGCGTTCCTGGTCGGTATCCGTGGGGCTGCGCCACCGCGGTTGCCCCGCCAGGGCGCACTTCCACTCCCTGGGCCTGGCGGCCGATCCCCGCGGTACCCCGGCGTCGGCGTGCGACCGCGCCGTGCGCGCGTGGCTGGAGCGGCTGCACACGCGCCTGCCCCGTCGGCCCTGCGCGCCGGAGGACCTGCCCGGGGAACCGGCTTCCTGGTCCGCCGGAGGGCGGCGGTTGGAGGGCGGGCAGGCGCGCCGGGGAGCCGCCATGATCGCCGCCCACGTCGGGGTGTGTCCACTGCGCGGTCTGGTGTCGGGCAGCCACGTCCGGGTGGGGCACACACTGGCCGCCGACGACACGCGGGCCAACGTGCTGGTCCTGGCCAGGGCGGAGGTGCTCCACCACCGGGGGCGGTCCTGGGTCCACCGCACCGTCACCACGGACGCCGGGGCGTTGGACGGGACCGAGGACGATCTGCTGGAACACGATCCCCGGCTGGCCCTGGCAGTGGGCTTCCTCGCCTCCGGCGCCCTGTCCCGGGGGCCGGAGTCCGCGGTGGAGCTGGAGGTCCTCACGCCCGGGGGCGCGTCCGTGCGGTCGCTGGACCCGGGATCGGCGCGGGTCCGGGCCGGGGCCCGGCGGGTGGTGCGCGGACTCGCCGAACCCTGGCACGGCGACCTGTCCCACCCGCCCCGCCCGGGCGAGGCCTGCCGGGACTGCCCCTACCGGCGCTGGTGCCCGGCCGCGGACGGTTCGGGAGACGACGCACCAAGGCAGTCGGTCGGCTCGTCCTCGGAGGGGCACCGTTGACGTCCTCTCCGGAGTGAACCCCGGAGATTCCCACGGCCTCGCGACTGTGGGCGCGGTGCGCCTCGCGGCGTCCGCTGGTTCCCGCTTCACGGGCCGGCGCCCCACCCAAGGGGGCTCACCCGGCCTCCACAGGCGTTCCAGCTCTCCGCTTCCCGCTCTCGGGCGAGTTCCCGCCCAGCGGCGAGCACGACCCGGGCCGCGTCGATGTCCCGGTCGTGGTGGGTCCTGCACGCCTCGCACGTCCATTCCCGCACGTGCAACGGCTTGGGGCCGTTCACGACCCAGCACGCATGACCGGTCCGCTCGGCCGCCTGGCCCGGTCCGGCACCGCCGAAGGCCGGAGTCCGCGTACGGCCAGCGGTTCGGAGATTCCCGTTCGATCCCCGTCCTCGTGCGGCGTGGACGGAGGCGGCCGTTCCTCCAGCCCCTGCATGCGGCGGTCGCCGTGACCTCCCACAGGCTGCCGCCCCAGGCAGCACCACCGCAGTCGACATACCGACGCCAGCCCGGCACGGACGCGATCGGACGGTCGCGCCACCCCTCAAGGCGCCAGCGCGACCGTCCGCGTGGCCGTCACCGTGGTCAGTGCGCGGATGCCCCCTCCGACGCGAGGCCCGACTCGACCTCGTCGAGCCACGCCCGCACCGCGTCGTTGTGCTCACCCAGCCCGGGCGGGGGCAGGTACCCGGTCCCGGGGGTCTCCGGCTCACCGTCGACGACGGGGTCGAACCGCAGCGCTGATCCGGGCAGCTCGATCTCCCCGAGCACCGGGTGCTCCACCCGCGCCAGCAACCCCTGCGAGCGCGTCTGCTCCCACTCGTAGACCTGGTCGATGGTGCGCACCGCGCCGCAGGGCACACCGGCCTCGCCGATCCGGCGCAGCCACTCGTCGCGCGAGCCCCGCCCCAGGACCGCCTCCACCTCGGCGACCAGTTCCTCGCGGTGCTCGACCCGGGAGGCGTTGTCACCGAACCGGGGATCGCGGGGGTCCAGGCCCAGCAGCCCGGCGAACCGCTCCCACTGCGCCTCGCCGCCCACCGCCACCTGGAGCACACCGTCCATGCAGGCGAAGGCGCCGTAGGGGGCGATGGAGGGGTGCTGGTTGCCCAGGGCGGTGGGGACCTCGCGCCCCACCGTCCAACGGGTTCCCTGGAAGGCGTGCACCCCGACGATCGAGGAGAGCAGGGAGGTGCGCACCACCCGCCCTCGCCCGGTGCGTTCCCGCTCCACGAGCGCGGCGAGCACGCCCTGGGCGCCGTTCATCCCCGCCAGGAGGTCTCCGATGGCCACCCCCGTCTTGGTCGGTTCCTTGGGCGAGGGTCCGGTCAGACTCATCAGCCCCGCCTCGCCCTGGGCGATCTGGTCGTAGCCCGCCCGTCCGCCCTCGGGGCCGTCGTGCCCGAAACCGCTGATGGAGCAGACCACCAGTCGGGGGTTGAGCTCCTCCAGGCGCCGCGTGGGAAAGCCGAGCCGGTCCAGGACGCCCGGGCGGAAGTTCTCCACCAGGACGTCGGCGGCGCGCACGAGCCGGGTCAGCTGCGCCGCACCGTCGTCGGACTTCAGGTCCAGCTCGATGGACTCCTTGTTGCGGTTGCAGGACAGGAAGTAGGTGCTGATCCGCTCCTCCTCCGGCCCGACGAACGGCGGTCCCCATCCGCGGGTCTCGTCACCCCTGCCGGGCTGCTCGACCTTGATCACCCGCGCGCCGAGGTCCCCCAGCAGCATGGCCGCGTGCGGCCCGGCCAGGGCCCGCGACAGATCGATGACCACGAGCCCCTTGAGCGGCCCCTGCGAGCGTTCCACGTTCCTACCTCCTGTACCTCGTCCTGCATGGTGTCCGTGGTGTGGGTGCCGCGCGGTCATCCCGCCGCGCACAGGCGCCGGTAGCGCGCGGTGCGTCCGGCGGGCGGGCCGCCGCCCCCGCGCGTCTCCACGAAGGCGAGTTCGTGGGCGATCGCCGATCCCATGCGCGCGCAGAACGCGCCGCCCTCGTCGGCCGCGTCGTCGAACTCGGGGACCACCCGGTCGACGAGGCCGCTGGCCCGCAGGTCGGCGGAGCCGATGCCCTGGCTCTCGGCCAGTTCCCCGGCGCGTTCGGGGGTCCGGTGGACGATCGCGCTGGCCCCCTCGGGCGGCAGCGGCGCGAGCCAGGCGTGCTGGGCGCACAGGACGCGGTCTGCGGGCAGGAGCGCGATCGCACCCCCGCCGGTGCCCTCCCCCAGCAGGACCGCGACCGTGGGGGTGGGCAGGGAGGCCATCTCGGCCAGGCAGCGGGCGATCAGCGCCGCCGTTCCCCGTTCCTCCGCCCGCGCGGACAGCTCCGCGCCGGGGGTGTCGATGACGGTGACCAGGGGAAGCCCGAGTTCGGCCGCCAGGCGCATGCCCCTGCGCGCCTCGCGGAGCGCGTCGGGCCCCAGGGGGTGTTCCGCGCTCTGGCGTTCGCGGTCCTGGCCGACCAGGACACAGGGCCTGCCCCCGAACCGGGCCAGCGCGGTCAGCAGGGCGGGTGAGGCCTCGCCCTCGCCGGTCCCGCGGATCCGTACGACGTGGCTGGCGGTGTGCCGGAGCAGGTCGCGCACGCCGGGACGTTCCTTGCGGCGGGAGCGGGTCACCGAGTCCCAGGCGGGGACGCGGGTGGCGGGTTCGGCGGACGTCCGGGGCGGGGTCGGGGCGGCGTGGTCGGGACGGGCGAGCAGGACGTCGAGGGCGAGTCCGGCGGCGTCGCGCACCTGGTCGGGGGCCAGGACGGCGTCGACGAGACCGTGCCGGTGCAGGTTCTCCGCTCGTTGGACCCCCTCGGGGAACGGTTCGCCGTGGAGCGCTTCGTGGACGCGGGGACCCAGGAACCCGATGAGCGCTCCGGGTTCGGCGGCGGTGAGGTGGCCGAGCGATCCCCACGAGGCCAGGACCCCGCCCGTGGTGGGATGACGCAGGTAGACGAGGTAGGGCAGTCCGGCGGCCTTGTGCGCGGTGACGGCCGCGGCGATCGCCGCCATGGTCACGAAGGCGGGGGTCCCCTCCTGCATGCGGGTGCCGCCCGAGGCCGGCGCGGCCAGCAGGGGCAGTCGTTCGGCGGTGGCGCGTTCGACGGCGGCGANNCCGACCGAGCCGGCGAGGAAGCCGAACTCGCAGGCCACGACGGCGACGCGGTGGCCGTGCAGCCGCGCCTGCCCGGTCAGGACCGCCTCGTCGCACCCGCTGGCGGCCCGGGCCCGGACGAGCGCGTCGGCGTATCCGGGATCGGGGGCGACGTCCAGGGGTGTGTCGTCCCAGGAGACGTAGGTACCCGCGTCGAGAACGCGGTCCAGGAGTTCCCGGGCGGTGTCGTGGGTCCCCACAGCAACCTCCAAATGGTTCAGTGGCTAGGCCACTAGGCCTTGAGTCAGAGTGGCACGGACGCACACGGTTTGTGAAGCCCCGCGAAGGAATCGGGGCCACCCGCCTCCCCGGTCCCGGAGGCCTCCTCGGCGGGATGCTCTAGCCTGGAAGTCCCACACTCCAGTCAGATCCGAGGATCAGGAGCCAGCGAGCGTGCCTACCAAGTCCCGTCCCCGGCCCCCGGCCCGCCCGCGCCTGTACGAGCAGCTCGTGGAGCGGCTCGTGGAACACATGCGGGAGGCCGGTCTGGGCGTCGGCGACCGCCTGCCGCCCGAACGCGAACTGGCCGCCGCGCTGGAGGTGAGCCGGGCCTCCCTGAGCCAGGCGCTGGTGGCGCTGGAGGTCCAGGGCATCATCGAGGTTCGGCACGGTGACGGCGCGATCATCCGCCAGACCGTCTCCGAGCAGGGGGTCCTGGCCCTCCTACGCGACCGGGAGAACCGGCGCGCGGAGATCATCGAGGCCCGTCAGGCGCTGGAGGTCAAGCTGACGGAGCTGGCCGCCGCACGCCGCACCCCCCAGGACCTGGACGCCATCGACTCCGCACTGGAGCTCATGCGACAGGAGGTCGAGAACGGGGACCGCGGGGTCACCGGTGACGAGCACTTCCACGCCGCGATCACCGCCGCCGCGCGCTCCCGCCTGCTGGCGCGCATGATGAACGAGATCGCCCCGATGATCCGGGAGACCAGGCTGGAGTCGCTGTCCCAGCCGGAGCGGCCCAGGGCCTCCCTCGACAGCCACGAGCGCATCGCCTCCGCCATCCGCGCGGGCGACCCCCGGGCGGCGGCCGACGCGATGCGCGACCACCTGCTCCTGGTCTCCGACGTCGAGGCGCCGGTCAGCTCCTGAGTCGATGTGGTGGTTCACAGGCCAGGCCTGTGAGCCGGAAGGAGGGGACCGGGCCTCCGGCCCCCTCCCGTCCCGGAACCCGTTGACGGGCTCCGCGCGGCGCCTCCGTCACAGCAGTCCCGGCATCACCAGCACACCCCAGGCGATCAGCGGACCCGCCACCACCACGATGGCGCCGTAGACGAGGATCTGGCGGTAGAAGCGGGACGGGTCCACGCCGGTCGCGTTGGCCAGCACCAGGGCGCCGTTGGTGGAGAACGGGCTGACGTCGACGATGGTGGAGGAGACCGCGAGGGCCACGATCACCCCGGTCGCGCTGATGTCGCCCATGAGCAGGAACGGGATGGCCAGCGGGATGGTGGCGCCCAGGATCGCGGTCGAGGAGGCGAACGCCGAGACGACGGCTCCGATGTAGCACAGCAGCAGCGCCACCAGCAGCGGAGCTCCCAGCCCCGCCGCCGCGTCGCCGACGTACTCGATGGTCCCCGCGCTCTCCATGACGCCGACGAAGGTGAGCATGCCGGTGATCAGCAGGACCGTGGACCAGCTGATCTGGGAGAGCACGTCCTTCTGCGACCCGGGCGAGACCAGCGCCAGCGCCACGCTGACGGTGAGGGCGACGAAGCCGACGTCGAGCCCGAAGCCCAGGGCCAGCACACCCAGCACGAGGATGCCCACGAGCGTGGCGATCTGGTCGAAGCGCACCGGTTGGTGCTCCGCGGTGGTGTCCGCGCTCCCGCCCGTTCCGCTCCCGGTGGGGGTGTCGGCGGGACCGCCGGTGGCCAGCGCGACCGCTCCGTGCCCGGACCCGCCGGAGGTGCGGGCCTCCTCCGTGACGGCCGCGTCGGCGGTCGCCGAGTCGTGGACCCGCACGCCGAAGAGCCGGTTGCCGCCCAGGGAGACGAACAGGATCACCGCGATGGCCAGGTTGAAGACCAGGCTGCCGAAGAACAGCGTGAGGGGGGACACGGAGAGCCCGCTGTCGGAGACGATCCCGTTCACCGTCACGCCGTAGACGCTGACCGGGGAGAACCCGCCTCCCTGGGCGCCGTGGACCACCATCATGCCCATCAGGAGCGGGTTGATGCGGTACCGGGCGGCGAAACTCAGCGCGATGGGCGCGACGATCGCCACGGCCGCCGGGCCGAGCGCGCCCACACCCGTCAGCACGGCGGAGATGCCGAACATGATCCACGGGATGGCGGCCACCCGGCCGCCGACCATCCGGGTGGCACCGCGGACGAGCAGGTCGATCGTCCCGTTGTTCTTGGCGATGGCGAAGAGGTAGGTGACGCCCACCAGGGTGAGGAACAGGCCCGCGGGGAACCCGCCGAGGATCATGTCGGTGTCCATCCCCAGAACGAGGATGCCGACCATGAAGGCGGCGACGAAGGCCAGGGCACCGATGTTGATGGGGAGGACGGTGGCGATGACGAACATCGCCAGGAGGACGATGATGGTGAGGAGTTGAGGGGTCATGGTGTGTGCCGATCAGAGGGACGGTGGGAGCTGTGATCTGGCCCATAAGGCTTAGTGGCCTAGCCAATAGGCCTTTGCTGCTCCTGTCAACCCCCGGAGTGGGGAGAGCCCCGAAACGGCGCCGGTCAGGGCGCCACGTTCCACGAGGTGAGCACCGGACGGCCGTGTTCACGCCCCAACGTGCTCAGCGTGGCCGTGTCGAGCCGGAACAGCACCCCCGCCTCGGGCGGCAGGCCCAGCCAGCGCGCGGTGAGCACGCGCAGGACGTGGCCGTGCGCCACCAGCGCCACGTCGGCCGTCTCCCGGAGCAGGGGGGCGATCCGGGCGAGGACCCCGTCGACCCGCTCCCCCACCCGTTCCACGCTCTCCCCCGGGTGCCCGGAGTCTCCCGGGACGATCCCGTCCCGCCACAGGTTCCATCCCGGGCGCTCGCGCTGGATGTCGGCGGTGGTGATCCCCTCGTAGCCGCCGTAGTCCCACTCGGTCAGGTCCGGGTCGGTCACCGGGTCCTCCAGCCCGGCCAGCTCGGCGGTGCGCACGGCCCGCCGCAGCGGGCTGGTCACCACCCGGCCGACGTCGCGGGCCGCCAGGAGCGGACGCACCGCCGCGGCCTGGCGCTCTCCCTCCGCGGTCAGGGGGATGTCGGTGAGCCCGGTGTGCCGCCGCGTCCGGCTCCACTCGGTCTGCCCGTGCCTGATCAGCAGGAGTTCGCCCATAGCCCTGTTCCTGCCCCGTGGGGACCCGGGAAACCCCTCCCCCTCCGCCGCCCGGTACGTGACCCCGGGTGAGCGATTCCGCCGGAAGCCGGACACGGGCACGGTTTCGTCGCTAACCTCCTGACCATGACGCAGCACACCGCGACCAGCGACGTGGGCAGCCACGTTCCCTCCGAGATCCCCCAGCCCCGTTTTCACCGGCCAGGCGAGGACCTGGCCGCGGCCATGGAGTGTGCGCGCTGCGAGGAACAGGGCATCAGCGTCCCACCGGGCGGCGCGCCCCGCCGACTGACCAACTCCGAGGCGAAGAAGGCCAAGAAGGCCAGGAAGCGCGCCCAGGCCGATGCGCGGGCCAGGCCCCAGCAGAAGATCCCGGCGGACCGCAGGCGCGTACCGCGGATGGGCCCCCACCACGCGGACTTCTTCCGCGAACTGTGGGAGCGCGTGGCCTCGGAGAACGCGGGCACCTTCCCGGACAGCCGCCTGCTCGCCCTCACCTTCGCCCTGAGGGGCGCGCTGAAGGGCTGGGCGAACTTCACCAGCCAGGACCTGCGCATACTGCGCCTGGAGGACGCCCACGCCGCCCTGAGCGACCTGACCTCGTCCGGATGGCTGGGCACGACACCGGAGGCGGTGATCGAGTCCGACGCCGCGAACCCGGCCCAGTGCCCCCTGCCGAGCCTGGACGGCAACACCTGGAAACTCGGCAACGGCGTCCGGTCGCGGGCCTCGGGCTGGTTCTCACGCACCCTCGCCCACAAGAAGATGCGCAAGAAGCCCAACCGGCTGCGGCTCGTGGCCGCCTACCTGGCCCTGCACTCCGATCCCGACGGCCGCATCCGCGTTCCGGCCGCGGACATCGTGTCGGCGTGCGCCCTGACCGGCACCGCCGAGCTGGCGGAACTGCTCATGTGGCTGGGAGAGCTCTCCTGGGTCGACGGCCTGGGCGTCGACAGCGGTGTCCTGGAGGCCCGTCTCACCGAGGTCACCCTGCCGCTGGCCTACGTTCCCCTTCCGCCGCCGACGCCGCCGGACACCGCACCCGCGACCACGCCGCTGGACGTGCCCGTCGCCGACCGCGCCCGCGACCTGGTCTCGGGCCGGGAGGAGCGGGTGGCCCGCTGGGTGGACGCCTACCGCGACGAACACGGGCACGGGCCCAGCTGGTCGGCGGTCTCCGAGGCCTTCGGGTGGCCGCCCCGGCAGGCACCGGACCACGACGTCACCCACGAGGCGTTCCGTCTGCTGTCCGAGGGCGGCTGGCTGACCGGTTTCGGCGTGCCCTTCGGTCTGCGCTCAGGACGGGGGGACCCCGGCGCGCGCTGACCGGCCCCGGGCACGCACCCACGGAAGACCGGTGGGTGCGCGGCCCCGTCGTCGGCACCACCACGGAAGGCCGTCGCTCCGTGTGCGGCGGCCGGCCCCCTCCCTAATCCGCGGCGTCGGGCAGGCGTGCGGGGCATTCCCCTCCGGGTTCGGTGAGTAGTTCGAAGTGCCACATCTCGTTGGCGTAGACCTGGCACAGCCCGTAGGCCGCGCCGCGGCGGATGACCCAGTCGGCGGCGTCGGTCGGACCGATGTCGACCGCCTCCCCGGTCACGTGCATGGACTCCTCCGGGGTACTGACCAGCTCCCGGGCCTCCTCACGGGACCCGTGCTCGCGGATGGCCTCGTCGAGCAGGTGCTGTTGGTACGCCTCACTGCGCCAACCCGACGTGACGTGGAGCACGATCCCCTCTTCCAGGGCGTCACGGGACGCCTCCTGCACGGCCTCCAGCAGTTCCTCGTCCATGCGGGCGATCGAGGGGTAGTGCGTGTCGAAGGCGGTGACCGACAGGTCGTCCGGAAGGGCCCCGTCCTCAGCGGTGAAGGCCGTCTCCTCCCGACCGGTGAGCTCGTCCAACGCCGACGACACCGTGCCCGAGACCGACGTGGTCATCGACCAGGCCATCAGCACGATGACCACCGTGACGCACAGCGCCGCGACCAGCCAGTACCAGGGCCACCACCGGCGGCCGGCGAGTCCGCCGACGCGCTCGTCCGCCTTCCCGCCGGTGGAAGGGCACTCCAGCGTTTCCCGCTCCGTCACTCCGCTCATCCTTCGCCTGTCGGGCATCGCCTGTCCGATGCGTGGGGTTCTCGGTGCCCGTCCAGTGAAGTACGAGCGGTGTTGCACGGGCGTATCGGTTTTTGGATACGCCCGCGATAGGCGCCGTCGCGTTCACTGGGGTTCGGCGGCGGGCCTCGCCCCGTGGGCGGACCGACCCCTCCCGGGTCCGTACCGTGGGGAGGAACGGGAACCGGCGCGATGTCGTACCAGGTGCCAGAGGGGGACAGCGGATGCGTGTGCTGATCGTCGAGGACGAGCCCTACCTCGCCGAGGCCGTACAGGCGGGGCTGCGGCTGGAGGCGATCGCCTCCGACATCTCGGCTGACGGCGACGCGGCCCTGGAGCGGCTGGACGTGAACGACTACGACGTGGTCGTGCTCGACCGGGACATCCCCGGCACGCACGGCGACGACGTGTGCCGGGCCATCGTCGAACGGCGGCTCGGGTGCCGTGTGCTCATGCTCACGGCCGCGAGCCGTCTCCGGGAGAAGGTCGCCGGGTTCGGGCTGGGCGCGGACGACTACCTGACCAAACCGTTCGACCTCGAAGAACTCGTGGTGCGCCTGCGGTCCCTGGCCCGCCGCCCGAGTCAGGGCGCGCCCCCGGTCCTGGAGTACGCGGGGATCCGGCTCGACCCCTTCCGGCGCGAGGTTCACCAGGCCGGTGTCCACGTCCACCTCACCCGTAAGCAGTTCGCCGTCCTGGAGGTGCTCATGGCCGCCGGGGGCGGGGTCGTCAGCGCGGAGACGCTGTTGGAGCGGGCGTGGGACGAGAACGCCGACCCCTTCACCAACGCCGTGCGGATCACCATCTCCACACTGCGCAAGCGGCTTGGGGAACCGTCGGTCATACGCACGGTGCCGGGGGTCGGCTACCGCCTCGCGGAGAGAGAGTCGGACGGATGAGCGGTGAGGTGCCGGTCCGCGGCGCGACGTCGGTACCGACCGGGCGTGCTCCGACGCTGGCGTGGCGCCCACGGCGGCTGACGGCGCGGATGAGGCTGGCGCTGAGCTACGCGCTCTTCCTCAACGTCGCCGG
Source organism: Nocardiopsis halotolerans DSM 44410 (assembly GCF_000341065.1). Lineage (GTDB taxonomy): Bacteria > Actinomycetota > Actinomycetes > Streptosporangiales > Streptosporangiaceae > Nocardiopsis > Nocardiopsis halotolerans. The sequence continues at coordinate 16,889 of NZ_ANAX01000122.1, read as the reverse complement.
GGCGGCCACGCTGGCGGTCGTCTACGTGGGGATGCGTTACGTTCCCAGCTACCCGCTGTACACGACGGACCCGTCGGTGACGCACGTCGCCTCCCGCCAGCAGATCCTGGACACCCTGTTGTGGGCCTCGGGCGTCGCGCTCGCCCTCCTGGCGGTCGTCGGGCTGTGGGGAGGCTGGGTGATCGCGGGACGTGTGCTGCGGCCGCTCCAGGAGATCACCCGGGCNGGGCCGCTGACGGCTCCCTGGACCATCGGATCGGGCTCCGTGGCCGACGGGACGAGTTCACCGAACTGTCCGACACCTTCGACCACATGCTCGACCGCCTCCAGCGCTCCTTCGAGGCCCAGCAGCGCTTCGCCGCCAACGCCTCCCACGAGCTGCGTACGCCGCTGGCCATCACCCGGACCATGCTGGACGTGGCCAGGGCGGATCCCCACGGTCAGGACCACCCCCGCCTCATCGCCCGCCTGCGCGAGACCAACCAGCGCGGCACGGAGATCGTCGAGGCCATGCTGCAGCTCTCCTCGCTCGAACACACACCACCCGACATGGATCCGGTCGACCTGTCGGAGGCGGTCCGCGAGGCGGTCGCGATCACCGGTGACGAGGCCGCCGACCTCGGCGTCACGGTCTCGGTCCGCGGCACGCCGTCACCGGTGACCGGCGACGGCGTGCTGCTGCGCCAGCTCGTGGTCAACCTCCTCCAGAACGCCCTGCGGCACAACCTGCCCGCGGACGGCACCGTGGTGGTGGCCACCGCGCCCGGTTCCCGGGACCACGGCCGCGTGCTGCTGACCGTCAGCAACACCGGACCGCGCCTGACCGAACCGGTCGAGAACCTCACCGAGCCCTTCCTCCGCGGCGGCGGCCGGATGGCCGCCAGAGGGTCCGGGCGTGCCGGGCACGGTCTGGGCCTGCCCATCGTCGCGCGTATCGTCGAGGCCCACGGAGGGGAGCTGCGTCTGACGCCCAACCCCGGTGGAGGGCTCACCGCTCGGGTCTCGTTGCCCGCACGCGGGTGACCGCACCCGCCGACCTTCCGGGGACGGCGTCGGTTCGGCGGGGGTCAGGGCGCGGGTGGGGCCTCCTCCCCGGTGTCCTCCAGCAGCGTTCCGGCCGACGACAGCGGCGCGAACCGGCTGGGGGTGATACCCAGCAGTTCGGCGGCCAGTTCCTCGTTGCCCGAGAACCCGGCGTCGGCGTCGATGGTCTGTGCTCCGTCCCAGAGCATGAGCATCGCCGAGACGGTGTGCGCTCCCTTGTCGTGGTGCATGTCGTAGTGGGCGGCCATGGGCACGGTGTCGTAGTGCACCCACAGGTCGTGTCCGGTCATGAACATGTCCAGGTCGAAGGTGACGGTCAGCCCCATGAGTTCGGGCTTGTAGCGGTCGTCGATCCCGGCGAAGGCCTCGTCCAGGGCCACCATCCGGGGGCAGGTGGGTGTGGCCGAGGTGTACAGGGCGTTGGCGGCGGCGAACAGCGGCAGGTGGATCGCGGCGGACTTCTCCCCGCCCGACATCTGCTCGTGCTTGTTCTTGGTGAGCTTGACCTCCTCCTGTCCGGGCACGGCCAGACGCAGTTCGAACCGGTACCAGGTGCGGTAGTCCAGCACCGCCGACAGGATCTGCTTGTAGGTGGCGCGGGGGTGGGCGGCGTGGTGTTCGCGGATCATCTCCCGCAGGACCTCGCGCAGCTGGGTCAGTCCCGAGGCGCCCAGTTCGGCGGCGTCCCGCCTGACCAGGCGCGCGGCGCTGGCCTGGTGCTCGGTGACGCGGTCCGACCGGCTCCAGCGGATCCCGATCCGGGTGCCCGAGGACATGGGGCGTGAGCGGGTGTCGCGGTCCATGTTCGCGACCAGGCCGCGGGCCACGCGCACCCGCTCGTGGATCTGCTGGGCGATCCCGGTGAGCAGCTCGTCCTCCAGGACGCCGCGTTCCTCCTCGCCCAGCAGCGCGCCCTGCTCCTCGACGCGTTCGGCGATGACGCGGGCGAAGGCGGAGACGGGGTTGCGGCCGGTCTCGTCGTTGACGAACACCGTGATGACGCCGCTGACGCCGAGGTCGTGGTCGACCCGGTAGCCCTCGGCGTCGCCGCCCAGGGTGTCCTGGAAGACGCGCAGGGCCTGGGAGATCCTCGTGGAGGCGGTCTTGAGGTCGCCGTCGGTGACCTCGGCGCCGGAGCCGACGGCGGCGGTGAACGCGTCGAGCAGTTCGGCGCCGGGCAGGACGGCGCGGACCGCGTCCGCCGGGTCGGTGGGGGACGACGCCAGGATCCGTTCGGCGGCCCGGTCGGGCGCGGGCCAGGAACTCCGGTCCGGCCAGACGGGTGCGGGGTCCACGCCCAGGGTGGCGCGCAGGTCGGGGTGGGCGAGGGCGGTGAAGGCGTCCGCGTGGTCGAACAGGGCGGTGAGGGACTCGGTGAGCGCCCTCTGTCCGCCGCCCAGTTTCTCGTCGGCCCGGATCATCGCCTCGTGGGCGGTCGCGGCCTCCTTCTGGGCTCGCTGGTGGTCCTCGCGGGCCCCGCTCAGCCGCTCCTTGACCTGTTCCAGCTCGGCCATGAGCTCGCGGACCGGTGCGCTGATGCTCTCCTGCTTGGCGGCGAGTTCGGCCGCGGCCCGTTCGTGCTCGCGCACCCGTTCCTCGTGGCGTTCGCGGTCCTCCTCCAGGCGTCCGCGCAACCGGGTGACGGTCTCCTGGCGGTTGTCCAGGTCGGCGGTGTGCCGGGCGACCTCGGCTCGGGCGGCGTGCAGCAGACGCGCGGTCTCCAGGAAGTCGTCCACGGCCCGGGAGACGGCGTCCACCGCCTCGGGCTGGGCGGGCATGGCGCGTTCGGTGGCCACGGTGCGCACCTGGTGGCGGTGGGCGTCGACCTCGGCGACCGCGGCGTCCAGGTCGCGGCGCCGCTCCTCGCTCTCGGCGCGCGCCGAGGCCAGGAGAGTGGACTGCTCGTCGACCCGGCGCACGGCCCGGTCGATCGGGGTGGTCTCGGGCAGGGCGGTGCGCGCCCGGGTGAAGGCCTTGAGGAGCTCACCCGCCCGGTCGAGCTGGTCGGTGACCTGCGCGCGCTGTTCGGTGAGTTCGGCGACGCGTGCGTCGCAGGAGGCCAGGCGTTCCCTACGGCGGTGGGCGCGGTTGGTGGCGCCGACGAACTCGGGAGCGGCCTTGGAGTACGCGCCCACGAGCATCCCCTGGGCGAACGTCCCCCGGACGCTGACCGCGTGCGCCGCCGCTTCCCCGGTGTCGGCCAGGCGCACCGACGCCAGGACTCGGGTGATGACGTCCTCGGGGACCAGGTCCTGCTGCTCGGGAACCAGCACGTCGGCCAGGGTGGGTCCCTCGCGCACGGCGGTGTCGGCGGTGGGCAGCAGGTAGGCGTCGGCTCCGCCCTCGGTGAGGGCGGCGCGGGTGGCGTCGGCGTCGGGGTGCACCCAGGCGGTGAGCAGCCCCGCGGCGTGCAGGGCGCCCTCGATCGCGGCGGCGTCGGTGTCCGCGACCGCGTCGGCGAAGCGGACCAGCTGCCACAGCGGTGCGCCGGGCCGGCCCTCCCGGGACGCGGTGCGCAGGTCGTCGGCGGGCGGCGCGTCGTCGCGTTCGGCGGCGATGTCCCCGCGTTCGCGGGTGAGACGGTCGATCTCCGCGTCGAGCTGGTCCCGGCGGGTCTCCAGGGTGCGCGCGTGCGCGGCGGCGTCCAGGCGCTGCTGGTCGGTGTGCTCCCCGTAGACCTCCCCCACGGTGGGGGTCCCGGGCGCGCCGAAGGCCTCCAGTGCCTCGGCCAGGGCGGTGACGCAGGCGGCGTCGGTGACCGGGGCGGGACCGTCGGCCCAGTGCCCTGCCCACACGGTGAGCGCGTCGGCGGCACCACTCCGCGCGGCGGCCAGTTCCTCCTCCGCCCGTGCGCACTCCGCGGCGCGCCGCCGGAGCCGCTCGTCGGCCTGGGCGCTGGCTCGCTCGGCGGTACCGCGCGCGGTCTCGGCCCGGGCGAGTTCGGCGAGGCGTTCGCGCACCGCGGCCACGTCGGCGCGGCGGGCGGTCGCGCGCGCCTGGGCGGTGGCGGGCAGGTCGTCGCCGGTGTCGGCGTGGCCCTCACCGTCGTGGTCGAACCCGGCCTGTCCGGCGGTCTCGGCCAGCTCCGCGACCAGTTCCCGGGTGCGGGCCCGGCCGTGTTCGAGGCTGGTGGCGACCCGTTCGGCCTCCCGCTGGAGGGTGGTGACCTCTCCGGCCTGGTCGTCCAGCCTGCCCTGCTGCTCCTCCAACGCGCGGGCGGTCTCGGCGCTGTGCGTGCGTTCGATCTCCAGGGCGGCGTGGCTGCGGAACGCCTCGTGGGCCTCCAACCCGTCCTTGCGAGCCGTGAGTCGGCGGATCTCGGCCTCGTACCCCTCGGCCCGCTCGGTGGCGGCTGCGTGCGCGAGGGTGGCCTCCTCCCGGGTGTCGCGGGCCTCGGTGATGGCCCGGGCCTGCTCGGCGGTCTGTTCGGTGGCGGCGTGCACGCGGGCCAGGCGGTGGCGGGCGTGCGCGGTGAGGTAGGCCGCGTACTCCCCGACGAACGCCGTGGTCGCGGCGTGCGCCGTGCTGGCCTGGTCGAAACGGCGCTGGACGGCGGCCAGGTTGGTGAAGTCGCGGGCGGCCTGGTCGACGAGCTCCTCGTCCAGGGGGCTCAGCCCGCTGGTGAGGGTCTCGGAGACCTTCTCGGGGTCCAGGTCCTTGGCCAACAGGGGGCGGCGCAGCGCCAGGAGCAGGTCGAGCAGTTGGACGTAGCGCTCGCCGAGGCCGAAGAGGCGGGCGTCCACGGCACGGCGGTAGTCGGCGGCGGTGGACTGGAAGGCGGCCTCACCGAGCGCCCCCTTGAGCTGCCTCTCGGTGAGCGGGCGCCCGTCGGAGGCGAGCAGGCCGAAGTCCACGCCCAGGCGTTGGTCGGTGACGAAGAAGGAGGGGACGACGCCGTCGCGGTGCCGGTGCGCGCGCAGCCCGATGACGAGGGTGACCGTCTCGGTGTCCCCGTCCTCCGTGTCGGTCGTGGCGCGGGCGAACTCCATCCACACGTACCCGTACTCGGCGTCCTGGCCGCGGTAGAGCAGGTTGGACTTCATGGTGCGGTTCTGGCCGCTGAACGGGTCGAGGCGGCGGGCGTCGGTGTACCCGTCCAGGATGAAGGGGAAGAGCACCTCCAGGGCCTTGGTCTTGCCCGAGCCGTTGTGCCCGCGCAGGACGAGGCGCCCGTCGGCGAACACGAACTCCTCGTCGACGTAGTCCCAGACGTTGATCACACCGGCGCGGCTGGGCCGGAATCGGGGGCTGGACATCAGTTTCCTTCCGAGGGGGCGGGTTCGTCTGCGGGGGGCGTGTCGGTGGAGGGCGTGCCGGGAGGAGCGGAGTCCCCGGCCCCGTCCGTCGCGGCCTCCGTCACGGCCCCCGGGGAGGCCCCGCCGGACGTACCCGTGTGCGTCAGGGGATCGGACAGCCCCAGGGGCAGCTGCCCCTCGTCGGCGCGTTCGGGGAGCGCGCCCTGGATGTTGCGGTAGCGGGAGGCGGCGGGGAGCACCAGGGCGCCCCCGGGCACCGGCCGGATCAGGGAGAGCTCGGTGAGCAGGGCCAGCGCCGCGTCCAGCAGGCCGTAGGGATCCTGCTGCCAGGCGCCCCCGAAGGAGGAGGCGCCGAACTCGGCGTAGAGCTCGTGGATCATGGTCTCCCACCGGCCGCGCTCGACCAGGGGGACCTCCAGCCGCGCGGGCTGCTCCCCCTCCTCGGCGGGCTCCACGGTCCAGGCCAGGTCGGTCACCACGCCGTCGCGGGGCAGCCCCGCGTCCACGAGTCGGACGAGTTCGGCCTGGTCGACGGCCTGCGGGGTCACGGGCAGCCGGACGAGCGCGGCCAGGGAGGTCTCCAGGAGATCGGCCACCTTGGCCAGCAGGAGTCCGGCCGTGCGGTTGACCGCGCCGCCACGACCGGGGAAGGGCCGGTCGGTGAAGGTGCCCGCGGGATCGGCCAGCAGCACGCCCTCGGCGCGGCGCTCGACCCGGAGCCCGGTGGCGCGGGCCAGGTCCTCGGCCACGCCCCTGCCGCGCAGGGCCGCGGACACCGCCGGTTCGACGTCGGCGTGGTACACCACCGGCCGCTCCACCAGGAGCCGCCTGGCCCGCCGTACCGCCTGCTCGCGCGGCGAGCCCTCGGTGAGCGGGTCGGCGAGCAGTCCGGCCGCGCTGTTCAGGTGCTGCACCGGGCGGGCCGGGCGGAACAGCAGCTCGCACACCTCGTGGTCGATGTCGAACAGGGCGTCGCCCTGTCCGCTGCCCGCGGCCCACGCCTCCAGGGACCCGTCGGACAGGTGGAGTGCGCCGCGGTCCACCAGCCAGTGGGCGACGTCGACCAGCGCGGCCTTGTGCGCGCCGTCGGTGGGGTCGTAGCCCAGCCCGTCGACGGCGTTGGCCGCGGGCGTGAACCGGCTGACCAGGTCGGCGAGGCTGATCTCGATCTGGGAGCGCTGGAAGGCGGCCAGCACCAGGCACAGGTAGGCGAGCCTGCGCCGGTCGAAGGGCCTGCCCCTACGCGCGAAGGTCTGGCGCTGGGTGGGGTCCAGGGCGTCGAGTTCGCGGACCAGGCGCACGTGGTCGGTGGTGGCGACCAGGGTGTAGCCGAAGAGCCGCTCCAGGTCGGAGGCCAACTCGTCGGCCCAGCGCAGCACCTGCTCCAGGGCGCCGGGGCGCGGTCGGGTGGCCGTGATGAGGTCGCAGGTGAGGACGCGGCGCATGGCCTGTTGGTAGGAACCCAGGTCGGCGGGGGCGACCGTGCGGGCGAAGAGTCGGCGGGGCATCAGGTGTTCTTCGTTCGGATCCGGTGGCCGGTGGCCTCCAGGCGCAGGCCCGGCAGGTGGAGTCGGCCCTGGCTGGTGTGGACGGTGCTGCCCGCCGGGTCGGGGACCAGGCGGACCATGGTGCCGTCGCCCGCGCCGCTGGCCGAGGACAGGCGTCCGGCGACGACCGAGCGCGACTCCAGGGCGCGGGTGACCAGGCGCAGCAGGACACGGGTGTCGGTCTCGTCCAGGACGCGGCCGTGGGCGCCCCGGTCGACCAGGCGTGCGGCGGCCTCGCGTTCGGCGGCGCGGTCGGCGGCCTGCTGCCCGCGCAGGCGCGCCTGGGCGCCGGGGTTGCGCCGTACCGGTTTGGGCACGCCCGCGGTGGGGGCGGTGCCGCTGCGGAACAGGGTGACCGACACCTCCACCCCCGGAGCGTCCCACCAGGTGAGGTTGGGCGGGATCTGCTCCTCGTCGTCGTGGGCCACGCCCAGGTGGCGGGCGGAGCGGACGTTGAAGGCGGCGCCCATCAGGGCGTGCGCGGCGCCGTCGTCGGGGGTGTTGAACGCCCACTCGGCCAGGTGCCGCAGCTGGGTGGAGCGGTTGACGCCGCCCCGCTGGGCCTCGGTGATCTGGCGCAGCAGGGCGATCACGCCCGAGACCGCCGACCGGGTGGCCGCGTGCAGTTCGGCGGCCCGCGCGGGGATGGCGTCGTCGGAGGAGAACCAGGCGCGCAGGGCCCGCCAGCGGCGCCGCCAGTCGGCCAGGCGCTCGTCGCGTTCCATGAACAGGCGTTCGTCGGAGTCGGCGGCGCGGGAGAGCAGCGTGGCCAGCCCGGTCTCCTCCACCTCGCGCACGGCGCGGTCCAGGCGCGGCAGGTAGCGGTCGAGTTCGGCCATGAAGTCGGACATGTGCACCAGCAGGGCGTTCTTGTGCCGCAGGAACATGTCCGGGGAGGCGTCGGTGGAGCGCAGGATCTCACCCAGGGTGACGTGGAACTGGGCGGAGCGCCGCCCCATGTCCTCCATGACCGCGTCCAGGCGCGCGAGCCTGCGGTAGACCTGTTCGGCCCGGCCGGTGCGGTTGGCCTCGGCCAGGGCGCGCAGGTCCTCCAGGACCTCGGAGAAGACCAGCCGGGACAGGTTGACGTCCTCGATGCGGGCGCCCAGCAGGTTCTCGACCGACTGGTAGGCCCGGTAGCCGAGTTCGCTGAACTGGTACACCGACTGCCGGTTGCGGTAGCGCGCGAGGTTCCCGGCGCGCGAGGCGTCGTCGAAGCGGTGCACGACCCGGTCGGCGTGGAGCTCGTCCAGACGGTCGCGCAGGCTCCGGTCGGGCACGGGCACCCCGTCGTGGGACCGGGCGAGTTCGCGCAGGGCGTCGGCGACGTCGTCGGGGGCCACCTGGACCTGGTGGACCTCGCGCAGACGGTCCATGGCCCGCAGGATCCACAGGTAGGTGACGTGGTCGTCGCGCCGGGTGAAGTTGAACAGCCGGAACCGGTCGCTGACCGCGGGCGGGTCCACGTCCAGGGCTCTGCGTTCGACCACGGGCCGTCCCTCCGTCTGGTGTGCGCGCTACGGGTGGGCCGGTCCGGGACCGGCCCACCTCCATAACGCTAGGTGACCGCAGAGACGGTACACCCGTTTTCCACAGGACCGGTCCCGGAGGGATCCGCGCGGGTGGCCGACCGCGGCGGGAACCGGAACGGACGGGGCGCGGGACGGTCGTGCCCCGTCCTCGGTCAGGAGACCCGCTCGGCCTCGTGCTCTGCGGCGACGACCCCCTGGTCACGGCGTCGACGGCGGAACGCGAACAGGCCCGTGGACAGGCTGGTCACCAGCACCACCGCCATGATCGCCAGGAAACCCACCGGCCCCACGTGGGGGCTGATGATCAGCGGGATCGCGGCCGCCGTGACCAGGCCTCCCCCGAAGAACGGCTCGAAGATGAGCTGCTTGTAGCCGAAGGCGGGATAGGCGGGCGATCTCATCTCCGGATCGACGACGCGCATCAGCACGAGCCCCGTTGCGGTGACGCCGAGCGACTGGCCGAACTCGCCGATGCCCCGCTCGAACCAGTGGCTGGGCATCATCCGCGGCGCCAGGAAGAGGAAGCCGCACAGCGACCACAGGACGCCCGCGAGGGCCAGGAGCGCGAAGGCCGCGATGTTGTCGGCGATGGCCTGGAGCGACAGGGTGGCCATCGCGGCGATGATGAGGACGTCCAGCGACAGGCCCTGGATCCGTTCGACGGTCTTGTGGTCCACCACGTCGTTGCGGTCGAACCGGTCGATGACCACCTGGAGGACGATGCCGCCGATCATGGCCAGCGGGAACAGCGGCACGTAGGCCATGACCTCGATGGTCTCGGCCCACAGCATCCGCTCCAGCCACTGCAACCCCATGAGGATGAGCTGGCCGATCAGCACGGCCAGGGCGACCAGACCGAAGTGCAGCGTGAGCGGGTCCATCGAGGAGGGGTGGACGGTCATGGTCGCGCCCGCCGAGCGCTTGTCCCGCTCGACCAGTCCGGCCTGCTCGCCGTCGGTGCCCTTGGCGTCGGAGCTGATCACGTTGGACTTGCCGCGGCGCACACCCCAGTTGATGAGGACGATGCCGACGATGATGCCCGACAGCAGCCCGACGGTGGCCATGCCCAGGGCCAGGTCCTGGCCCTGGGCCCAGCCCGCCTGCTCGAAGGTGTCGCCCAGGCCCGCCGCGGTGCCGTGCCCGCCGAGGAAGCCGATCTCGATCAGGGCACCGGAGATCGCCGGGACGTTGAACAGGGGGACGAGCACCAGCAGGGCGAGTGTCAGGCCGATGACGTACTGGCCGCTGGCCATGGTGACGCCGAAGGCGAGGTTGGGGCCCGCCAGGGTCGCGGCCTCGCGGAACCGGGGCAGGGGTTTGCCCAGGAAGAGGCTGGCGAAGACGGCCGAGATCAGCAGGCCGGGCAGCGCGGACCACACCTGCATCACGTCGGCGCCGAAGAGTCCGCCCTCGGCCGCGCGTTCGGCGAAGCCCCCGCCGACGCCCCGGTCGGCCAGCCATCCCATGAGGCGCCCGAACACGTCGGGGCCCAGGAGCAGCGCGATCCCGCCGCCGATGATCGAGCCGGGCAGGTACAGCTTCTGCGTCAGCTTCCACCTGACGCGGACCAGCTTCGATACCAGCAGCAGCACCCCCAGCAGGAGGAGTGCGAGGCCGACGGTGTCAGGTGTCATTGCTACCTCTCGTGTCGGTTCCGCGAAGGGCGCGTACCCGGAGCCACGAGTGGATCGAGCGGGGTACGCCTCGGCAGGGGACGTGGCGGGGAGGTAGAGGACACCACGGCCCCGGGTGACCGTGGCGTCACGATCACCCGCGGCATCCTACACACGCCGTAGTGGCACCGAACACAGAGGAAGCGTGACGGATGCGGACGCAGTGCAATGGACGCATCGCGCTCCGCAAGGAAATGGAAAACGGTCAGAGCACACGCAAGGGCGACGAAACGAGCTCGACTCCGTGGGGTACACGCTTCTCGCGCGTCCACCGGGGCCTGACGCGCCGTCGAGGGCGCGCGGCGCCTACCCGAGCCGGGGCTCCCGTTCGGCCCGCTCCGGAATGACAAGTGTCACGGCCGGTGACCGCGCCTCCGAAGCCTTCCCCATGCGTCCCCTCCGGCGGAAGCGGCGTCCCCGACGTCCGCGCGGACGCGTGCGGGCCACCCGGCGGTCGGGGGTCCGCTGGACGGAGCCGCGGAGAACCGCCCCGGAGGGACTGTGTAGGGTGGCCGGGCGGCGGAGCCGACACGGGGAAGGAACGGTGGGATGAGCCTGCTCGCCATCAGCGACCTGCACGTCCGGCACGGTGACAACCGCGCCTTCACCGAGGGCCTGCGTCCGGAGTCGGACGAGGACTGGCTCCTGGTGGCCGGCGACGTCGCCGAGACCACCGACGACGTCCTCTGGGCGATGGAGCTGCTGGCCGAGCGCTTCGCCACCGTGGTTTGGGTGCCCGGCAACCACGACCTGTGGACCACGCCCTCGGACCCCCTCCAGCTGCGCGGTGAGGAGCGCTACCGGTACCTGGTCGAGGCCCTGCGCGGCCTGGGCGTACACACCCCCGAGGATCCCTACCCCCTCTGGCCGGGGCCCGACGGACCCGTGGCCGTGGCTCCCCTCTTCGTCCTGTACGACCACACCTTCCGCCCGGCCGGAACCGGCACCAAGGAGGAGGCGCTCGCGGTCGCGTACGAGGCGGGCGTGGTGTGCACCGACGAGTACCTGCTCCACCCCGATCCCCACCCCGGGCGCGACGCCTGGTGCCGGGCCCGCCTGGAGTACACGCGGGGGCGGTTGGACGCGCTGGACCCGGATCTGCCCACCGTGCTGGTCAACCACTTCCCGCTCGTGCGCGAGCCCACCCGGATCCTGCGCTACCCCGAGTTCGCCCAGTGGTGCGGCACCGAGGCCACCGCGGACTGGCACACGCGCTACCGGGCCCGCGCCGTGGTCTACGGGCACCTGCACATCCCCCGCACGATCGTGGTCGACGGCGTCCCCCACGTGGAGGTCTCCCTCGGCTACCCCCGGGAGTGGGGCGCGCGACCGAACCCGCCCGAGGGGCCGCGCCGCGTCCTGCCCTAGCGGGCCGGCCGAAAGCGCTGCTGGCGGGCGCGCGGGTCCACACGAACGGGGCGAGCCGGCGGACACCTCCGGTCACCGCACCAGGAGCTACCAGCCGGAGTCGCCGGTCAGTTCGCGCACCGCGGGCAGCACGGTGTCGAGCACCGTGGGAAACCACGCCGAGAACGGCAGGTCCCCGCACATCCGCTCCAGTTCCGCGGAGTCGACGAACGCGGTCCGGTCGACCTCATCCGGGTCGGGGCGCGGCTGGTCGCGCAGCAGTCCCACGAAGAGGTGGTTGTACTCCTGTTCCACCAGCCCGGAGACCGGGTCCGGATGGTTGTAGCGCACCGTCCCGGCCTCGCGCATGAGCGCGGGGGCCACGCCCAGCTCCTCGTGGGTGCGCCGGGCGGCGGCCAGGAAGGGCGGCTCCCCGGGGAGGGGGTGGCCGCAGCAGGTGTTGGACCACACCCCGGGCGAGTGGTACTTGCCGGGGGCGCGGCGCTGGAGCAGCAGGCGGCCCCGGCCGTCGAGGAGGAAGACCGAGAAGGCCCGGTGCAGCCGTCCGGGCGGCATGTGCGCGGAGACCTTCTCCGCGGTGCCGGTCGTCGTCCCGTCCTCGTCGACCAGTTCGAGCATGACCGGTTCGGGGTCGGGGCCGTCCGGTGACACGGTGGTGCGGTGGTCGATGGCTGAACTGGTGGGCATGGACGTCCTTCGTGTTCGTCGACGGGGTGCGGGGGCGCGGCGGCGCGGGGACCGCGCCGCCGCGCCGTGGTCAGACGCGGTCAGCCGCGATGAGCAGGTAGTGGAAGCTGCCCTCCTTGTAGGCGGTGAGGAACGGGTCCTCGATCCCGGTGGCCACCGAGGACCGGGCCCGCAACTCCCAGTACGGGATCGTGCTGGCGGTCAGGTCGACGACCTCCATCGGGACGAGGTTGTTGGCCGTCATCGCCCGGAAGTACTCGCTGCGGGCGTGGATGTTGCAGGTGTAGTGCTCGTCGATACGGCTGACCGCCTTGGAGCGGCCTCCGGTGACGTCGTTGTAGCAGCCGGTGATGGTGACGTAGCGGCCCCCGTACTCCAGCAGGCGGGCGTGCTCGCGGAAGAGCTCGAACAGGTCCACGTACATGGTGGACTCGTTGTTCCAGCTGGCACGCAGGGACCCCGTCTCGAAGCCGGTGTCGAGCATGTTACGGAAGTGGAAGCGCACCCGGTCGGCCACGCCCCGCTCCTCGGCCTGCCCGTTGGCGAAGGCGACCTGCTGTTCGGAGATCGTCACCCCGTCCACGTGGCAGCCGAAGCGCTGGTGGGCCATGAAGCTGGTGCCGCCGCGCCCGGAACCGGTGTCCATGATCCGGTCGTCGGGCGAGATCGGCCCCAGGTGGTCCAGGAGCAGGTTGGCCTGCGCCGTCTCCAGGCGGTGCATCTCCCGGATGACGCGTTCGTCGCGGGTCTCCTCCGGACCCTCCAGCACGGAGGGGTCGTAGTCACCGATCCCGTAGTGGTGGTGGAAGAAGCCGTCGACCTCGCCGAGCCGGATGTTGACGGGGTCCCTCTCGGCGTTCCAGTACGCCGCCACGGACTCCTGGTAGGCGGTGCGCAGGACGGGACTCATGGTCTCGGTCATGGGGAGAACTCCTTGTCGTGGTGCCCCCGGCCGGTCGGGGCCGGGGCCGGGCGGAAGACGGATCGGATGGAGGGCGGACCGGACGGAGGGCGGACCGGGGGCGGGTCCGGGCTGGCCCGGGCCCGCCCCCGGTCAGGAGGCGTTCGTTCCGTGGTAGCGGGCGGTACGGGCGTGCCATTCGCGGCTGCCGCCGAGCCAGGCCCACAGGCCCCACAGGAAGCGGCGCAGCTCCGGGGAGCCGTTCAGGGCCAGGGCCGCCGCCTCGGCCTCGAAGGTGTGCATCAGTTCGTCGTGGACGTCGACGGTGCGCCGGACGGCCTCGTCCAGCGAACAGTCGTCCTCGGTGGCGATCAGTCGGGGCAGGCTGAAGTCGGTGACGTCCTCCTTGCCCATGGAGTACAGGTCGTTCACGATCACGCTCGCGCTGCCCGCCAGCGTGAACACCCGGCGCACGCTCGGCTCGGCGAACTCCGCCCAGGGCAGCTCGTATCCGGCGACCGCGTCGATGAGCGCCATGCACGGCACGAAGCTGTTCTCGTGCCGGTGCATGAGGAACTCCCAGACCGGCGGCCGGTGCCCGGTCGCCAGCCAGACGCCCTCCTGGTTGTAGGCCACGAACATGATCGCCAGCTCGTGGCGGAGCCTGCGCACCTGCGCCGCCGTGGCGTAGGTGCCGAGGTCGGCCAGGCTGGAGCGCAGGGCCACCATCACGGGGTCCGCGCGCACGACCTCCTCCAGCTGGGGCGCGTAGCGCAGCGGCAGGTGGGCCTGGTCGATGACCGAGTGGGCGATCGCCAGGCGCTGGCCGAGCAGCTCCGGGCGCGCCTCCTCCACCTCGCCGTCGACGTAGTGGTCGTCCACGGACCACTCGGCCAGGGCGCACTTGGCGGCGGCCAACAGCCGGTCGGGATCGTCGGTCTCGGGGTGGGCGAGCATGATGAGGCGCCCGAACCCGGCCGAGCGGACCCGGTCGAGCTGACCGGGGTAGACCCCCACCTCCTCGGCCCACGCGACCAGCCGGTCGTCGACCTCCTCGCCCAGGGCGGGGTCGTCGCGCATGGCGGGCGGGCAGTACAGCGCCGGGACCCCCTGCCCGCCGTCCCCGGTGTTCTCGGCGTCCTCGGGCCGGGGAACCCCGCTCCGGGCCCCCTCGTCCCGGGGTACCCCACTCCTGGGACGCTCCACCGCGGGGGCGGAGAGCCCGGGGACACGCGGTCCGCCGGGGTGGGCGGGGACACGCGTCGCCGCGCTCACGGCGGTGGCGGGGCGCTGGTCGGCGACGCGCGCCCCGGAGAGGCGGAGCCGGAGCGCCGACGTTCCGACCTCGGCGGACCCCACGGGCAGCCGGGGTGCGGGCGGTGTCCTCGGGGCGGACGCGGGCGCCAGCAGGTCCCGGTTCCCCGGGCGGCGCGGGTCGCGGAGCAGGTCGTCCACCAGCCCCGCCACCTCCGGGGAGAGCGCGGAGGCGGCGGAGGCGGACATCCTGGACAGCGGTGACACCGTCTCAGGCCTCCTTCCCTGACAGTGCCGGGTACTCAGCCACGCGGGTGGACCTCGGCGTTCTCCAGGATTCCGACGGCGTCGGGGACGAGCACCGCGGCGGAGTAGTAGGTGCTGACGAGGTAGGAGATGATGGCCTTGTCGTCGATGCCCATGAAACGGGCGTTGAGGCCGGGCTCGACCTCGTCGGGGAGTCCGGTCTGGTACAGGCCGATGACGCCTTCGTTGTCCTCGCCGGTGCGGACGGCGATGATGGACGAGGTCTGGTGCTCGGTGACCGGGATCTTGCCGCAGGGCAGGAGCGGAACGCCGCGCCATGCGGGCAGGTGGTGGCCGCCGACCTCCACGGTGCCGATGTTGAGCCCGCGCTTGTTGCACTCCTTGCCGAAGGCCGCGATGGCCCGGGGGTGGGCGAACATGTACTGGGTGTTGCGGCGCATGCTCAGCAGGTCGTCCAGGTCGTCGGGGGTGGGCGGCCCCTGGTGGGTCTGGATCCGCTGCTTGAACTCGGTGTTGTGGAGCAGGCCGAACTCGGGGTTGTTGACCAGTTCGTGCTCCTGGCGCTCGCGCAGGGCCTGGATGGTCAGCCGCAGCTGCTGCTCGGTCTGGTTCATCGGCTTGTTGTAGAGGTCGGCGACCCGGCTGTGGACCCGCAGCACGGTCTGGGCCACGCTCAGTTCGTATTCGCGCGGCTTGAGCTCGTAGTCGACGAAGGCGCCGGGCAGCTGGGCCTCTCCGACGTGGCTCGACGACAGGGCGATCTCGGCCTCGCCGTGCTTGTTCTGCCGCTGCTCGGGCAGGGACAGGTACTCCTGGACGTGGGCCTGGAGGGAGGGCGAGTCGTCCAGGATCGCGATGAACTCCTGCCGGGGCATCTCCAGCAGCGTGCCCGCCGTCGCGGCCTTGAACGTGAACTCCCACTTGGGATCGGTGCCGAGCAGGTGGCGGTCACCGAACTTGTCGCCGTCAGCGAGCACGCCCAGCAGGTTGGTGTCGCCGTAGTGGCCGTCGCTGGTCCTGTGCACACGGCCGTGCGCCAGCAGGTACAGGTGGTCGGCCGGGGTCCCCTCCTGCGCCAGCACCTGGCCGGGTTCGAAGTCGCGCTGGACGAAGCGGTCGGCCAGGGCCCCCAGCACGTCCATGTCGTCGAAGCCGCGCAGCAGGGACAGCTCGNCGGGGATGACCCGGACCTGCGAGCCGGTCTGCACGAACTCGATCCGCCCGTCACCGATGGTGTAGGTCAGCCGCCGGTTGACCCGGTAGGCACCGCCGTCGGTGTGCACCCACGGAAGCATCCTGGTCACCCAGCGCGAGCTGATCCCCTGCATCTGCGGCGTGGACTTGGTCGTGGTCGCCAGGTTGCGCGCGGCCGCGGTCGCCAGGCTCTGCTGCCTGTCGCTGCGTACTTCGGGAGCTGAGTCGATCGACATCCGTCGTGTCTCTCCTGTGTGGTCGCGTGCCCGCTCCACGGGGGTTGGGAATCTCCGGTGAGCGGGCCGGGAGGGAAGGGGTGATGCCTACTCGGACACACGGGCTGACCAGCGCCTTTGGCATCTGGGAAAGCCCTGTGCAAGCCGTTGATCACCCTAGGAGCGGCCGCCTGGAGTTCGCAAAGGAAAACAGAACTTTTCCCGGAGGAACCGGCTGGAACCCTGTCCCATATATCGTCCGCACCCATGGGAAACCCGAGGAGAAAACACACCCGAAAACAGAAAGACCTTCCATCGCCACAAACCCTCGAACAGCGCATACAGACCCGCAGAACATGACATAACCCAGCCCCAACTCCACACCCGAACCCGAGAAACAACTCCCAATTCAGGACATGTGACGATGTGAGTTTCTCGTGAGGAAACCAGGGCGAGGAGCCGCCCCGGTCACGCGGGACGAGGAATTACGGCCAACCGATGACAGGACCGCCGCACCCCGCCACCAGATCACCCCGCCCGTACCCGAGAGAGCAACACCACGCAAGGGCCGGGTGGCATCTCCGTTCCTTTCCGCGGGCACCCAACACACCCGAGTGTGGAAACGGCAGGTGAAAAGCGTGCCCGTGACGCACCCCTGTCCGGAATCGGCCATGGAAGCAGCGAACGGAGGAAACGGGGTATTTCCCCGGCGGCGCTCCGAGGATCGGGGGACGACCTCGACGACGGGACCCCCGGCCCTCCAGCCACGACCGCGCCCGTGACCACCACCTCCGACGCACCGCACGCGACCCGACGGACGAAACCCCCGAACCGACACCACCCCCCAGCACACACGAAGGCCCTCGCCGGACACGGCACCGGAGGCCACGAGAGGACACACATGGCCAGCAGACTCAAGCGCGCCGCGGCGACCCTGGCGATCGCCGCCGG
>NZ_ANAX01000121.1 GCF_000341065.1 Nocardiopsis halotolerans DSM 44410 | reverse complement strand
CCCCCGCCATCAGCTACGTCGGCGGCGGAACCTGGTACCACGGGATGACGGGCATCCCCGGCAGCGGAACCGTGTACTCCAACTACTTCCACTCCACGCGCTGCCACGGGTCCACGGCGGACGGCATCTACACCATCCGGTCCGCGGCGATGCTGCCGGGCTACATGGCCCGGGCGGACGCGCCCCGCGACTACATCAGCAACCACACCTACTGGAGGCACTGCGGATAACCGGGTCCGGGCCCGGACCCGCTGAGCGGTGTCGTCCGAGGCCCGCGCTCCGCAACCACCCCCGCCCGGGGGCGCCCGAGCGAGCCCCAAGGGCTGAGGTCCACGCGGGAACGGGCCTCAGCCCCCTCCCCCACCACGCCAGGGACACCATGCCCCACCGGACCATCGCCTTCGCCCACACGGCGTTCCTCCTGCTCGCCGCGCTCCTGACCACGCTGCTGCTGGCCACGTGGGAGATGTCGCTACCCACGGCGCGCCACTCGGCCTCGGTGCGGATCGTCGACGACGACGGCACCTCCGACAGCGCGCGGATCGCGCGCACCGTCGAGGAGGTGGCCTCGGAACGGGGCGTCGCCATCGGTTTCACCACCCCGGACGTGAACCACCCCGAGTCGCTGTGGCACATGTACCTGGCGGTGGGCGACCCCGGTTCCCGCCACGCCGACTGGCTCACCGACGGATACCCGTCCTTCGGCCACACCCTGGAACTGCGGGTCCACCCCATGGACGAGTTCGCCGGTCCCAGCACACGCGGCCACTACCTCGTCTTCGGCGATCCCGCGAACGCGCGGGTGCTCACCGAGGCCCTCGCCGAACACGGTCTGAGCCCGAGCGTCGGCGCGACCGAGGCCCGGCTGTGGCACTCCTTCCTCGGCGGTCCGCTGTTCAACGTCCTGGCCGTGGCGCTGTTGGTGGGCGTCACCGCGATCAGCGCGGGGATCCTGCTCGGGTCGGGGGACTACGCCGTCCAACGCCTGCACGGGCGCTCCTACGGCCGGATCCTGCTGGGCGACCTCGTCCGGGTGGCCCGGCTGTGGTGCGTGGCCCTGCCCTGCGTCACCGCCGCCACACTCGCCTTCCTCGGCCTCTACAACGGGTGGAACCAACTCGACCTCTTCTGCCTGGTCGCCCTGGCGTTCGTCGGGATCTTCACCGCCGCGGCCCTGGTCACGCACGCCGCCGTCCTCGGCGTGGTGCACATGACCGCGGTCCTGCCCGCGCTCGGGGGCCGCCTCCCCGAGCGCACCACCCAGGCGGGCGCCTACCTGGTGCGCGTACCCGTCCTGCTCCTGGTCCTGTCCGTCCTCGGGTCCGTCGTCCACCTGGCGCAGACCACACGGGAACAGGGCGCCGCGCTGGAGGCGTTCGCGCGGACCGGGCAGACCTCGCACGTCGCCCTCAGCGGCGGTGTCGGATCCGACGACTTCGCGGCCGTCGACTCCCTCCTCGGCCCCTGGCTGCGCGAGGCCGACCGCGCGGGCCGGGTCGTCATCGCCGAGTTGCAGGCGCCCGGGTCCCTCGTGCCGATCGGCTCGCGGCGCCCCGGCTTCGACGTGCTCGTGGTCAACGACACCTACCTGGCGGAGCAGGAGGTCGTGTCGCCCTCGGGCGAGCGCTACGGCCCCGACTCCGAGGGGCGGGTCCGCGTCCTGCTCCCCGGGGCCCACGCCTCCCACGAGGCGGCCATCGCGCGCACCATGCCGGACTGGCTACGCCTCCAGAGCGGCGGCGAGGAGGTCGGTGCGGACGTGGAGATCCTGCCCTCGGCCGACGGCCAGAGCCTGTTCACGTACGGGTCGAACGATCCCCTCGGCACGACGGAGATCCCCTTCGCGCGCGACCCGGTGGTCGTCGCACTGCCCAACGGGGCCGTCCTGTCCGACGGCGGATACGTCACCTACATGACCCACGAGTCCGTGCTGTTCCCCGACCCCGGCGTGGTGGAGGAGGCGCGGGAGTCCGACCCTCGCATGGCCCGGTACGTCAAGGCGGTCCAGCCCATCGTCGACAAGGCGGCCGCCGCCCACGCCTCCCAGCTCACCCTGCTGCGCGTCGAGGCGTTCAACCTGGTCGCCGCGACCGCGGTCCTGCTGCTGACGGGGATCGCGGCGTGCGTCATCCACGTGCGGGCCCGGGCCCAGACCATCTTCGCCCGGCACATCGGCGGGTGGACCTTCCTCGCCACGCACCGGCGCTTCCTGGCCGCGGAGGCCGCGGTCTCCTTGGGTTTCGTGGGCTGGGCGGCGTGGGACTCCCTCACCACGCTGCGGGCGCTGCGCGACCCCCGCGTCATGCTGCCGCCCGAACTGGTACCGACCACCGGTCTGGAACCCCTCTACGCCGTGGCGATCGCCGCGACCGGACTCGCCCTGACCACGGGCGCGCTCGCCTTCTTCCACCGGCGGATCGTCCGCGAGGGGTCCTCGCGGGCCTGAGGGTTCGGAAGGCGTCGCGGTCGGCCGGGGCGCACCGCGGCGCCGTTCCGTCCCCGCGACCCGGCGGACGCCAGTGAGGTGTGGGATGGCCTGTGGCGTCCCGAGGTACAGGTGGTCAGGCGTGATCACCCAGGACGCTCCACGGCGCCCCTGCGGTCCCACGAGTACCAGCGGGGTCTGTCCCTCGCCGGGGCCAGGACTCCGGTGTCCTCCGGCCGCACCGTGGCAACGGCCTCAGGAGAGCTCCCGGACCCTGGCGCGGAACGAGTCGATGCGGCCGTGCAGGCTCCCGCGCCACCACACGCTCGTCATCAGCACCAACATCAGCACGAAAACCTGGTAGGTCGTCGTGTCGTCCCAGACGTCCACGACCGACGCGTGCGCCACGACCACGCCGACGAGCACCGCGATCGCCAGCATGGTCACGATCACGGTCCTGTGGAGGCGCAGGAGCAGGGCCAGCCAGTCACTGGTGGCCTCCAGTTCGGTGAGGTCTCCCGCGCGCCACCTTTCGACGACCTTCCGCGTCCTCGCCTGGTGCCGGACACCCGTCACGATGATGAACACTCCGAGGAGCGCACCGGTGGCGAAGACGATCAGCTGGAACAACGCGGACCTCCCCCGGGGGCACGCGGCCTCCGGTGAACGGGATCCACCCTCACCGGGGGGATCGTGGACGGTGACGGACCAGGAACCCTTTCCCCGGGATCACGAAACCATGCAGAAGAGGGCGTACGTCGTGAAAAGCCCGGACGACGGGCTGGACGTACTGACCAGATACGTTGCTGGTGTGATCTGAGGCGCCCGAACCCGGGTGTTCGCCACGCACGGGGCGACCGGTGAACCCTGACGGTCACCGCAGTAGAGTGCCCTCCATGTCACACGATCGGACGACTTCCCCTGACAAGACCGCCCCGGTGAGCCGCGCCGTCCTGGTGACCGGCGCCGCCCGGGGCATCGGCAGGGCCGTCGCCACCGCGTTCGCCGAGCGGGGCGACCGCGTCGCCGTGCACCACGCGACCCGCCGCGCCGAGGCCGAGGCCACCCTGGCCGGTCTACCGGGCGACGGACACGTCCTGCTCCGGGCCGACCTCGCCGACCCCGACGCCACCGCCGACCTGGTCGAGCAGGCGGCCACGCGTCTTGGCGGGCTCGACGTGCTGGTCAACAACGCCGCGGTCAACACCGCCCACCCCCTCGCCACGACCTCCTACGACCAGTGGCGGGAGGCCTGGCGCACCACCCTGGACGTGAACGTGTCCGGCGCCGCCAACACCAGCTACCTGGCCGCCCGGTACATGATCGAGAACGGGGTGCGCGGCCACATCGTCAACGTCGGCTCGCGGGGCGCCTACCGGGGCGAGCCCGACCACCCGGCCTACGGCGCGAGCAAGGCCGCCCTGCACTCCCTGGGCCAGTCCCTGGCCGTGGCCCTGGCTCCGCACGGCATCACCGTCGCCTCCGTGGCACCGGGCTTCGTGGACACCGAACGGGTGACCGACCGTCTCACCGACGAGGTCCGCGCCGACAGCCCCTTCGGCCGTGTCGCCACCCCCGAGGAGGTGGCCTCCGCCGTGCGCTACCTGGCCTCGCCCGAGGCCGTGTGGTCCTCCGGCGCCGTCCTGGACGTCAACGGCGCCTCCCACCTGCGCTGACCGGCTCACGCCGGTGATCCCACGCCCACCGGACCGGGCTCGCGCGTTCCCGGCGGCTCCCTACGCGGCGCCCAGGACCGCGCTGAGCAGACCGGGCATCCGCGCCTCGAGGTCGTCCTCACGCAGTCGGCTCATGCGTGAGGTCCCCTCGTAGTACTGGTGGATCACCCCGGCCTCGCGCAGCACCCGGAAGTGGTGCGTGCAGGTGGACTTGCTCACCGGGAGGTCGAAGGCGATACAGGCCATGTCGTCGTGTCCCCGCGCCAACTCGCGCACGATCCGCAGACGGATCGGGTCGGACAGCGCGCTCAGCACCGACTCCAGGCGGATCTCGTCGCGGTCGGGGTGATACAGCCGCCGCCCGAGCGTGGCCTGACTGGTCCTGGACATGCCCTGAATCCTCCGTTGACGCGACTCACACCACAAAGTACGAGGGTTGTCGTAGTTTGACAACCTTCGTAATACGACGGATAACGTACGAAGTCGGCCCCGTGGCCGCCACCGATGACGCCGACACGAAGGACGCACCGTGAGCTCCTTGTTCACCCCGCTGACCCTGCGGTCGTTGACCATCCCCAACCGCGTGTGGATGTCCCCGATGTGCATGTACTCGGCCGCCCCGGAGGGGACCGGGGTCGGAGCACCCACCGACTTCCATCTCACGCACCTGGCCAGCCGGGCCGTCGGAGGCGCGGGGCTGGTGATGGCCGAGGCCACCGGGGTACGCCCCGACGGACGCATCAGCCCGTGGGACCTGGGCCTGTGGAACGACCACCAGCAGGAGGCCTTCTCCCGTGTCACCGCGGCCATCCGCTCCCACGGCTCCGTCGCGGCCGTCCAGCTCGCCCACGCCGGACGCAAGGCCTCCACGGACAGGCCCTGGCTCGGCGGAGGGCACCTGACCGAGGCCGAGGGCGGTTGGCGGACGGTCTCCCCCAGCGCCGAGGCCTTCCCCGGGCTGGAGACTCCGCACGAGCTGACGGAGGCGGAGATCGACCAGCTGGTGGCGGACTTCGCCGCCTCGGCCGAACGCGCCCTGGCCGCCGGTTTCCAGGTCGCCGAGGTGCACGGCGCACACGGTTACCTGCTCCACTCCTTCCTCTCCCCCGCCGCCAACCACCGCACCGACGCCTACGGCGGCGGCATCGAGAACCGCATGCGCCTTCCGCTGCGGGTCGTGGAGGCCGTCCGCGAGGTCTGGCCCGAGGACCTGCCCGTGCTCTTCCGGACCTCGGCCACCGACTGGCTGGACGAGGACCCCGAGGACACCCGCCAGGGCTGGACCGGCGACGACACCGTCCTGCTGGCCAAGGAGTTGCAGGCCCGGGGCGTGGACCTGCTCGACGTCTCCACCGGCGGCGTGGTGCACGACGCCAGGATCCCCGTCGGCCCCGACTACCAGGTGCCCTTCGCCGCGCGCGCCCGCCAGGAGGCGGGCATCCCCACCTCCGCCGTCGGGCTGGTCGTCGAGCCCCGTCAGGCCGAGGAGATCGTCTCCTCCGGCCGGGCCGACGCGGTGATGCTCGGCCGCCAGCTGCTGCGCGAGCCCTACTGGGCCCACCGCGCCGCCGCCGAGCTGGGCGTGCGTCCCACGTGGCCCGACCAGTACGGCTACGCGGTCAGGAGCCGTGGCGGGAACGACTGACCGGCGCGGGGGCGGCCGGGCGCCGTTCCCCCGACGACGTCACTTCGGCGCGGACCGAAACGACGCGGCCGTAGCGTCGCCCCATGACCTCACGATCAGCGCACGCCACCGGTCGCACCGACGTTCCCGCCGCCTCCCACGACGCCCCCGGCAAGCGTTTCCGTGCCCTGCACCAGGGGGACGCTCCCCTCCTGCTGCCCAACGCCTGGGACCACGCGTCGGCCGCCGCCCTGGCCGCCGCGGGGTNGGGGCCCCCCAGCCTGGGCGTGGCCGCGGCGGCCGGGCTCCCCGACGGCCGGGGACACACACGTGAGGAGACGCTGCGGCTGGCCCGCGGCCTGTCCCGGCTGGACGTACTGGTCAGCGTGGACGTCGAGAACGGCTTCGGCGGGTCGCCCTCGCTGGTCGCCGCGCTGGCCGCCGAACTGGAGCGGACGGGGATCGCGGGGATCAACCTGGAGGACGGCCTCCCGAACGGCGAACTGGCGGACGTCGGGCGACAGCAGGCGGTCATCCGGGCGGTGAAGGAGGCCGCGCCGTCACTGTTCCTCAACGCCCGTACCGACACCTGGTGGCTGCCCGGGCACACCGCACAGACGGCCGACCGGGCCGCCGCCTACGAGGAGGCCGGGGCCGACGGGGTGTTCGTCCCCGGCCTACGCGACGAGGACGGGATCACCGCCCTGGTCGGTGCCCTGCGCGTTCCGCTCAACGTCCTCCACTCCCCCGCCGGTCCGCCGCTTCCGGTCCTCGCCGAGCTGGGGGTGCGCCGTGTGAGCTGCGGTTCACTGCTCTTCCGTGCGGCCCTGCACGGCGCCCTCACGGCGGTCGAGGCGGTGGCGTCGGGCCTCCCCCTCCCCGAGGGCGTTCCCGGTTACGACGAGGCCCAGGCCCTCGCGGAGCGGTTCGCGGCGCCGCGGGGGCGACCGGCCGTCGAAAGGGAGGACACCGGTCCGGGCCGCTGTTCGTGAGGACCTGTCACAGGTCGCAGCAATTACAGCAATTGCAGCAGTCACAGCATTCGCAGGCCTCGCACCAGGAATCACGTGCCTTACCCGTCCACGGCCCGGGGTGGGGGTCGCGGCAGCAGAACTGGCAGGTGCAGCACATGAACAGCGCGGCCGCGCAGCCTCCCAGGACGCCCCTCGGCTTGGGCGGGTACCGCAGTTCGGGGGTGCCGCACGAACAGGACCTACAGCAGCCCCCCTTGTCCCCGCCTCCGCCGGAGCCGGAGCCTCCGTACTCCTCGTCGTAGGCGTATCCGCCGTCGTCCCCGCGCCGCCGCTGGTGGGGCGGGTGATGCTGGCGACGGTGGGGGTCGTGGTGGTGCGGCTCCTGGGGGTACCCGGCGTGGACGAAGGAGCGGTCGACCGCGCGGTGCAGCTCCTTCACCAGGAGCGCGCGGACCAGGCGGTCATCGGTGAACTCGGCTTCCTCCAGCGCCAGCCGGACGCCCAGCACGGCGTCGTCGCACAGTTCACGTGCCCGGCCCGGTCCGGTCCCGGTGGCCGTGAGCGGGTTCCAGGCGTTCTTCTTCCGGTCCTCCTCACGGTCCTCGACCGCGTCCAGCAGGTGCGCGACGCGCCCGAACAGGCGCCCCGCCTCGCGCAGCGGTTCGACGTTGCCGGGGCGTCCCGCCAGGACCGCGGTGTGCGCGAACGCCTCACCGGTGGCCTCCTCCGTCGGCCGGGTCACCGTCAGGACGTCGGTGCCGGGTCCCGCCGCGCCCTCGGCCTCCCGCTGCCGGTCGACCACCGCGACCAGTTCGGCACCGTCGAACCCGAGCCCGGAACCGGCTTCCCGTGCGTCCCGCCGCCAGCGCGCGGCCACCTTCCCGGCGAGCGCGCGCACGCCGCGGCGGGCGTAGGGGCCGTCACCGTCCTCGATGTGGTCGGTGATCTTGGCGGAGGCCAGCATCAGCGACACCGCCGCCGCCAGGTGGGCGCCGGAGCCGTCGGCGACCTCGGCCCCGCGCATGCCGCGCAGGGGGCAGCGGCCCGCCCGGCGCGTGCCCGCGCAGTCCCGGGACTGCGCCGCCGTCAGGACCGACACCACCAGCCCGTCGTAGTTGGTGGCGATCCGGGAGGCCTGGCCGTGGTCGTCGCGCAGTGCCAGGCACAGCCCGCACATGTGTGACATCCACTCCTCGGCCAGTCCGTCGGACAGCGTGTGCCGACACGGGCGCAGGATTCCGAACACGGGCTTGGTACCTCTTCTCCCTGGGGGGACGTCCACCGACAACGGGGTTCGACGCCGAAACCGCACCAGGGGTTCACGGCCGAGCCCACCTGCCGGTGGACCATGCACGACGCCTGTCCAGGTCCACGCCGTCGGTGGTGAAGGCGCCCTGGGGACTGTCGTGCCCGCCACCGCACGGTACGACGGCCGCGGACGGCGGCCTCAGTGGTCGCCCGTGTCCAACAGCCGCTCGAAGCGCCCCGCCGGGTGCTCGCGCGTGGGCATGGCCTCCACGAACGGCAGCAGTTCCCGCTCGGCGACCCCGTGGACCCGGCGCAGCTCGGCCACCGGGTCGGGGTGCTCGTCCACCCGCAGGTCCAGGTAGGGGTAGGGGTGACCGGTGTGCACGTACAGCGCGGCGCTCTGTCTGCCGCGCCTGTCGCCACCGGCCGCCTGCCCCGCCTCCAGGGCGCCCAGCAGGCGCTCGTCCATCCGCTCCCGCGCACCGGCCTCGAACCGCTCCGCCATCGCGTCGAGCGTGTCGGCGCCGGTGAGGATGTTTCCCGCCACCGCGTACCCGTCCCCCACCCGGTGGCCGCACCACGGGTGCGTCTGCGAACCGGTGTGCGCGGCGGCGCGCCCCTCGCGGTCGACGATCGCGACCTGCCGCGAGTCCGCGGCGGGGTCGGTGCCCAGAACCCGGTGCAGGGCGTCCTCGGCGGTGTGGGACCGCAGCAGTTCGAGCGCGTCCGCGCCCAGCAGCGGGTTGATCAGCGCCTGCGTGGCGACCGCGCCCGCGTCCGCGTGGGCGAACACCGACAGCGCGCCGATCGCGGGCATCCGGCTGCTGACCGCGACACCGCACGTTCCGGTGGCGGCGTCGTGGGCGACGATCGAGAAGGTACCTGCGTACAACCGGGCTCACCCTCAGGTGTTCGGATGATCGGACGGGTCGTCGAGAAGGCTACCGAAGCCGTGAACGGCGCGCCCGCCCGGACCGGTGAGAAGCGCGCCCCGCGCGCCCGCCCGGCCGGAGCCGGCCGACCCGCTACGCCGGAAAGGCCTCACCGCCGACCACGTCGTAGACGCGTACCCCGGCGTCGCCGGTGACGGCCAGGGAGCGCTCGTCGGGGGAGAACGCCACCCGGTTCAAGTCCCCGGTGACCCTCGTGCGGCTGAGGGGTTCCAGGGTGCGGGCGTCGTGCAGGGCGACCACTCCGCCGCCGCACCAGGCCAGGAGGGCACGGCCCACGACCAGATCCCCCGGGTGGTCGATCCCCGTCTCCTCCCTGCGGCTCGTCCGCGAACACGTGCTGGCCACCTGCTCTCCCGTGGCGACGTCCCACAGGGTCAGCACGACCTCCTCCGCCCAGTCACCGCCCCGTTCCCAGCTGACGGTGCGGTGCCGCACGGTGAGGAGCAGCCTCCTCAGGCCTCCGGGCGCGGAGGCCGGATCCGCGGTGTCGGGGACTCGCTCGGCCAGTTCGTCGGC
The DNA here is from genome assembly GCF_000341065.1 of Nocardiopsis halotolerans DSM 44410. Taxonomy (GTDB): domain Bacteria; phylum Actinomycetota; class Actinomycetes; order Streptosporangiales; family Streptosporangiaceae; genus Nocardiopsis; species Nocardiopsis halotolerans. Next base: position 9,703 of record NZ_ANAX01000121.1, on the reverse strand, counting down.
CACGCGTTTCGGCCCCCGTGCGAACACGCGGTCCACGAGGTTGGCGCGGTCCCGGATCCAGGAGGAGTGGTTCCAAGGGGTGTCGGAGTCGCCCATGTCCGGCCACGCTAGCGCTCTTCCGCCGTACCGGGCCTCGTATGGCCGCTTCCGGACAGACGGCCGGGACCGCCCCTCCCCGGGGACGCCCCGAACGCCGCCCTCCCGCAGGATCTCCTCCCCGGGGTTCCGTGTCAGGTCGGGACCGCCGCGGTGCGGAAGGCCTCCTCCAGCCATCCCAGGTACCAGTCGGTGAAGGTCAGGGGCGTGCCGTCCCCACCGGTGAGCGGTCGGAGGTCCTCGTCGTCGACACGGCCGTCGTGCCACACACGCCCGGCCTCGGGCCCCGACACGACCAGCCCCCGCCGCAGCGCGCAGCCCAGGTGGCACAGGCACAGCGCCCCGACCGTACGCTCCTCGGACCACAGCAGGTCAGCCATGCGCGCGTCCCAGGCCTCGTAGACCACGTCGAACTGCTCGACGTCCCCGAAGTTCTCCTCGCGCGGTTCCCGGGCCCGCAGGGCGGCCAGCCTCCCCGGGGCGGGGCCGGTGACCGGAAAGGGCTCCGCCAGCCGCCTCAGCTCCGTCAGGTCCGCGCCGTCGCCGTGCCACCGCCACCGGCCGTCCGCCCCTCTGACCACGGGGAAGACGCCGTAGGAGGGTCCGGCTCCGCCCGCGCCCACCTGAAGCAGGAACTCCCGGTACCCCGTCGGCAGGCGCGTGCCCACCTGCCCCTCCAGCTCCGCCAACTCCTCGGGCGTCAGCGGGTCCAGCAGTTCGAAGCCGTGGGCCGCGGCTCCGAGCACCTCCTCGGCTCCGGGCGCCCCCGCCAGTTCCCGTACCCTCTCGCGGACTCCCGCCCACACATCCGTACTCGTGTCCATGACGGCATCGTAGGGAGCACCAGGGACAGGGAAGCGGTGGCGGAGGGGGCCGAAGGCCGCCGGAACCTCGTTCACGGCTTCCTGACGTGGCAGGCGCTATCGTCCGGTGGGTCGGGAACGATCGCGGTAGGCGGCGGGGTCCCCGTCGCGTACCGCCCACAGTGAGGAAGAAACGGCTTGCACACGAGTACCGCACCGCCCAGAGCCCCGCGCCCCGACCGCGGTGGCGGCATGCCGCCCTGGCTCCCCCGCGCCATGCTGCTGGCCCTGTGGCTCGTCACGGCGTTCGGCCTCGCCCTGTGGCTGTTCGTCCGGTTGCAGAGCCTCCTCATGCTGCTGCTGATCTCGCTGTTCCTCGCACTGGCGCTGGAACCCGCGGTCAACTGGCTCCACCGGCGCCGCTGGCCGCGCGGGCTGGCCACCGGCGCGGTGATGCTCCTGGCGCTGGCGCTGACCATGGCGTTCCTCAGCCTGCTCGGGTCCATGCTGGTCGGTCAGGTCCTGGCCTTCGTCTCCGAGGTGCCCGCGATGGCACGCGCCGTGCTGGACTGGGTCAACACCACGTTCGGCACCTCCTACTCCCCCACCACCCTCCTCAGCGAACTCTCCGGGGCCAGCGGGGTGATCGAGCAGTACGCCTCCGGAATCGCCAACAACGTCTGGGGAGCCGGGACGACGGTCCTGGCGCTGCTCTTCAACGCGCTGACGATCGCGCTCTTCACCTTCTACCTGTGCGCCGACGGGCCGCGCTTCCGCCGCGTGACCTGTTCGGTCCTGCCGCCGCGCACCCAGCGCGAGGTGCTGCGGGCCTGGGAGATCGCGATCAGCAAGACGGGCGGCTACCTCTACTCCCGGGCGCTGCTGGCCCTGGTCTGCTCGGGTGCGCACTACGTGGTGCTGGCCCTGCTGGACATCCCCTTCGCGTTCGCCCTGGCGCTGTGGGTGGGCGTGCTTTCGCAGTTCATCCCCACCGTCGGCACCTACGTCGGCGGTGCCGTGCCCGTGCTCGTGGCGCTGTTGGAGGGTGTGTGGCCCGCCGTGTGGGTGCTGGTGTTCGTCGTCGTCTACCAGCAGTTCGAGAACTACCTGCTCCAGCCCCGCATCACCGCCAGGACCCTGGACATGCACCCCGCGGTGGCGTTCGGCTCGGTCCTGGCGGGCGTGGCCGTCCTGGGAGCTCCGGGCGCGCTGCTCGCACTGCCGATGGGCGCGAGCCTCCAGGCGTTCCTCGGCACCTACATCCGGCGTTACGAGGTCGCCGAGCATCCCCTGCTCTCCACCCCCAGGGAGGAGGAGAAACCGGCCGCGGCCCCGGAGGAGGACGGCGCGACCGGGTCCGGTTCCCCGCCCGACCCGTCCGAGGGGGACGAGCGCCGGAAGCCGTGACCGGTCGGGGATCCGCGCTCCGCCCACGCTTTCCGCGCCGCCCTGTTCGGCTGGGCCCACACTGGAGCGCCCACACGGGTAGGCGCCCCGGACGGGTGTGGCGTCCCCCCGGCCCGGAGACGGAACCCTCCTCAGGCCTTCCTCGCCTCCGGTACGGCGGGGGCCACGGGCTCGTTCCAGCGGCCGGTCGAGAGGAAGTCCTCCAGCGCCTTGGTGTACGGCCTCAGGTCCAACCCGAGTTTCTCCTCGACCCACGTGTCGTCGTAGTAGTTGTGCATGTACCGCTCGCCCTGGTCGCACATGAGCATGACGACGCTGCCCTGCTCCCCGTCGGAGAGCATCTCGGAGACGATCCGCAACGCTCCCCACAGGTTGGTACCGGTGGAGGGGCCCGCCCGGTGGCGCAGCCGTGACAGGAGCAGGCGCATGGCCGCGATCGAGGCGGCGTCGGGCACCGAGATCATCCGGTCGACGACGGCGGGCAGGAAGGAGGGCTCGACCGTGGGGCGCCCGATGCCCTCGATGTGGGAGGGGCTCCCCTTGGTCCAGGCCGAGGGGTCGGGCCACCGGCTCTTGGGGTGGCCCTGGTTGGCCGTCCAGTTGGGGAAGAACGCCGAGTTCTGCGGGTCGACGACGCACACCCGGGTGTCACGGCGGCTGAAGCGGATGTGTCGGCCGATGGTCGCGCTCGTGCCCCCGGTACCCGCGCCCGCCACGATCCACTTGGGGTCGGGGTGGCGCTCCTCGGCGATCTGCCGGAAGATCGTCGCCGCCACGTTGTGGTCGTCGCGGTAGTCGTAGGCGCGCTCGGCGTAGGTGAACTGGTCCATGAAGTGGCCCTTGGGGTCCCTGCTGGCCAGATCGGCGGCGGCCTTCTCGATGTCGCCGTCCTCCCCGGGGTTGGTCACCACTCCCCCGTAGGACCTGATGAGTTCCACCTTCTCCTGGCTGGTGCTCCTGGGCACCACCGCCGTGAACCTCAGGCCCAGGAGGTGCGCGAAGTAGGCCTCGGAAACGGCCGTGGAGCCGCTGGAGGCCTCGAACACGTGCGTGTCCGGCTCGATCCATCCGGTGCACAGCGCGTGCAGGAACAGCGCCCGCGCCATGCGGTGCTTCAGACTTCCGGAGGGGTGGACGGACTCGTCCTTGACGTAGAGGTCGATACCCCAGTCCCTGGGCAGCGGGAACTGGAAGACGTGCGTGTCCGCCGACCGCGTGGCGTCGGCGTGCAGCAGCCGGATCGCCTCCTTCACCCAGGCCCTTTTGCGACCGTCGTAGTAGTCGACGATCCGTGTCGTGACGGTGTCCGTGTCCTGCTGACTGCGTGTCATGGTCATACGCCGGGGCTACCCGGAGTGCTGCTCAGGAGACCGCGCGAGGTCGAAACCGCTGTTCGGGTGCCTGCTTCCACCCTGTTCCGGGGTTTTGGTCCTCGGCACCGCGGACGGTTTCGGCCCATCCCCTTCGCGTGTTGTGGAAAGCCACTCCTGTCCCGGTGGCCACACGAAGCGCCGACGGGGACCGGACGCGGAACCCGTTCGTCACAGGGACCGTGCATCATCGGGGCCATGGAACGCTGCGATTTCTGCGAACTCCCCATAGGCGGCGGCTGCGCGTGCTCGCTCACACGCGGGGACCGGAGCACCCACGAGCAGAGAACCGGCACGCCCCTGGGGGACGCGCACCTCCCCGGCGACACCATCCTCGTCTCACCACGGGGCGTGGCCCACCGCCCGGGCTGCCCCCACCAGTCCGACTCCGAGATCCAGGCACCGCTGTGGGGCTGGATCACCGACCCCGAACCCCAACTGTGGCGCCGCATCAGCGAGAGCTCCCCCGCCCGCGCCACCCACGGCAACACCGAACGCATCGCCACACGCCGCTGCCAGAGCTGCGACACCTGAGGAGGAGGTGCCCGTGAGCACCGGCCGCCGGCGTCCGCCCGCACTGCCCCGCCCGGTCACCGGGGTGTTCGTCCGCCACATCAAGCAGACCTCCTGCCCCTGCACTTTCGCTGTGGTCTGGGCTGACTTCGAGCCCTTCCCCGACGGCGGCGCGGACCTCGCCTTCGCCGACGATCTACCCGAGGTCTGTCTCCGCCCCGTGGAGCCGCTTCCGAAGGAGTTCACCCTCGCCTTCGCCGAGGGCGCGCGCGAGATCTGGAAGGAAGCGGGCGGCGGCCAACCGGCCTTCGCCGCCCGCGTGGTGCTGCGCGACGCCCTCTGGCACGAGGTCGACTCCGGCCCGGAGAGCTTCCGCGTGGCGGGCCGCCTGGCCGCCTGGGAGGCTCTCCGCTGCGTCACCGAGGACCGCGAGCCCCGACCCGTCGGCAACAAAGCGCGTCGGGACCAGCCCATCCCGCCCATGCCCAGGACGCTGACGCCTCCCGACGGTTCCTCACCAGCCTGACCCGGCCTCTCCCCCCGCGAGCGGCACGGGCCCGGACTGGTGCTCCTGGCGGCGGTCGTGTTCCCGGCCGGTTCCCCGACGCGCGGCGTCCAGGTGGACCACGCCGAGGCGCCGACCGGTGCCCTGACGTTCCTGGTGCCGTGCTCGCGCTCACGGCCGTCCGTCTGTCCGTCATCGCCATCCGTAGCGGCGTCCTCGGAGGGGTGCGGCGAATCCAGGTCGTGGGAGACCTGTTCCACGGCAGCATCCTCGACGAGCGACAGACCGCGCGCCGGGCCCGGAGGGTCCCCGTGCGGGCGGCACGTGGACAGGGAAGCGGTCCAAGACTTCGGGCTTCTCACCCGACCGGACCGGTGCGGCGTCCCGTCACGGGCTCAGGTCGGGGGAGGTGCCCCGTAGGTCTCCACGCCCTCTGGGACGGCGGCGTTTTTTCGATTTTCGGCCGTCCAGATCCGGAAAATATGATCGCACCTTTAATGTAAAATACTTGAAACGTGCACTACTTCCCAGAAAAGCGAATCGAGACACCCCCGGAAGAGTGAGTCACTATTCCACTAACAGTTCCCGGGATCGCGCTTTGCGGTCCGCGCTGGGCGGTTAGGGGAACCTTGGAACATCGCTGCCGTGCGATCATCCCCTCGCGCCCACGAACCGTACATACACACGTTCGCAAACACGCACCCGGAGAACTGATCACGGTTTTACCCAACGGCCGCGCCGAGGGCGTTCCTGACACTCGGACCGCCCCGCAAAAGTGGTCGACACGGCCTGCACATACTACCGAAAGTGCGCGGCGCATGACACTGCGCTGGCGATCGCACCTGGTCAGACAAGGCAATCGCTTTCCGATGTGACCCACACCACAGCAATGGGGCACATCTCGCGAGCGTCCCGCGTGTCCCGCCAGCGCTTCACCTGCACACTTCCTCAGCTTCTTTCTCGAACGGCTTTCCCGGCGGAACTCTGTGCATTCGTCACGACACGAAGCGTCCTTTGACTTCTTTTTGCGACTGATGTCAGATTTGTTCCGCTCCTGGGGTCGCTGATTGCAGAGCAGGCCAGAGGGGCTTGAGAACTCCGTGCCGCGCTTTCAGCTTCCGGGTGTGTCGCGGCCGCATTCGGTGCGGCGCCTCCCACGGCCCGCGCCGACCGCCCACAAACGAATCAGGTGAAGATGTACGACGTCATCGTCGTCGGCGCGCGCTGCGCCGGCTCCCCCACCGCGATGCTGCTCGCACGACAGGGACACCGCGTCCTGGTCCTCGATCGCGCCTCGTTCCCCAGCGACACCGTCTCCACCCACTACCTGCACCAGACCGCTCTGCTCAGGCTCCAGGACTGGGGACTGCTCGACACCATCGTCAACGCCGGGACCCCGGCCATCCGCAGGATGCACTTCTCCTTCCAGGGCATCGAGCTGAACGGCTTCGCCGAGCCGGTCAACGGTGTCGACGCGGTGTACTGCCCGCGCCGGACCCTGCTCGACGACACCCTCGTCACCGGTGCGCGCAAGGCCGGCGCGGAGGTCGTGGAGAACTTCAGCGTCTCCGACCTGCTCTTCGAGGACGGCCGGGTGGTCGGCGTCCGGGGACGCGAGAACAAGGGGCCGGAGCGCGAGCTGCGCGCGAGGGTCGTCGTCGGGGCGGACGGCTTCCACTCGACCGTCGCGCGCCGGGTCGGCGCCCGAACCTACAACGTGCGCCCCTCCGCCAACTTCATCTACTACTCCTACTACCGCGGCCTGGACTGGGGACTCCACCACAAGACCGGCTTCAACCGACGGTGGATCGGCACCTGGCCGACCAACGACGACCTGACCATGCTCGCCGTGATCTGCAACCGCTCCCACCTCAAGGAGTTCCGCCAGGACCCCGAACAGCAGTTCCTGGCGACCTTCGACGACGTGGTCCCCGAGATGGGCAAGGAGCTGCGGGAGAAGGGCGAGCGGGTGGAGCCGTTCCGGCCGATGCGCAACCCCGACAACTACTACCGGACCGCGTACGGCCCCGGCTGGGCGCTGGTGGGAGACGCCGGTTACCACAAGGACCCCCTGACCGGCTGGGGCATGGCCGACGCCTTCCTGCACGCCGAGATGCTCGCCGACCGGCTGCACGAGGGCCTGTCCGGAGAGCGCCCCATGGACGAGGCCCTCGCCGACTACGCGACCACCCGCGACGAGGAGAGCGAGTCGGTCTACGACTTCACCTGCACCCTCGCCGAACTGGACCTGCCGCCCTTCTTCCGGGCGACCCTCGGCGCGATCGGCCAGAGCCAGAAGTGGACCGACACCATGCTCGGCATCATCGCGGGCACCGTCCACGGCGACGAGATCTTCTCCCCCGAGGGGCTCCAGCGGCTCTACGACGAGACCGGCGTTCCCGAGGAGGAGCGCGTCTACGACCCGACCGCCTGAGCGGCCCCGCACTCCCCCCTCTCCCTCCACCACGCCGTCCGGACCCGCCGCGCCGGACGGTTTCCCCCACGCGTCGCCCCCGTCCCCCGTCCCTGGGAGCCGTCATGTCCGAAGCATCCAGCATGTTCGACCTCATCAGCGAGCAGAACGAGGAACGCGAGTACTTCGACACCGGTGGTGTCGGCCAGTCACACGAGTTCTACACCGGCGAAGAACAGTTCGTTCGCGAGATGCGCGACATCTACGGCCGCCGCTGGCTACCGGTGGACCACGTCTCCCGGCTCCCCGAACCCGGGTGCTTCACCACGCTGAACATCGGCAGCGGGTCCCTCCTGCTGCTGCGCGGGGACGAGGGGATCCAGGCGTACCACAACTACTGCCGCCACCGCGGGTACAAGCTGGTGGAGGAGGCCGCCGGCAAGCGGCAGAGCCTCGTGTGCATCTACCACTGCTGGGTGTACAACCGCAACGGCGCGCTCAGGTCGTTGAACGGCACCTACCTCGACCACTTCTTCGACAAGGAGGAGAACGGTCTGCTCCGGGTGCGCACCGAGATCCGCCACGGCATCGTCTTCGTCTGCTTCGCGGAGGACCCGCCGGACCTGGACGAGGCCCTGGGCGAGTTCGACCGGTTCGCCAACGCCTACGAACTCGCCGACCTGAGGTGCGTCCAGTACAAGGACTACCCGGTGGCCTCCAACTGGAAGCTGGTCGCACACAACGTCAACGAGAGCCTCCACTTCCCCACCGCCCACAAGGACCTGCACAAGGTCACCGACTTCGACGCCGCGGGGACCTACGACCTCAAGGGCGACGACATCGTCGGGGCCTGGCAGATGCTGCGGGAGGGGTACAACTCCATCTCCACGACCGGGCGGAGCGACCGCGCGCCCATGCCGCTCGTTCCACCGGAGGACCGCCGCAAGGTCAACTGGATCACCATCCTGCCGAACCTGCTCTTCGGCCTGACCACCGACTACGTGATGATGCAGTGGGTGTGGCCCGAGAGCCCCGGCTCCTGCGTCGTCCGCCACTTCTGGCTGTTCCACCCGACCGAGACGGCCAAGGAGAGCTTCTCCCACGAACCCGTGTTCGCCCTCTGGGACAAGGCCAACTACGAGGACTGGGAGCTGTGCGAGCGCACCCACCGCGGCCTGTCCAACCCCAGGTGGAGCCCGGGGCAGCTGTCCCTGGACGAGGAGGTCGTGGCGCAGATCGACGCCTGGGTCCTCGGCCACACGCGGAACGCGGAGGGCGGGGCATGAGCGTGGACTGCTACCTGATCGGAGGCACGCGCGTCCTCGTCGCCTGTGCGGAGGCGCTACTCTCCCACGGTGTCCGGATCCGGGGGGTCCTCTCCGAGGACGCGGCGGTGGAACGGTGGGCCCGTGAGCGGGACATCGGACTCATGGACCCGCGCGGCGACCTGGCGGAGACCCTGGCCGGACAGCCCTTCGACCTCCTGTTCAGCATCGTCAACTTCCGTGTCCTGTCCGCGGAGGTCCTGTCCCTGCCGCGGGTCGCGGCGCTGAACTTCCACGACGGCCCCCTGCCCGCGTTCGCGGGCAGCAACATCGCCTCCTGGGCGCTGTACGAGGGTGTGCGCAGGCACGCGGCGACCTGGCACCTGATGACGGAACGGGTCGACGCGGGAGCGGTGGTGGCCGAGCGCTGGTTCCCGGTCCGCGACCTGTCCACCGCGCTCTCCCTGACCTACGAGACCGCGCAGGTCGGTGTCGACCTGTTCACGGAGATGGTCCCCGTGCTGGCCGAGGGGCGCGTCCCCGAACCGGTGGCCACCGACGGCGCCGCGACGCGGCGCTACTTCGCCCGTGCCGACCGCATGGCCGGCGGCGGCGTCGTACACGCGGGAATGACGGCGGCCGAGGCGGGACGCCTGTCCAAGGCGATGGACTTCGGCTCCTTCCCCAACCCGGTCGGCGTTCCCGCGTTCGCGACCGACCGGGACGCCGTCTTCGTCGGCCAGATCCGCACGCTCGACCGGGACGAGGAGTACCCCCGCCCGACCACGCTCAGCGTGACCGACTCGCAGATCCGCATCGCGGCGGCCGACGCCGACATGGTCCTGAGCGACTTCACCTCGACCGAGGGCGACGCGCTCAGCGGACGGGGCGCGGCGCAGCGGCTGGGCCTGCGGGCGGGCGAACCGGTACCCGCGCCGGGTGAGGGGTTCCTCGACGGGGTCGAGCGTGCGCAGCCCGGTCTGCGCGGCAGCGAGCACAGGTGGCGCGACCGGCTCGCGGACGTGCGGACCATCCCGCTGGACGCCGACGACTTCTCCGCGCGGGCGTCACACTACAACCGCTTCGAACTGGCCTTCCTCCCGATGTGCGCGGAGGACCGCGCCCGTGTGCGCGGGGCTTTCCTGGCGGTCCTCGCCGAACGCGCCGGAGTCACCGCCTTCGACTTCGGCTGGTCCCCGCGGGAGGCCCAGGACCTGGCCGAACGCACCCACGGCCTGGTCACCACGCGTGTACCGGTCCGTTTCGACGCGGACGCCCCCGGCCGCACCGAACAGGAGCTGGCCAGGGCCCGGGACTGGGGTCTGTACGCG
>NZ_ANAX01000120.1 GCF_000341065.1 Nocardiopsis halotolerans DSM 44410 | reverse complement strand
GGGGGTTGGCCGCACGGCCGCCGGGGGCCGACGGGCCCTCGTTCACCCGGGTGATGGTCCTGGAGCGCTTCCGCGAGGACCCGGCGGCGGTCGCCTCCGACACCGAGATCGCCCTGGTACTGCCCCCCGAGGGCGTCCCGACGGTGTTCGTACGCGAGACCGCGATGTCCGACGACGCGGCGCTGGACTTCGTCGACCTGGTCGAGGAGCGCCTGTTCGCGGAGCCGGACCAGGGGGACGCGGACGCCGCGAACACCGAACGGGACGGGGACGCCGAGCCCCTCGACCCGGCGTCCACCGCCCACGCTCCGGCACCGCGGCCCACCGTGGACGGGAGCGCGCCCGCCGGCCGCCCCGGCACCGTCGTCGACCTGGTGGCCCGGGTGTGGGAGCGGAGCCCCGACGCGGTGGCCGTCCGCACCGCCGACAGCGCGCTCACCTACGCCGAACTGGAGTCCTGGTCCGCCGTCATCCGCGACGAGCTGATCGAACACGGGGTCGGTCCCGGGTCCGTCGTGGCCCTGCTCACCGGCCGCGGTCCGGAACTCGTCCCGTCCATGCTGGGGGTCGCACGCACGGGAGCGGCGTTCCTCCCCCTGGACCCGGGTTACCCCCAGGAGCGGCTGCGGACCTACGCGCAGATCGCCGAGGCCGCGTTGGTCCTGACCACGGCCGACCTGGAGGGGAACGCGCACTTCGTGGGCACCCCCGTGCTCGTCCCGGAGCCCGCGCGGCGGCCGGCGCCGGGCACGGAGGCGGCCGATGCGGAGTCCCCTGCCTACGTCCTGTTCACCAGCGGTTCCACCGGCGCCCCCAAGGGGGTCGAGGTCGGCCACGCCGCCCTGGCCAACTTCCTGGAGGGCGTCGGGGAGGTCGTGGACCTCCACCCCGGCGCGCGGGTGCTGGCCCACACCACCGTCGCCTTCGACATCTCCCTCCTCGAACTCCTCCTCCCCCTGGTCCGGGGAGCCACGGTCGAGCTGGCCGACGAGGACACCGTCGCCTCCCCGGAGGCGCTGACGGACCTGGCGGACGC
>NZ_ANAX01000119.1 GCF_000341065.1 Nocardiopsis halotolerans DSM 44410 | reverse complement strand
CCCCGGAGCCTGTGGCGGCTGCTGCTCGACACCGGGTGGCGTCCGCGTCCCGGCATGGTGGCGCTCTCCGGCGGCGAGGCCCTGCCGAGGACCGTCGCCGAGGCGTTGCACGAGGCGGGCACCGAGCTGTGGAACATGTACGGCCCCACCGAGGCGACCGTCTGGGTCTCCGCCCACCGGGTGCGTGACCTGGACCGCGGCTTCGTCCCCCTGGGCGACCCGCTGCCCGGGCTGGAGCTGCACGTCCTCGACGAGGACCTGGCGCCCACGCCCTCCGGTGGTACGGGCGCCCTGTACGTCAGCGGCGCCGGTCTCGCCGAGGGCTACCGATCGCGCCCGGACCTGACCTCGGCGGTCTTCGTCACCCTTCCGGACGGCCGACGCGCCTACCGGACCGGCGACGACGTCCGGTCGCACCCGGACGGGGCGATCGAATGGATCGGCCGCGCCGACGCCCAGGTCAAGGTCCGCGGCAACCGGATCGAGCCGGGCGAGGTCGAGGCCCACCTGGAGAGGATGGACGGCGTGTCGGCGGCCGTCGTGACCGCGGTCCCCTTCGAGGGGACGGGTGCGCCGAGGCTGACGGCCTACCTCGTCACGACCGCGCCGCCCGCCCGGGCGGACCTGGACGCATGGCTGGCCGACCGGCTGCCCGCCTACATGGTCCCGGACGCCTACGTCCTCCTGGACGAGCTGCCCCTGACCGAGAACGGCAAGGTGGCACGGGGCCGACTGCCCGTCCCGACGCGGGACACCGTCCTCCGCGGCGGTGATCCGGCCGCCCCCTCCGGGCAGGCGGGCGCCGAGCGCGTGGCGGCGGTGTTCGCCCGGGTCCTCGGACACGCGGAGTTCGGGACAGCGGACAACTTCTTCGACCTCGGCGGCGAGTCGGCCAACGTCGTCCGCGCCGCGGCCGCCGTCAGCGAGGAGCTCGGCGTCGACGTGGGGCCGCCCCTGATCTTCGCGACCGGAACGCCCGAGCGGCTCGCCTCGGCCGTGGGTGCGGCGGA
>NZ_ANAX01000118.1 GCF_000341065.1 Nocardiopsis halotolerans DSM 44410 | reverse complement strand
CGTTCCGGGACGCCGTCCGGCACCGTTGCCCCCGCCGCCCCCGCCGGGTCGTCCCCCGCCGGGACCGCTCCGGAGGGCGCGCTGGCCGTCATCGGCATGGCCTGCCGTTTCCCCGGAGCCGCGACACCGGACGACTTCTGGGCCGACCTGGCCGGGGGCGTCGACCGCGTGGGGCCCGCGCCGCACGACCACCGCGGGTGGGGACACCTGTGGGAGCGGGTGGACGGGCACCGGGCGGGCTGGATCGAGGGCGTGGAGGACTTCGCCCCGGAGCGCTTCGGACTGGGGGACCGCGAGGCCCGGCGCCTGGATCCGCTCCAGAGGCTCATGCTCAGTGTGACGGACGAGGCGCTGGAATCCGGCGGACACGACGGCTCCTCCCTCGGTACCGCCACGGGGGTGTTCGTCGGCGCCATCGCGAGCGACTTCCCCGAGCTCCTCGCGGGGAGCGCCGGGCACGAGGATCCCCACGCGGCCACCGGGACGGCCATGTCCATGGTCGCCAACCGGCTCTCGTACACGTTCGGCTGGTCGGGGCCGAGCCTGGTCGTGGACACGGCCTGCTCGTCCTCCCTGGTGGCGCTGGACCAGGCGCGCACGCACCTGCGGGCGGGCATCGTGGACGCCGCCGTGGTCGGCGGTGTCAACCTGATCCTGACCCCGGACAAGAGCCTGGCCTTCCGCCGCAACGGCATGCTCTCCCCCACGGGCGCCTGCCACACCTTCGACGACGGCGCCGACGGCTACGTGCGGGGCGAGGGCTGCGGCGTGGTCGTCCTCAAACGACTGGCCGACGCCCGTCGCGACGGGGACCCCGTGCTGGCGGTGGTGAACGGCACCGCCGTCAACCACACCGGCGACCACTCCGGCTTCCTCACCGCTCCGAGCACCACCGCGCAGCAGGACGTGATCCGTCGGGCCATGGCCGACGCGGGCGTGTCGCGCGTCGGCTACGTGGAGGCGCACGGGACGGGCACGAGTCTCGGCGACATCATCGAGCTGGAGTCCCTGCGTTCCGCCCTCGCCGACCATCCGCGCGGTTCCGTCGCGGTGGGGTCGGTCAAGAACGCGATCGGGCACCTGGAACCGGCCGCGGGCATCGCCGGACTGATCAAGACCGTGCTGGCCCTCCAGGCCGACCGGATCCCCCCGTTGTCGCACCTGTCGTCGCCCAACCGGGGGTTCGCCTTCGAGGACTCGCCCCTGTACGTGTCCGCGCGTCTGGACGAGTGGCGCGGTCCGTCGGCGGCCGGGGTCAGCAGTTTCGGTTTCGGCGGTGTCAACGCCCACGCCGTCCTCACCGCGGCCCCCGACGAGGCGGCGGGGGCGGAGGACGACGGCCCGCACCTCATGGTCATGAGCGCGGAGTCGGAGCGGTCCCTCCGCGTCCTGGCGGAACGCTACCTGCGGCTGCTGGACTCCCCGCACCGGCCCCCGCTGGCGGCCATGTGCGCGACCGCGCGGGCCAGGAGGGGGTGGACGCACCGTCTGGCCTGCGTCGTCTCCAGCTCCGAGCAGTTGGAGGACAAGCTCCGCCTCTTCCTGGCGGGGGTCGGGGACACGCGCTCCCTCCACACCGGCCGGGTGCGGGAGGCGGACGGCGCGCGGGAACCGGCGGCCGTACGCGGTTCCCGTGAGGAACTGGACCGGTCCGCGCGGCTGTTCGTGCGGGGACACGACCTGGCGGGCGAGCCCGGGCACGCCCGGGTCCGGTTGCCCTCCACGCCGCACGAGGAGCGGAGGCTGTGGCTGGAACCCGTCAGGAACGCGGCGCCGCCCTCCACGACCGGGATGACCTGGTCGCACCTCCCGGAGGCCTCCGAGCACCTCGTCCGGGGCAGGCCCGTGCTCCCGGCCTCCGGTTACCCGTCCCGTGCGGCGGAGCTTCTGGGCAGGGACGGGTTCCGCCTGACCGACGTGGTGTTCCGCGCCCCCGCCGTCGATCCCGTCGTGCTGCGCGGGACTCGGGAGGAGGGCGGGATCCTGTTCCGTGACGACGCGGGCGGCCTGGTCTGCGAGGCGCGCGTCGGCGCGGACGAACCCCCCTCACTGGAGGAGGGGTCCTCCGCGGGCGCCCTTCCGGTCGACGTGGCGGCGATGTACGAGGAGCTGGCCGGGGCGGGGCTGGAGTACGGCCCCGGGTACCGGTGCGTGCGGTCGGCGTCCGCCCTTCCCGGTGAGGCGTTCGGCGTCCTGGAGGGCGGGGCCTCGGAGGGCCCGGTCGATCCGTACCTGCTGGACGGCGCCTTCCAGGTCGGCCTCGTCGCGTGCGGGGCGCGCGGCCTGTACGTGCCCTTCTCCGTGCGTTCGCTCAGCGTCCTCGGCCCCCTCCGGGGATCGGCGCGGGTGTACGCGCGTCGTGAGCGGGTGGCCGCGGGCGGGGAGACGGTGACCGCGAGCCTGGTGGTCTCGGACGACTCCGGTCCGGTGGTCGAGGTGGGCGGGATGACCTGGAAGCGGCTCTCGGCCGCGCCGGGGGACGGGGCCGCCGAGGGGANCGCCGAGGGGACCCCGTCCGCCGGGAGGGCCGCGTCCCGGCCCGCGTCCGACGTCCTGCCGGAACCGCACGCGGTCGACCTCCCGGTCAACGGCCACGGATCGGCGGTCGGGAGGGCCGGGGCCTCCGGAGCGACGGGAGGACGCGCGGGGAGTGACCTGGCCTCGGCCGTGATCGGCTGGGTGGCCGCGGCGCTGGAGATCGGCGTCGAGGAGATCGATCCGGAGGCGCCCCTCCAACAGCTCGGAATGGACTCCATGCTGTCGGTGTCGATGGCCCAGGACATCGGTGATCGGCTCGACGTCGTCCTCCCGCCCACGCTTCTGCTGGAGACGGGGACGGTCACGGCCCTGGTGGCGGAGTTGCGCGACCGGTACGGGGTGACCTCCGCACCGGGGGCGGCGGCCCCCGAGCCCTCCGCTCCCGCACCGGTCGCACCGCCCGAACCGGCCGCCGTACCCGCCGACCCCGCCACGCCGACGGCGC
>NZ_ANAX01000117.1 GCF_000341065.1 Nocardiopsis halotolerans DSM 44410 | reverse complement strand
CCCGCCGCCGGGGAGGCCGCCGTGGACCGGACGGACGACCTCCACGACGTCGCGGTCGTCGGGATCGACGGCGTGTTCCCCGGAGCCCCGGACATGGACGGGCTGTGGCGGGTCCTGGCCGGGGGCGAGGACCACGTACGGGAGGTTCCGGCGGACCGGTGGAACCTGGAGGAGTACTACTCCACCGACCAGTCGCCCGGCAGCGTCTACCTGCGGGAGGCCGGGTTCGTGCGCGAGTGGGACGAGTTCGATCCCGCGTTCTTCCGCATCCCGCCCTCCGACGCCCGGTGGATGGACCCCCAGCAGCGGCACCTGATCCAGTCGGTGTGGCGGGCGCTGGAGGACGCCGGTCCCGCGGGGGCGCGCCGGGACCTGACGGTCGGTGTGTTCGTGGGCGCCAGCTACCAGCACTACCGCGACCAGGTGGTGGGCGACGTCGTGCCGACCCCGGCCGCCCTGGGCAACCACAACGCCATCCTGGCCAACCGGGTGAGCCACTTCCTGGACCTGCGCGGACCGAGCATGACCATCGACACCCTGTGCTCATCGTCCCTGGTGGCCCTGCACCAGGCCGTGCGCAGCATCCGCGGGGGCGAGTGCGACCAGGCCGTCGTCGCGGGGGTGCACATGGGCCTGTCGCCGCAGTACTTCCAGCTGGGGTCGCGGCTGCGCTCGTTCTCCCCGACGGGGCGGTCGAGGGCCTTCGACGCCGACGCCGACGGGTTCGTCCCCGGG
>NZ_ANAX01000116.1 GCF_000341065.1 Nocardiopsis halotolerans DSM 44410 | reverse complement strand
CCCGCCGCCGGACTCGCGGGCCTGGCCAAGACCATCCTCGCCATGCGCCACCACACCATCCCGGCCACACTCCACCTGAACACCCCCAACCCCCACATCGACTTCAACGCCTCCCCCTTCTACCCCGCCACCGAACCCGTGACATGGCAACCCCCCGCAGGGGTTCCCCGCCGCGCGGGGCTGAGCGCCTTCGGCATGGGCGGAGTCAACGCCCACGTCATCCTTGAAGAACCCCCCGTTCCGAACAGCGAAACCCGGCCCCCACTGCCCCAACAGGCCCACCTGCTCAAGGTCACCGCACCCAACGAATCCGCCCTCCGGCAGATCGCGGGTGACTACGACGACCACCTGGCCGACCTGCCGGACGAGGGGTTCGCCGACTTCGTCCGTACGGCCAACGTCGGACGGACGGACCACCGTCACCGGGCGGTGCTCACCGTGACCGACCGGGAGTCCGCACGCAAGGGCCTGCGCGCCGTGGCGTCGGGTGAGGTCGGGGTGTCGACGGTGCTCAACCAGTCGGCGCCGACGGCGTTCGTGTTCACCGGCCAGGGATCACAACACCCCCGGATGGGCCGCACCCTCTACGAGACCGAACCGGCCTACCGGCGCACGATCGACGAATGCGCGCGCCTGCTCACCCCGCACACGGACACGCCCCTGACCACGATCCTCTTCGCGGACGAACAGGGTCTGCTCGACCAGACCCAACACGCCCAAGTGGCGATCGTGTCCACCCAGGTGGCGCTGACAACGCTGTTGCGCTCCTGGGGCATCACACCAGACATGGCGATCGGGCACAGCCTCGGAGAACTGACCGCCGCCTGGGCCACCGGAGTCTTCGACCTCCCCGACCTCCTCCGACTCACCGCGATCCGCGCCCGCCTCATGCAGCGACAACCCTCCACCGGAACGATGGCCGCCATCACCGGCCCCACGGAGGAAACCACCCGCGCCCTCCACGACCACCCCGGCGTGGAGGTGGCCTCCCACAACTCCCCCACCCACATGACGGTGACCGGCCCGGCCCAAAAGATCACGGAACTCGTGGAGCAGTGGGGACCGCGCCGAGCCCGGACGCTGAACGTCTCCCACGCCTTCCACTCCGCCCACATGGAAGACGCGGTACAACCCTTCACCCAAGCCCTGGCCGACACACCGATGCGCGCACCCCGCGTACCGCTGGTCAACGGCCTGACCGGCGACTGGCACACCACCCAGACCGCCACCGACCCGCACACCTGGGCCACCCAGATACGCCAACCGGTCCGATTCCACCCCGGCGTGACAGCCGTCCACGCCTCCGGCGCACGCCACTACTGGGAGATCGGCCCCCAACCCCACCTGACACCACACGCCCGCTCCACCATCGGAGACACCCACACCCACTGGTACACCACACTCCGCAGAAACCACCCCGAACAGCGGAGCCTGTACCAGTCCGTGGCTGCCTACCTCAACGCCGGTGTCGGACGCCTCGACTGGGACGCCCTGCACGCGGACAAGGGCGGTCGGACCGTCACCATCCCGGGCTATCCCTTCGCCCGCCAGAACCTGTCCGCCGAACCGGCCCACGGGCGGCGCGCCCCCGAACCCCCACCGGTGGCCGCGCACCCCCTGGTCGACAGCATGGACGAAGAGAGGCGAGGGACCCCGTGACCATGCGCACGCGTAACTACAGGAAGACCTTCGACGCCTCCGACGCGCTCCTCGACCAGCACCGGTTCGGCGGTCGCGCCCTGCTCCCGGCCGCCGCCCAGGTCGAGATGATGATGTTCGCCGTCCTCCGGGGGGAGGACCTCTCCCCGAGCGAACTGCGGGACATCGCCTTCCCCCGCCCGCTGGCCCTCGACGAGGGTGCGCGGGAACGGGTCGGCTTGGAGGCCCGGTACCACGACGACGGCGGGGTCGAACTGGCCCTGCGCTCCGAGGGGCGACGGGTGCTGTCCACGGCCCGGGGGCGGCGGTCGGCCGACCCGCCCCCCGTTCCCTGGGAGGAGGCGGAGACGACCCCGCTCGACCCCGACGAACTGTACGCCGCCTGGGCCGCGTCGGGGCTGGAGTACGGACCCGACCTGCGGGTCGTGCGTTCTCTGTCTGCCGGTGGCGGTCACGTGACCGCCGAACTGGACGGCACCGCCACCGCCGGTCCCTGGCTGCTGCACCCCCATGTGGTGGACGGTGTCCTCCAGTTGGCGAGTGTGGCCGTCCAGGACCCCGCGTCGGCCTCCGCCGTTCGAACGACCGTGCCCGTGGGGGTGGAACGGCTGGCCGTGTACGCGCCCGTCCCCCCACGGGTCGGCGTCCGTGTCCGCCGTGTCCGCGCCTCCGGCGACCGTCTCGTCGCGGACGCCCGGGTCCTCGACCGGGACGGGAACGTCGTGGCGGTCATGGAGGGGGTGCGTATGCACCGGGCGGCCTCTCCCCGCCGCCCCGTGCCCGGGGGACGGATCCGCTGGTCCCCGGCCGATCCCGGCGCGCCCCAGCCGATCGGGGGCACCTGGGTGGTCCTGCGCCCGCCAGCGGACCGTCCGTCCCCCCTGGTGGAGGAGACCGCGTGCGCGCTGCGCGAGCGGGGAGCGCGCGTCGTCGAGGTGGTACCGCCCTCGGGGGACCCCTCCGGGGAGCTCTCGGACCGGGCCTTCGAGAAGCTGTGGGAACGGGTCGGTGATGTGTCCGGCGTGGTCCACCTGCGGTCGACCGGCGACGCGCGCGACGACGAGGACGAGTTCACCGCCGGGGTGTACACCTGCCTGCACGCGGTCCGGACCCTGGCCTCGCACCGCCGGGACGCGCGGTTCGTCGTGGTCACCGAGAACGCCCAGCCCGTGGTCGAGGGCGACCGCCCGGTCCCGGCCCGGTCCGCGCTGTGGGGGCTGGTCCGCACGGCCGCGATCGAGTACCCCGGCCTGGCCGTGCGGCTGGTGGACGCCGCGTCCGGCGCCCGGGCGCGTCGGGTCGTGGCCGACGCCCTGGGTTCCGGCCCCCTGGAGTCGGCCCACCGCGACGGCGTCCGCCACGAGCCCTCCCTCGTGGCCTCCCCCTCCCCGGAGGGCGGTGTCGGCATCCGCCCCGGCGGCCGGTACCTCGTCCTGGGCGGCCACGGAGGCATCGGCGTCGCGGTCGCCGAGCGCCTCGCCCGTGAGGGCGCGGGTGAACTGGTCCTGGTCGGCCGTTCCGATCCGAGCCCGGAGGTGGCCGAGCGGTTGTCCGGACTCGGCTGCCGGGTGCGCTCGCTGCGCGCCGACGTCTCCGTTCCCGGCGAACTCGGGTCGGTGGTGTCGGACCTGCTCGCCGACGGGCACGGACTGGCCGGTGTCGTGCACGCCGCCGGGATCCTCAGGGACGGGCTGATCCGCGGCGCCAGCGCCGAGGACCTCACGGCCGTCATGCGGCCCAAGGTGGCCGGGAGCCGCGAGCTGGCCGCGGCCGTGTCCGGGCTGGACCTGGACTTCGCGGTGCTGTTCGGCTCGGTCTCGGGGACCTTCGGCAACCTGGGACAGGCGGGATACGCCGCGGCCAACGCCTACCTCGACGGCTTCGCGCACACCATGGGCCACCCGTGGACGACGGTGTCCTGGGGTCTGTGGGGCGAGGTGGGCATGGGTGTCGAGGTGGCCGAACAGCTGCGTCGGCGGGGCGTGCGCCCCCTGGGCACGGAGGAGGCCCTGGACGCGCTCATGGCCGTCCTGGGCGGGGGCGACCGGAGGGTGGTGGTCGCCCACCCCGACGGTCGGGGCGTTCCCCACCCCGTCACGCCGTCCCCCGTCGGGCGGCCGGCCCCCTCCGCCGGGTCCGGGAGCGGCCCGAAGCCCGTCCCGGCCGACCTCGCGGCGCGGGTCCGGCACCTCCTCGCCGCACGCCTGGGCCTGGACGACCTCTCCCCGAGCACACCGCTGGCCGACTACGGCGTCGACTCCATCATGAGCGTGGAGATGTCGGAGGAGCTCTCCCGGATCGTGGGCACGGACCTGCCCGCGACCCTCTTCCTGGAGTACCCGGACGCCGCCGGGGTGACCAGGGCCCTGACCGAGCAGTACGGCGTGCCCGCCGGGGCGGCGGACGCCCCGGCGGAGGAGGCGGATCCCCGCCCCCGGGTGACGGACGCGTCGGCCGTGGACAACCCGGTCGGGGGACCACCCTCCGAGGCCGCGGATCCCCTGCCCGAGAGCACGGACACCCCGGTCGACGAACCGCCCGCACCCGCCCGACCCGGCGACATCGCGATCGTCGCGGTCTCGGGCGACCTGCCCGGAGGCCGCGGCCTGGACGGGTTCTGGAAACTGCTGGAATCGGGGGGCACGGCCTTCACCGAGGTGCCCGCGGAGCGGTGGGACGTCGGTCTGCTGTCCGGGTCGGAAAACCCGGACGGGGCTGAGGAGCACGCGGAGCACTGCCGTGACGGTGCCTTCCTCCGACTCGACGACGGTTTCGACCACCGCTTCTTCGGAACCTCCCGACGCGAGGCCGACGAGATGGACCCCCAGCAGAAACTCCTGCTGGAGCACTCGTGGCGCGCCGTGAACGAGGCCGGTCTGCACGGCCGGTCCGACGTCGGGGTGTTCGTCGGGGCGACCTACGAGCACCACCGCGACGCCTCCGGCCTGGAGCGGGTCGGCCCGCACACGGCCCTGGGCTCGATGAACGCCGTGCTGGCGAACCGGATCTCCTACACACTCGACCTGACCGGACCCTCCCAGACCGTCGACACGCTGTGCTCGTCCTCGTTGGTCGCGCTGCACCAGGCGGTCCACTCCCTGCGGTCGGGCCAGTGCGGCGCCGCGCTCGTGGCGACCTGCCACGTGGGCCTCACCCCCTGGTACTACCGGAGCCTCACCCGGATGGGGGCGCTCTCCCCCGGCCGACCGCGCCCCTTCGACGAGCGCGCCGACGGCTTCGTCCCCGGTGAGGGCGCGGTCGCGATGGTGCTCCGCCCGCTGGCCGACGCCGAACGCGACGGTGACCACGTCTGGGGCGTCGTCCGCGGCAGCGCGGTCAACCACGGCGGGCGCGGGGGTGCCCTGCCCGTCCCGCGCGCCTCGGCCCAGGAGGCCGTCATCCGCGCGGCCCTCGCGGACGCCGACACGCCTCCCGAGGAGGTGACGCTGATCGAGGCGCACGGGACGGCCACACCGCTCGGCGATCCGATCGAGGTCGCGGCGCTGACCGAGGTCTTCGGCCCCGGGGGCGGGCCGCGCCTGCTGGGGTCGGTGAAGGCCAACATCGGTCACCTGGAACCCGCGAGCGGGATGGCGGGCCTGGTCAAGGTGCTGTTGTGCATGCGGTACGGCGTCGTTCCCCCGCTCGCCGGATACGAGCGGCCCTCCACACGGCTCGACCTGGCGGCGGCGGGATTGTCGGTGAACACCGAGACCGTGCCGTGGCCCGGTACGCGTCCCCGGGTCGCCGGGGTGAGCGCCTTCGGGATGGGCGGAACCAACGCCCACGTCGTCGTGGCCGAGCACGGCGCCCGGGGAGAACGGGCGGCGGCCCGCCCGGACGCCGGGCACGTCCTCGTCCTGTCCGGGCACACGCCCGAGGCCCTGGCCGAACGCGTCTCCGACGCGGTCCGCTGGCTTCCCGGGTCCGACGCCGACCTGGGCGACGTGTGCTTCTCGGCCGCCGTGGGCCGGGACCACCGGGAGTTCCGCGCGGCCTTCCACGGCGGTGATCGGGAGGAGGTCCTGGCGGGAATGCGGCGTGTCCTCGGCGAGGGGCGGGTGGCGGGCCGCTCCGT
>NZ_ANAX01000115.1:38577-46673 GCF_000341065.1 Nocardiopsis halotolerans DSM 44410 | reverse complement strand
CCGCCGCCGAACTGGCCGCCCGTTTCGTCGGGGGCGCGGACGTGGACTGGCGCCAGGTGTACCCGAGGGGCCGCCGGGTCGTCCTGCCCGCGTATCCCCTGGGCGTACACACGGNGAACCGTAAGGCCGCCGAGACGCCGCCCGCCGGGCTCCCTGCCGAACGTCCGGCGCGGGTGCCCCTGCCGAACGGGCACGACACGGAACTGCTGGTCGGGCAGCATCGGGTGTTCGGCGAGCCGACGGTACCGGCCGCGCTCCTGCTGCTGCGGGCCCTCGCGAGCGCGAGCGGAGAGGTCGGCGAGACCGGGGTCCGCGACATCGTCTTCGCCGAACCGGGGACTGGACCGGGCCCCCTGAGCGTCGACCTCTCCGCTGGGACGGTGAACCTGAGCTGGGGCGGTCGGCGCATCGCACGGGCGCACACGGGACGGGGCCGCGCGGACGCGTGTCCCTCCCCCGCGGCCGACGAGCCGGACCGGACGCTGGACCCCATGGGCCTCTACGCCTGGTTCGAGGCGCGGGGGGTGGAGTACGGAGCCGACCTGGCCGTCATCGACGGGGTGGACTACGACGCCGCGACGGCCGTGTGCTCGATCCGTCGCACCCCCGGGGTGTCGGACGGGTCCGCGGCGGTCGCCGCCGTGGACGCGGCGTTGCAGGGCATGGCGGTCCTGACCATGGTCGACCGGTCCGCCGACGAGGTGACCCTCCTGCCGGGATCGGTGGCGGAGGCCGTGCTGTCCGGCGATCCCTCGCGGACCGCGCGCGTCCGCGTACGGCTCGTCGCCAGGGAGGCGGACGGCACGCGTGTGGCGGACAGCGAGCTCCTGGACGACGAAGGGCTGCCACTGCTCGTCCTGACGGGCGTCCGGTACCGGCCCGTGTCCCGGCCGGGCGGGGAGGATCCGAAGGAGCCCGTGGGATACGTGCCGCGACCCGGTGGCACCGATCCGCTCCCCGTCCCCGCGCCCGCCGCCGCCCTCTCTCCGGCCGACGCGGTGGCCGAGGTCGTCCGGGCCCTGTTGCGCGAACCCGACCTGACACCGGACACGCCCTTCACCCTGCTCTCCCTCGACTCGATGCTGGCGACCGAGATCGCCGAGCGCCTGGAGGCCCGGTTGGGCGTACGGGTCGGCTCCCTCGACGTCATGGAGGCCGCCGACTGCCGTGCGCTGGCCTCCGCCGTCGGGGTCCCCGTCGGCGTGGCCGGGGACCCCGTGTACGAACCCGGGACCGCGCTGCCCCGGTCCGGGGCGGAGGAACCCGTGCCAGCGCCGTCCGGGCACGTCGCGGAACGTGCGGACGGGGCGCGGGCCGAGGACGTCGCGGTGATCGGTCTGTCGGTGGCCGTCCCGGGCGCGCACACCCCCGACGCGTTCTGGCGGCTGCTCATGGAGGGCGGAGACGCCGTGGCGCCCGCCCCCGCCGACCGCTGGAACGGCGCCGGGCCCCGGCCCGAGGGCGGGTTCCTCAGCGGCATCGCGTCCTTCGACGCCCGGTTGTTCGGTGTCTTCGCCAACCAGGCCGAGGTGCTCGATCCCCAGTCCCGCTGGCTGCTGCGGGGGGCGTGGGAGTGCCTGGAGTCGGCGGGCGCGGCTCCCGCCTCCGTGGCGGGCACCCCGACCGGCGTGTTCGTGGGCGCCAGCTACCAGCACTACCGCGAGTACAACATCGAGCCCGAACTGGACGCCCTGAGCGGCCTGGGCAACCACAACGCGTTCCTGGCCAACCGGGTGAGCCACTTCCTGGACCTGCGCGGACCGAGCATGACCATCGACACCCTGTGCTCGTCCTCGCTGGTGGCCCTGCACCAGGCCGTGCGCAGCATCCGCGGGGGCGAGTGCGACCAGGCCATCGTCTCGGGGGTCCGGCTCGCTCTGTCACCGCTGCACTACCACGCCATGCGGAGTCTGAAGGCGCTGTCCCCGACGGGGCGGTCGAGGGCCTTCGACGCCGACGCGGACGGATTCGTCCCGGGAGAGGGCGTCATCACCCTGCTGGTCAAACCACTCCACCAGGCACTCCACGACGGCGACCGCGTCCACGCCGTCATCCGAGGCACCGCCGTCAACCACGGCGGCAGGACCAGCGGCCTGACCGTCCCCAACGGCACCGCGCAACGCGAGGTCATCACCGCCGCGCTACACGACGCCGGAGTGGACGCGGACACCATCACCATGCTCGAAGCCCACGGAACCGGAACCCCGCTCGGCGACCCCATCGAGGTACAGGCCCTGACCGAGGCCTTCAACACCCACACCGACCGGCGCCAGTTCTGCGCCATCGGATCGGTCAAGTCCAACATCGGCCACCTCGAACCCGCCGCCGGACTCGCGGGCCTGGCCAAGATTCTCCTGGCCATGCGCCACCACACCATCCCCGCCACACTCCACCTGAAGCAGCCCAACCCCCACATCGACTTCAACGCCTCCCCCTTCCACCCCGCCACCCAACCCACAGCGTGGACACCCCCTGCCGGGGTCCCCCGCCGCGCCGGACTCAGCGCCTTCGGCATGGGCGGAGTCAACGCCCACGTCATCCTCGAAGAACCCCCCACCCCACCCGAACGCACCTCGGACCTGCCCTCGGAGTACCCCGTACGCGTCAGCGGCGCCACCGAGGAGGCCGTCCGGATCCTCGCGGCGGGCTACGCGGAACGGATCGCCGCCTGCCGGGACGCACGGGAACTGGCCGACGTGTGCCACACCGTCAACACCGGACGCGCGGAGCTCGGCTTCCAGACGGCGGTGCTCGGCTCCGACGCCGCATCCCTGGTCCGGGCGCTGCGCGCGGTAGCTGACGGCGCCGTGCCGATCTCCGAGGCCGTGGGCCCCGTCGACGGCCAGCCCCCGAGCGCTCCCGCCGCCGTGGAACTGGTGCGGCGCGGACGCACCGGGATCGCCTGGGCAGCCCTGTCCGCCCCGGAGGCGCGGATCGCGGACGGCCTGCCCGCCTACCCCTTCGCGGAGCGCAGCTTCTGGTCCACCCGCGGCGCTGGTACGACGGAGACGCAGGCGCAGGAGCCGAACGGTGCGGGCGGCACCGCACCGACGGCCCCGCCCCGGGCCACGCGCCCCCGGTGGCGCGCCGAGCCCCTCCCGGAACCGGCCCGCGCCGCGGGCGGCACCGCGGCCGTCGTGTGCGGGGACGGAGAACACGCCCGGGTACTGGGCACCGAACTCTCCGCCACCGGCTTCACCGTCGTCCCCTCCGCCGGGGAACGCGACCTGGACGCCCTGGTCGTGGTCGACCCCGGCCCCGAGGGGTTCTGGTCCGCCCTGCGCGCGTGGACCTCCGCCCTCCCCCGGGGAGGACGCCTGGTCTGGGTCGGCGGCCGGACGGCGGCCGTCAACGCCGAGGAGCGGCCCGGACTGGCACCCGACGCGGCGGCACGCGCCGCCGCGATCCTGGCCGCGGCGGCCGAGTACCACCTCTCCGCGGCCGTCCTCGACCTGGCGCCCGGCGCGGACGCGGGTACCGAGGCACGCGCGATCGTCGCGGAGCTGTCCGCCATGCCGGAGCAGCGCACGGCGGTCGCCCTGCGCGGCGGCCTCCGGTACGTCCGGCACTGGGAGGAGACCGACGGCGCCGAGCACGCTCCCGACCTGTCGGGCGAGGGGTTCGTCCTGGTCACCGGAGGGGCCGGGGCGGTGGGCCGTCACCTGGTCCGCCGTCTGGCGCGGCTGGGGGCGGCGCGTGTCGGCGTCGTCGGCCGCAGCCGTCTGGACGCGGACGCCGTGGCCGAACTGGCCGCGCTCGCCCCCTCCGCCGAACTGGACTACGTGCCGTGCGACGTGGCCGACGGGTCCGCCGTCCGCGCGGCGGTGCGGGACCTGTCACGGCGGTGGGGTCCGCTGAACGGCGTCGTGCACGCCTCGGGACGCGCCCTGCCCTTCGGCTCCCACCGCAACCGCGCGGAGGAGGACGCGGCCGGTGTCCTGGCTCCCAAGACCGCGGGATCGGACCACGTCCTGGCCGTGGCGGGCGAGCACGGAGCGAGGTTCGTCGTCCTCGTGTCCTCCGTCGCCGGTGAGGACCCCGCGGCCGGGCGGGGCCTGGTCGACTACGCCATGGCCAACGCCTACCAACTGGCCCTGGCCGAACGGTCCCACGTCCAGGGGTCCCCCCTGACCGTGACCGCGCACGCGTGGCCCGACTGGTCCGGTGTCGGTCTGGAGGCCGACGCCTCCTTCTCCGCCACGGCCTCCCTGGGGGCGGCGGAGGCCCTCGCCGGGTTCTCGGCGCACCTGCTCTCCGGCGGTCGGGTGTCCTTCCCCGGGGGCGCGCCCGACGGGTCCGCCGGCCCGGACACGGAAGCTCAGCGGCCCTCCCGGCCCGAGCCGTCGGCCCGCCCGGCCACCCGTGCGTCCGGGGAGGCGACCGGGGAAACGGTCGCGCTGGTCCGCTCCTGCCTCACCGAACTCCTCGGGGAGGACCCGGGCACGCACGCCGTCGCCGACCTCGGACTCGACTCGTTGGCCATCGCCGACCTGGTCTCCCTCCTGGAGCGGCGCCACGGGAGCACGGTCGACCCGTCCGCCGTCATGCGCGCGCGGACGGTGAACGACATCGCCGTCCTCCTGGAGGCGGAGGCCGGAGCCCCGCCCGCGCACGAGGAGGAGCCCGCGGCCGAACGGGACGGCACGGAACCGGTCGGCCTGAGCGCCCTGTTGCGGCCGCTCGCCGGTAAGTGACGCGCACACCCACCGACGACAGGGAAGGGACCATGACAGTACGAGGAACGGCGCGTGCCCGGGGGCCGGAGCGCGACGCGCAGGAGGGGATCGCGGTCATCGGCATGGCCGTCCGGCTCCCCGGGGCCGAGGACGTCGACGACCTGGGGTGGCTGCTGTCCGGCGACCGTCACGAGGTGGGTCCCGTGCCCGCGGGCCGGTGGGCACGGGACCTGTACCCCGGGGTCCCCGGACAGGGGGCCTTCCTCCCGGACGCGTACTGCTTCGACCACGACCGGTTCGGGCTCTCGGCGGAACAGGCGGTCCGGCTCGACCCCCAGCACCGGCTCATGCTGGAGGTGGGGGCGACCGCCCTGGAGGAGTCCGGGCTGTCGGCCGACGACGCCCGGCGGCGGACGGGCGTGTTCGTCGGTTCGCGCATGAACTCCTACGGGTTCGAACACGGTCGGGCGGAGGAACCGGGCCGGGGTTCGGAACGGGCCGCCGCGCTGTGGGGGCGGTCGCAGAACTTCGCCGCGGCCTGGCTGTCCGACCGCCTGGACCTGCACGGACCCAGTCTGGTGGTCGACACCGCCTGCTCCTCGTCCCTCACCGCGCTGTGGCTCGCATGCCAGAGCCTGGCCTCGGGCGGTTGCCGTACCGCCCTCGTGGGCGGTGTGGACCTGCTCGTCGACCCGCTGACCCTGACGATGCTCACCAACGCCGAGGCCCTCTCCCCGCAGGGGCGGTGCCGGACCTTCGACGAGCGCGCCGACGGCTACGTCCCCGGTGAGGGCGCCGTGGCCCTCGTCCTCAAACCGCTGCGCGCCGCCCTCGACGACGGTGACACCGTGCTGGCCTCGATCGTGGCGTCGGCGGTCAACAACGACGGCAGCACCATGGGCGTCACGACCCCCAGCCTGGACGCCCAGGTCGACCTGCTCTCCGAGGTCTACGCGCGGGTGGACGCCGCGACCGTGGGCTACGTGGAGGCCCACGGCACGGGAACGGCGATCGGCGACCCCATCGAGGCGCGGGCGTTGAGCGAGGTGTTCGGACGGGCGGGCTCCCGCCGGGGGTCGGTGGCGCTGGGTTCCCTCAAGCGCCGTATCGGCCACCTGCACTCGGCGGCCGGGTTGGCGGGTGTCGCCAAGGCCGTCCACGTCGTCCGGTCGCGGACGGTTCCCCCCACCGCGGTCGAACGCCCCAACCCGCGCCTCCGCCTGGCGGACGGCCCCTTCCACCTGCCCGAACGCGAGGAGCGGTGGCGGGTGGACGGCCCCAGGCGCGCGGCGGTGAGCGCCTTCGGCTTCGGCGGGACCAACGCGCACGTGGTCGTGGAGGAGCCGCCGGAGCCCCCGGCGCCCGCCGCGACGGAGGCGGTCCCCGGTGCGCTGATGCTCCCGTTGTCCGCCGACACCCCCGAGGGTCTGCGTGAGTTGGCCGCCCAGTGGCTGGAGCGGCTGGAGGGGGCACGGAACGTCGCCGACCTGTGCGCGACCGCCCAGACGGGGCGACCGCACCGGCGGGTGCGGGCCGTCGTACGCGGGGGTGACGCCGCGGAACTGGCCGCCGCGCTGCGGTCGCGGCTGCTGTCCCCCGACTTCCCCGGTCCCCCGGACGGCGCCGTCAGGGGGGTGGACTTCCGGGTACCGCGTGCGGACGCGCCACCCGAGTGGTTCGCCCGCCTGTGTTCGGCCCACGCGCCGGTGGAGGAGGTCGTCGCCAGCTTCGAGGAGGCGGCCGGGCTCGGCCGCGCCGACTTCACGGGCCGACTGCTGGAGCTGATCCTCGGGATCGCGCTGGCCACGGCGCTCCGTGAGTCCGGAGTGGACGGGGGGTCCGTGGACCTGCCCGAGGAGTGGCGTCCGGTCGCCGCCCACGTGTGGGAGGGGGCGCCCCTGGAGGAGACGGTCGCGGAGCTGCTCGGCCACGAACCGGACGCGTCCGGCCCCCGCACCGGCACGGGATGGGCGGCGCGGCTGGCCGAACCCGGCGCCGACCCCGCCGACGTCCTCGACGCGGTGGTCGCGCGACTGTACGAGCACGGCCACCGGATCGACTGGTCGCGTCGGTTCCGCGGCCGCGCCCGGACCCGGGTGCCCCTGCCCCGGGAGCAGGCGCACGGCCCGAGCCTGGACCTGGCGGAACCGCACCGGTCGGCCGAACCCGGCGGCCCGGTGCGTTCGGAGCCCGGGGACGGCGCAGCCCACGCCTTCTCGCGTGTCTTCGGCCCCGGGGAGGACCCGATCGCGCAGCACAGCGTGCACGGGGACTTCATGCTGCCGGGGGTCGGGTGGCTCGACTTCCTGGAGCAGGGCGTCCGGGCACGGGGGGAGCACTTCGGGGGGTTGTCGGACCTCGTCTTCCACCGGCCCCTGGTCCTGGCGGACGGGGCGCGCCGGGTGCTGTGCTCGGTGGCGGCCGACCGTCGCTTCGAGGTGCGCGACGACGACGGCACGCCGTTCGTCACCGGGCGGCTCGTCGACGCGGGAGACGCACACGGCGAGCACACGGAACCCCTGGCGGAGCTGCTGGCGGAGTGCTCCGTCCCGCGCTCGGGCTCCGGTATCNAGGATCGGTTACCGCCACGGCCGCTACTACCGGAACGTCTCGTGGGTCGCCGCGCGCCCCGGCGGCACCCTCGCCCGGATCGAGGGGGGCCGCCAGCGGGCCCTCAACCCGGACCGGACTCGCCTGTACCCCGGCCTCCTGGACAGCGTGACCATCACGGCCATCTCGCCCGACAACCCGGTCTTCGGGCGGGACGACGCCCCCGCGTTCATCCCCCTGTCGATCGGGCGGCTCACCGTCCTCGGGTCCCTGGCCGAGGCCGCCTTCGTCCGCACCGACATCGCCTTCTGGAACGAGGAGGCGTGCCGGTGCACGCAGGTGGTGACCGACGCCCGGGGCCGGGCCCTCCTGGTGCTGGCGGACATCACCGCCAAACGGGTCGCCCCGACCGCCTTCACCGAGGGCCGGACGCCGGTGGAGAAGGACGCTGACACCGCCGCTGACGCCTCCGGGACCTCCGTCGCCCCCCAGCCCCCACCGTCCCCGCGGCCCGCGCCAACCGCGGGGACGGTGGGACCTTCCGACCCGGCCGCCCGGGCGCTGGCCTGGTTCCTGGCCGTGGCCGGGATCCCGGAGGAGGACGCGGACACCGAACTCCTGTCGGCGGGGTACGACTCGGCGGGACTGGTCGAGCTCAGCGACCGGCTGTCCCGCGAGTACGGCCTGGACCTGTACCCCACCGAGTTCTTCGAGTTCCCCACGCCGCGGGACTTCGCGCGCGAACTCGCCGGACGGGACCACGGCGTCGTCGCCCGGCTCACCGTCCCCACGGTCCCGACCCGGGATGACGACGTCCCCGGGGAAGCAGTGTCCGCGTCGCCTCCGGCTCCGCCCGTCTCCGAGCCGGTG
>NZ_ANAX01000115.1:26615-38571 GCF_000341065.1 Nocardiopsis halotolerans DSM 44410 | reverse complement strand
CGGCCGGCCAACGACACGGCCGGTCCCGCCGCGTCGCCGACCACCGCGCCGCCGGTCACCGGGCCTCCCGTGGCCGAGGACCCGGCCGCGGGGGCGTCCGGGCTCCCCGGAGCGGGCGGCGCCCCGGCCGCGGTGATCGGCGGCGCGCTGATGCTGCCGTGCGGGGAGACCCCGGAGGAGTTCTGGGACCTGCTGCGCGACGGACGCGCCAGCGTCGGCCCGCTCCCCGGCACCCGTGACGGCTCCGCCTTCGACGGCGACCGGCCGCACGCCTCCTTCCTGGAGCGGGTCGACCTGTTCGATCCGGGTCCGTTCCGCCTGTCCCCGCGCGAGGCCCCGCTCCTGGACCCGCAGGCGCGGCTGCTCTACGAGACCGTGTGGCGCGCTCTGGAGGACTCCGGACGGATGGGCGAACGGGCACGGGAGGACCGCACCGGCCTGTGGGTCGCCTACAGCCACGACCACTACCACGAGGAGCGGCAGCGCGCCGGGATCCCGGACGGCAGGGGGCTGGGGCTGGAGGCGATGATCCCCAACCGCCTGTCCCACCTGATGGACTGGACCGGACCGAGCGTCCTGGTCAACACCCTGTGCTCGTCGTCGCTGGTGGCCCTGCACCAGGCCGTGCGGCACCTGCGTTCCGGTGAGGTCGACACCGCCGTGGTGGCGGGGGTGCACGCCGGGCTGAGCCCGGAGTACTTCCGTTCCATGCGCGACCTGGGGGCGCTGTCCCCGACGGGGCTGTGCCGGACCTTCGACGCCGACGCGGACGGGATGGTGCCCGGTGAGGGGGCTCTGGCGGTCGTCCTGAGGCGGCTCGACACGGCCGTCGATGACGGGGACCGCGTCCAGGCGGTGATCCGGGGAAGCGCGGTCAACCACGGCGGAAGGACCACGCGTTACTCGGCCCCCAGCCCGCGCGGCCAGCGGGAGGTGGTCACGGCCGCGCTGCGGGACGCCGGAGTCGACGCGAGCACCATCACCATGCTCGAAGCCCACGGAACCGGCACCCCCCTCGGCGACCCCATCGAGGTACAGGCCCTGACCGAGGCGTTCGGCGCGCACACCGACCAGCACCAGTTCTGCGCCATCGGATCGGTCAAGTCCAACATCGGCCACCTGGAACCCGCCGCCGGACTCGCGGGCCTGGCCAAGATTCTCCTCGCCCTACGCCACCGGACGATCCCGGCCACACTCCACCTGAACACCCCCAACCCCCACATCGACTTCGCGGCGTCACCCTTCTACCCCGCCACCCAACCCGTGGCATGGCAGCCCCCCGCCGGGGTCCCACGCCGCGCGGGGCTGAGCGCCTTCGGCATGGGCGGAGTCAACGCCCACGTCATCATCGAAGAACCCCCCACCCCGCCCAACCGGACCTCGGACCTGCCCCAACAGGCCCACCTGCTCAAGATCACCGCACCCAGTGAGACCGCCGTCCGTCGGCTCGCCGGGGACTACGCGGACGCGGTCGGGTCGACCGAACGCCTCGGTGACTTCGCGTTCACGGTGAACACCGCCAGGCCCTCCCACCGGCACGGCGCGGTCGTGGTCACGGAGGCGGGCAGCGCCGAACGTGATCTGCGTGCCGTGGCGTCGGGGGAGACGCCCGTGACCGTCGTCCGGAACCAGTCGGCGCCGACGGCGTTCGTGTTCACCGGCCAGGGGTCGCAGCACGCGGGGATGGGCCGCACCCTGTACGAGACCGAGCCGGTCTACCGGCGCACGATCGACGAGTGCGCGCAGCTACTCGAACCACACACGGACACGTCCCTGACCGAGGTGCTCTTCGCGGACGAACAGGGTCTGTTGGACCGGACCGAGTACGCGCAGACGGCGATCGTGTCCACCCAGGTGGCGCTGACAACGCTGTTGCGGTCATGGGGGATTGAGCCGAACGTGGCGATCGGGCACAGCCTCGGAGAACTGACCGCCGCCTGGGCCAGCGGGGTGTTCGACCTGCCCGACCTCCTCCGACTCACCGCGATGCGCGCCCGCCTCATGCAGCGGCAACCCTCCTCCGGAGCGATGGCCGCCATCACCGGCCCGGTCGAGGAGACCACCCGCGCCCTCCACGACCACCCCGGCGTGGAGGTGGCCTCCCACAACTCCCCCACACACATGACGGTGACCGGCCCGGCCGAGAAGGTGGCGGAGTTGGTACAACGGCTGGGACCGCGCCGAGCACGGACGCTCAACGTCTCCCACGCCTTCCACTCCGCCCACATGGACGGCGCGATACAACCCTTCACCCAAGCCCTGGCCGACACCCACCTCAGCACCCCCCGCATCCCCCTGGTCAACGGCCTGACCGGCGACTGGCACACACCCGACACCGCCACCGACCCACGCACCTGGGCCACCCAGATACGCCAACCGGTCCGCTTCCACCCCGGCGTGACAGCCGTCCACGCCTCCGGCGCACGCCACTACTGGGAGATCGGCCCCCAACCCCACCTGACACCACACGCCCGCTCCACCATCGGAGACACCGACACCCACTGGTACACCACACTCCGCAGAAACCACCCCGAGCAGCGAATTCTCCTGGAACAGGCCGCGGAATACCACCGCACCTCGGGAACGGAATTGAAATGGTCCGCTCTCCACGACGGAAAGGGCGATAGCCTGACTCCCGTCCCGGGCCGACCGCTGGAACGGAGGAGTTTTTGGATCTCCTCTCCGGAAAAGGCGGACGGACCCGTGTTCACCGAGAACACCGACGGCTCCACCGGCTCCCGGAGACCCTCCGACGGAACCCTCCGGAACCATCCGCTGCTCGGGGATATCGATATCCGAGAGGGAGTACAGCATGTCCAGTGACTACAGCCTGAAGAAGCACTTCACCGGCGAGACCGCCACAATCATCGGTGAGAGCATTCAGACGGTTCTGTCCGATTTCGACACGGCGGGCTACGCGGCCGAGGTCGACCGCCGCGTGCCGGACCTGGAACTCAAGGACCGCGTCCTCGTCCTGTGCGAGGGGCTGCGTTCACGCCTGCCCGACGAGTACCCGAAGGCGTTGGAGATCCTCCGCAGCACCCTGGTCGACGAACTCCCCGAGGGGCAGGGGATGTTCACGGTGAGCTGGTTCCTCATGCCGGTGGCCCGGTACGTGGAGGAGTACGGCCTCGACCACCCCGAGGAGTCCCTGGACTTCCTGGAGGAGGTGACCCGCTGCCACACCGGTGAGTACGCCATCCGTCCCCTCATCACCGAGCACCGGGAGACGACGATGGCCCGCATCGCCCGGTGGGCGGTCAGCCCCAGCCACAACGTGCGCAGACTGGCCAGCGAGGGCACCCGCACCCGCCTCCCCTGGTCCGGCAAGCTCCCCTTCTTCATCGAGGACCCGGCCCCCGTCCTGGAGATCCTGGAACTCCTGCGCAGCGACCCCTCCGGCTACGTGCGCAAGTCCGTCGCCAACAACCTGAACGACATCTCCAGGGACCATCCCGGTACCGCCCTGGCGACCGCGCGGCGCTGGCTCGACGAGAGCCCGACCCCCGAGACCCGGTGGATCGTCAAGCACGCGCTGCGCACCCTCGTCAAGAAGGGCGACCAGGAGGCGCTGGCCCTGCTCGGCACCACCGGGGGCGAGTACATCAGGGTGCACGACCTGTCGGTGCGTCCGGCCGCGATCCGTCTCGGCGACACCGTCACCCTCCGCTTCTCCATCGAGAACACCGACACCCGCGGGCACCGGGTGACCGTCGACTACGTCGTCCACCACGTGCGCGGGAACGGGCGGCTCATCCCCAAGGTCTTCAAGCTCTCCGACATCGAACTGGCCCCCGGCGAGGTCCGCCACCTGGAGAAGGCGCACCCCGTCCGGGAGGTCCAGACCCGCAGGTACTACCCCGGCGAACACCCCGTGGACGTCCAGGTGAACGGACTCACGTTGGCCACCGACAGATTCGAGCTCCTCCGATGAACGTCTTCCGCAACCTCGTGCGGCGGGACGAACCGCTGGCCGCCGACCACCTGGTCGGCGGCCGGGCGGTCCTGCCCGCCGCCGCGCAGATGGACTCCCTACTCACCGCGCTGGACGCGCTGGAGCCCGGCGGCTCCTGGCGGCTGGAGCGCGTCGGACTGCTCGCCCCCCTCCACGTCCCCGAGGGCGGGGTCGAGGTGGAGACCTCCCTGGGAGAGGACGGTGAGTGCGCGGTGCGTTCCCGTCCCCCGGGCACCGACCGGTGGACGGACCACTCCCGGGCGACCGCCGTGCGCCGACCGCTGGGCCCGCCCGGGTACGAGGACCTGGCCTCCCTCACCGCGAGCTGCCCCGACGCGGTGGACCTCGACCGCTTCCGCGAGTGGCAGCGGGCCAGCGGCATCACCTACGGACCCACCTTCCGGGCCGTGCGCTCCCTGCGGTCGGGCCCCGGGCGGGCGCTCGCCCTGCTGCGCACCGACGACCACGCCGTCGGTCCCCACCACCTCCCGCCTCCCCTGCTCGACGCCGCGTTCCAGTGCCTGGGCTGGATGGACGACGGGCGGAACGGAACCTGCCTGCCCTGGTCGGTCCACGCGCTCTCCGTACGGCGCCGTGTCTCCGGAAGCGTGTGGGCGCTGGTCGAGCGCGTCGGTGAGGGCCCGGGGATGGTGCGCGGCCGCGTCCGGTTCCACTCACCGCAGGGCGAGGTGCTCCTGGAGGCCGAGGGGGTCACCCTGCGTGCGATCTCGGCCGAACCGTCCGCGTCCCCCGCGCGGCCCGGCGCCGGGGCCGCGGTCCCGGTACCCGCGCCCGAGCCCTCCCCCGTTCCGGGAGCCGTGCCCGCGTACACCGGGGAACCCGGCACAGGAGGGGCCCCGGAGGGCGGAGGGGCCCCGGCGGACGGAGTCTCCCGTGTCGTCTGGACCCCCGTCCGGCCCACCCCGGAGCCCCTCCCGAAGGGGGTGGCCCCCGTTTTCGTGGGCCCCGGGGCGCCGGACGGGGACGCACCCGCCGACGCGGCGGACACCGCGGACGAACTGGTCTACGTCGCGCCCCGGCGCGTGTCCGGCCCCGAGGGGGTCCGCGATCTCGTCCTGGACCTCCTCCGGACCACGTCGGCGCTGGTGCGGCGCCGTCCCGTCCCGTCCCTGACGGTGGTCACCGACGGAGCCCACGGGACACCCGGGTCGGATCCCGACCCCGCACAGGCCGCGCTGTGGGGGTTCGTGCGGAGCCTGCGCCGCGAGACGCCCCGCGCACGGCTGCGTCTGGTGGACCTGGGCGGTTCCCCCCTGTCCGCGCGGGAGGCGCGCTTCGCCGAACCGGAGCTGTGGCTGCGCGACGGCGTGTGGCACCGGCCCGGGGTGGAACCCCTCCCCGGGCCGGTCGGCGACCCGCCCGTCGTCCGGGGACGCCGGTTCCTGGTGACGGGCGGCATGGGCGGTATCGGCCTGCACGTGGCCGAACACCTGGCGGAACGGGGCTGCGCCCACCTCACCCTCGTCGGGCGGACCGTCCCGGCGGAGGGTGAACGGGCGGAGCGGCTGCACCGACTGTCCGAACGCTGCGAGGTGGTCACCCTCACCGGGGACGTGGCCGACCCGGCCCTGCTCGACGGCGCCGAACGCTTCCACGGCGTCCTCCACTGCGCGGGCGTGCTGCGCGACGGCCTCGTCCGTTCGCTGGCCCCGGAGAGGGCCGCCGAGGTCCTGCACCCCAAGGTCGGCGGCGTGCACGCGCTGGTCGAGGGGCTCAGGGCGCGGCCGCCGGAGTTCGTCGCCGTGTTCTCCTCGGTGGCGGCCGTCCACGGCAACCTCGGGCAGAGCGCCTACGCGGCCGCCAACGCCTACATGGAGGGGTTCGCCGCCGCCCGCCGGAACCACCGCCTGCCCTGGTACGGCCTGTCCTGGGGACTGTGGGAGGTGGGCATGGGCGAGGGCGTGGCCGACGGAGCCTCGTTGCGCGGCGTGCCCGCCCTCTCCGCGGACACCGGGTTGGCCCTGCTCGACACCGTCCTGTCCCTGCCGCCCGACAACTACGTCCTGACCCCGCCGGTCGCGACCCAGGAGGAAGAGATGCCCCCCACGCCGACCACCGACGACCTGTGGGCGCCACTGCGCGACATCCTGTCCGGCGCCCTCCACCAGCCGGAGATCACCCCGGACGACAACCTGCTGGAACTCGGCCTGGACTCCATCACGGCGGTGGAGGTCGGCGCGGCGCTCGGCTCCCGCGGGATCGACATCGACACGGCCGTCCTCTTCGAGCGCCCCGATATCCGGGACCTGCTCGCCCACCTGGCGGAGGCCGGGGACGCGTCCACGGCCGCACCGGCACCACCGGCCGCCGCCCCCTCGCCGGTGAACGCCGGGTCCGCCGCCGCCCCGGCCACGGCGCCCTCCGCGCCGACGGGTTTCACACCGCCCTGGGACCAGTACCGCCGTGAACCGGAACCGGGCACGCCCGCCACCAGCACGGATCCGGCCGCCCGTCCCTGGGGCACCGAGCAGAGAACCATGGCCCCGAGCGCACCAGCCGTCCCACCCCACCCCCAGGCCACCCCGAGCGCCTCGGTCTTCCCCACAGCACCACCGGAGCCCCAGGCAGCAGCGTTCCGCTCCCAGGCCAACCCTCCCGCGCCACCCGCTCCAATGGCACCGCCTCAGGCTGCCCCGAGCACCCCCGTTTTTTCCACAGCACCACCGGAACCCCGAGCAGCGGCGTCCCAACCCCAGGCAACACCGCTCCAGGAGACCCCGTCCGCGCCACCCGTCCCGTCGCGGACGCTCACGGCCCCGACGCGGACCCCGGGGCGTACCCTGCCCGGACGCCTGGCCGACCGCCCGGGGGGAACCTTCCTCGACCAGCGCATCGACGCCCTGTCCGGCGAGGACCGCACCATCGTCGCCCGTGACGACTACTTCTACGAACCCGTCATCGAGGCGGCCGAGGGACCACGCATCCGCTTCGACGGGCGGTGGTTCCTCAACCTGGCCTCCTACAGCTACCTGGGGCTGCTCGGCCACGACTACGTCGGCGCACAGGCCCACCTCGCCGTGGACCGCTTCGGCACCGGCGCCCACGGCGTCCGGCTGCTGGCGGGCACCCTCGACCTCCACCGGGAACTGGAGCTGACGATCGCCGGCTTCCTCGGCACCGAGGACGCCATCGTCTACTCCAGCGGTTACATGGCCAACCAGGCGACCCTGGGCGCCCTGCTCGGCCCCGGCGACGTGATCATCGGGGACGTCTACAACCACGCGAGCATCCTGGACGGCTACCGCATGTCCGGCGCCGACGTGGTGGCCTACGCCCACAACGACCTCGGTGACCTGGAAAGGGCCCTGCGCCGGACCGAGGGGGCGGGCCGCCTCGTGGTCACCGACGCCGTCTTCAGCATGGACGGCGACATCGCCGACCTGCCCGGCATCCTCGACCTGTGCGAGCGGCACGGCGTCCCGGTGATGGTGGACGAGGCGCACAGCATCGGGGTCCTCGGGGCCACCGGCCGGGGCGTCGTCGAGCACTTCGGGCTCGACCCCGCACGCGTCGACGTCAAGATGGGCACCCTCTCCAAGACCATCCCCAGCACCGGCGGCTACGTGGCCGGTTCCCGCGACCTGGTCTTCGCGCTCAAGAACAACGCGCGCGGCTGGATGTTCTCCGCCGCCGTCACCCCCGCGCAGGCCGCGGCGGCCAAGGCCGCCTTCGAGGTGATCGACGCGGCGCCCCACATGGTCGAACGCCTGCGGTGGCTCACCGACGGGTACCGCGACCGCCTGCACTCCGTCGGCTTCGACACCCTCAGGAGCGCCTCCCCCGTCGTGCCGATCCTGTGCTCGTCCGCGGAACAGGCCCAGGAGATGGCCCGCCTGTGCCAGCTCGACGGCCTGTTCGTGCAGCCGATCGTCTACCCGGCGGTTCCGCGCGCGCTGCCGCGACTGCGCACCATCGTCAACCTGAGCCACTCGGCCGACGACCTGGAGGAGGCGGCCTCGGTCCTGGAGAAGGCCGGGCGCCGCCTCGGCCTCATCGGCTGACCGGCGGCCCCGGCGGAGCCCGCACCGCCAACGACCCCAGCCCGGATCCGACACGTACGACCGTGTACCCCCATTGGAAAGGGACGGACATGAGTGAGGCCACCAGCGAGGCGTTCCTCGACGCGGTACTGAGGGCGATCGCGTGCACCCGCAACGACGGCCCCGACGGAGAGGCCTACGACAGGGGCGTCGTCGAACCCGCCCGTCACATCCGCGACCTGGAGAAGGAGGCGGGAGGGCGGGCCCTGACCCGGGATGAGGTCGAACGCGTCCTCGGCTGGCTGGAGACGGTCCTGGACACCAAGCGCGTTCCCGAGGACGAGCGGGAGCACCACCGCACGCGGATCGCCGAGGCGGGCGGACTCACCGTCGTCACGAGGGGACCCGCCTGACATGGCCGCGTTCGCGTGGTACAGCCACGAACTCTGCCACTGGCACGACCCCGGCCCGGGTTCGGGTTACGTCCCGGTCGGCNGGGAGCCGCTGCGGCAGCACGCCGTGGACCCCGACCTGCGCCGCGCGGAGGGGCTGGTCAGGGCCTCGGGGGTCCTGGACGCCTTCGACTGCCTGACCCCCGGGCCCGCCTCCGACGGCGAACTGGAACTGGTGCACACCGCGCGGCACGTCGCCCGCGTGGAGGAGGCGTCCGCGGCCGGCGGGGGCGACGCCGGGGTGTACGCCCACGTGAACTACCACAGTTCCCGGGCGGCGCGGCTGGCCGCGGGGGCGTGCGCGGAGGCGGTGCGCGACGTGGTCTCGGGCGGACACGACAGGGCCTACTGCCTGGTCAGACCCCCGGGTCACCACGCCGAACCGGACCGCGCCATGGCCCTGTGCCTGTTCAACAACGTCGCCGTCGGGGCCCGGGTCGCCCAGACGCGGGGCCTGCGCAGGGTGATGGTCCTCGACTGGGACGTCCACCACGGCAACGGGATCCAGAAGGCGTTCCACGAGGACCCGGACGTCCTCTACGTCTCGATCCACCAGGACGGACTCTTCCCGCCGGGGTCCGGGACGATCACCGAGACCGGAGCCGGGGCCGGGAGGGGCAGCACCCTCAACGTCCCGCTGCCTCCCGGTTCGGGCCACGACGCCTACCTGGCCGCGTTCACCGACGTGGTGGTGCCCGCCGCGCGTGCGTTCCGCCCCGAGATCATCCTGGTGGCCGCCGGGGTGGACGCCAGCGGGCACGACCCGATGGGGCGCATGCTGTGCACCAGCCTGACCTTCCACACCCTGACCGCGGGGGTGTGCGACCTCGCCGCGGAGCTGTGCGGCGGAAGGTGCGTGTTCGTGCACGAGGGCGGCTACTCCCCGTGGTACCAGCCCATGCTGGTGCTGGGGACGGCGAGCGCCGTCGCGGGGATGCCTCCCCCCGAGGACCCCTTCCGTCACTCCCTCGACCACCTGCCCGGACAGCGCCTCCAACCCCACCAGAAACGTGTGATCGACTTCCTGCGCGGGCACCACCCGCTGATGGTGTGAGGACCATGTCGAACTGGTTGATCCCCCTGAGCCGAAACGACCGACCGACCCGGGGACGCGTGGTGGCGCTGCCCCACGCGGGGGGCTGGCCGTCCGCCTTCGCCCCGTGGCGTCCCCTGCTCCCCGACGACGTGGACCTGCTCGTCGCGCAACTGCCCGGACACGGCGCCCGGCTGTCCGAGGAACCGCTCCGCCGGGTGGAACCCATGGTCGCGGGACTCGTGGAGGAACTGGCGGAGCACGGCGACCTCCCCACCGTGGTCGTCGGCCACAGTTCCGGCAGTGTCCTGGGGTACGCGTTGTCCCGGGCCCTGGAGGCGTCGGGGCGTCCACCGCGGCTGCTCGTCGTCTCGGCCAGGCAGCCGCCCTGCTTCCCCGACACTCCCCCGTTCGCGCACCGCCGTCCGGACGCCGAACTCCTGGAGCACCTGGTGATGATCGGGGGCGTGTCCACGCGTCTGGCCGAACGCCGGGAGATGATCGGCCCGATCCTGGCGGCGGTGCGGGCCGACCTGGAGGCCATGGAGACGTACGGACGGCCCGCCACCGAGACCGCGGTGCCCGTCCTCGCCGTGGGGGCGGCCGACGACCCGGTCGTGGTGACCCGGCGCATGCCCCTGTGGAGCCTGGAGACGACCGGCGGCTTCCGGTGGGAGCTGTTCGAGGGGGACCATTTCTCCTTCTACGGACCGGAGACCACGGCCAGGGTGCTCGACCGCGTCCTGGAGGCCCTCCGGCTTCCCGTGGGGCCGGTGCCGTCGGCCGTCGGGTCGGAGGGGCCACCGGCGGGGAGCCCCCGCGTGACCGTGCCCTGACGCATCCCGGACACACGCGTCGGGGACGGGAACGTCCCGTGCCGCGTCCGTTCCGCGAATCCGACGAACAGAACAGGGATCCCCTGCTTCCGGCGACAAAGCAAACGTACCACACGGAAAACTTGCTTTTTTAATGCAAGTTCAACTCTCCAGGCCTTCGCATGGAGTGGGAACGGGCGCCCACGGCGCTTCTGACCACCCCTCTTTCCTGGAAATCCGAGATGAATCCACAGCGAAAAACAGGAGATCATCGCAGCTCAGACAGGGGGACCTGAATTCCGGTGTTGAAGTCCACTCGGAGAACCGTGTAGAAAATGTCGCACGCGACGGAGAACATGACGCGGAACGGGTATCCCGACCCGAGCGGACACGACAGACAAGGAAACCGATGAGTGACACGCCCCCGGCTCCGGCACGGGCCGGAACGAGGCAGTGGACGGGCCTGGCCGTTCTGGCCCTGCCCACACTGCTGGCCTCGATCGACATCAGCGTGCTGAACCTGGCCGCGCCCCACATCAGTTCGGACCTCGACGCCAGCGGCAACGAGCTGCTGTGGATCATCGACATCTACGCCTTCATGATCGCGGGCTTCCTCGTGACCATGGGGACGCTCGGCGACCGGATCGGTCGCCGCAGGCTGCTCCTGATCGGCGGCGCGCTCTTCGGCGTCGCGTCCGCGCTGGCCGCATTCTCCACGTCCCCGGAGGCGCTGATCGCCGCCCGCGCCTTCCTGGGACTGGCCGGGGCCACCCTCATGCCCTCCACCCTCTCCCTCATCAGCGGGATGTTCGAGGACCCGAGGGAACGGGGGGTCGCGATCGCCGTCTGGGCCACGGTCTTCTCGGTCGGCATCGCCCTGGGACCGATCGTCGGAGGCGCCCTGCTCCAGTCCTTCGGATGGGGCTCGATCTTCCTCATGGCCGTGCCGGTGATGCTCCTCCTGCTGGTCCTGGCCCCGTTCCTGCTGCCGGAGTCCAAGGACCCCGGTGCGGGCCGACTCGACCTGTTCAGCGTCGTGCTGTCCCTCGGCACGCTGCTGCCGATCGTCTACGGGCTCAAGGAACTGGCCCGCGACGGTGTCTCCGCCGGCGCCCTGACCGCGCTCGTGGCCGGTCTCGTCGTCGGGGTCGCCTTCGTGCTCCGCCAGCGCATGCTCGACGACCCGCTGCTGGACCTGGGACTGTTCCGCGTCTGGTCGTTCAGCGTCCTCCTGGCCGCCATGCTCATGACCATGTTCGTGGCGGGCGGCACCTACCTGTTCGTCACCCAGTACCTGCAACTGGTCACCGGGCAGACCCCGCTGGCCGCCGGTCTGTGGCTGCTGCCCGGAGCGCTCCTGCTCATCGTGACCTCCATGTCCGCGCCCGCCCTCGCCGCGTCCGTGCGGCCCGCCTACGTCGTCGCCGGAGGACTGGTGCTGTCGGCCGCCGGACACACCGTCCTCG
Organism: Nocardiopsis halotolerans DSM 44410; assembly: GCF_000341065.1. Lineage (GTDB taxonomy): Bacteria > Actinomycetota > Actinomycetes > Streptosporangiales > Streptosporangiaceae > Nocardiopsis > Nocardiopsis halotolerans. The sequence goes on along the minus strand of NZ_ANAX01000115.1, from coordinate 26,849 downwards.
CCTTCGTCGACGGGTCGGCCGGTGTGACCGTCACCGTGGTCGCCTTCACCCTCATCCTCGGCGGCGGCGGCCCGCTCATCGCCCTGGGCACCGACCTGGTCCTCGCCGCCGCCCCGGCGGAACGGGCCGGATCCGCGTCGGCCCTGTCCGAGACGAGCACGGAGCTGGGCACCGCCCTGGGCGTCGCGGTGCTGGGCAGCGTGGGCGCCTTCGTCTACCGGAACTCCGTGGCCG
>NZ_ANAX01000115.1:0-26610 GCF_000341065.1 Nocardiopsis halotolerans DSM 44410 | reverse complement strand
CCGCGGCCGAGGACTCGCTGGCCGGGGCGTCCGTGGCCGCCGAGGAACTGCCGGAGTCCGCCGCCGCCTCCGTCACGGACGCCGCCCAGAGCGCCTTCACCAGCGCCGTCACGGTGGTCGGCGGCCTCAACGCCGCGCTGTCGGTGCTCCTCGCCCTGCTGATCGTGGCCGCCCTGCGGCACCTGGCCCCGATGGGCGGTGCCGAGGACGGCGGGACCGCTCCGGACGCCGGCGCCGACGAGCGCTCCGAGCCTCGCGAGTCGGCCCGGGACTGAGCGGCCGGCGCGCCGTCATCGACGTTCCTCCCTTCGACGGGTTCCCGTCCGAACCCTTCCCCCACACGAATCAGAAGGAGATGGTTGATGAGTCATCCCGGCCCGAAGCTCGTGCCGCTGGAACTGACCGACGAAGAACGTGACGTCCTCCAGGGGTGGATCAGGAAGCGGAAGCAGGCACAGGACGTCGCCCTGCGAGCCCGTATCGTCCTGTCGTGCGACCGGACGGTCGCGGACCGCGTCCCCGTGTCCCAGAGTCAGGTCGCCCGTGAACTGGGCGTGAGCGCGGCGACGGTCCGGAAGTGGCGCAGACGCTTCACCGAGCGGCGGCTGGAGGGGCTGACCGACGCCCCGCGGCCGGGGAGACCGCGCGCCCTCACCAAGGAACGGCTCACCACGGTCATCACCGAGAGCGTCGACGCCGGTGGCGCACACCTGTCGACCAGGGCCGTGGCCGCCAGGGCCGGGGTGTCGCAGTCGACCGCCTGTCGGGTGGTCCGTTCCGTCATACCGGTGGGTGAGGAGGGCGAAACGGCCTGAGGCGCGCCGAGGTCCGGGTCCCGGTGGGCGACCGCACACCGGGGCCCTTCACGTCGGGAGGGAACGCGGTGGTCACAGCGTGGCGGGACCGGGAGGCGCGCGCCCCGGGTTCACCTCGGAGCGGTACCGGGAAGACCACCGGACGAGAGGGGTCGATGGCCCCGGTGCCAGAGGCGATGCCACGTGATCCATCTGACCTTTTGAGCGAACTGGCACGGGGAAGGGATGACCAGTATGGACGTCCTGCGCAGGAACAACGTCACGGTCACGGGGACCGCCGACGGGCCGACGGTCGTGCTGGCCCACGGGTTCGGCTGTGACCAGAACATGTGGCGCCTGGTGGTTCCGGCCCTGGCCGAGCGGTACCGGGTGGTGCTGTTCGACTACGTCGGCTCCGGAAGATCGGACTCCTCCGCATGGAGCGAGGAGAGGTACTCCTCCCTGGAGGGCTACGCCCGGGACGTGGTGGAGATCTGTCACGCACTGGACCTGGAGCGGGCGGTGTTCGTGGGACACTCCGTCAGCTCCGTGGTGGGCGTCCTGGCCGTGCGGGAGGCACCGGAGCGGATCGGGGCGCTGGTGATGGTGACCCCCTCGCCCCGGTACGTCGACGACGAGGACTACCGCGGCGGATTCACCTCGGAGGACATCGACGAACTGCTGAGCTCACTGGAGTCGAACTACCTGGGATGGTCATCGGCCATGGCACCGGTGATCATGGGCAACCCCGAACGGCCCGAACTGGGGCAGGAACTGACCAACAGCTTCTGCGCCACCGACCCCGACATCGCCCGGGTCTTCGCCCGCACCACCTTCCTGTCGGACAACCGCGCGGATCTGAAGGACGTGCGGATCCCGACGCTGATCCTGGAATCCGCCCAGGACCTCATCGCCCCGCGCGAGGTCGGCGCCTTCGTCCACGCGGCGATCCCCTCCTCACGGCTGGTCACCCTGGAGGCCACCGGCCACTGCCCGCAGCTGAGCGCGCCAGAGGCCACCGCGGCGGCGGTGCTGGACTTCCTGGAGTCCCTGAGGGACACCGGGTGAACAGGGGGACCGAGCCGTCCGGAGCCGGTGACGGCGATGGCACCAACGCGGCCTTCACCGCACTGTTGGAGGACAGCGCCGAGGAGCTCTACGAGTCCGCGCCCTGCGGGTACCTGTCCACGCTCATGGACGGCACGGTGGCCAGGATCAACGCCACGCTGCTGGGGTGGCTCGGTCTGGAGCGCGACGCCGTGGTGGGCCGTATGCGCTTTCCCGACCTGCTCACCATGGGTGGCAAGCTCTACCACGAGACGCACTTCGCGCCCCTGCTGCGTATGCAGGGCGAGCTCAGGGGCATCGCCCTGGAGATGCGGACGTCCAACGGCGGCCGCCTTCCCGTGCTGGTCTCCTCCGTCGTCAAGCACGACAGCGGGGGCGAGCCGCAACTGGTCCGCACCACCGTCTTCGACGCCACCGACCGCCGCGCCTACGAGGAGGAGCTGCTGCGTCGCCGCGGGGAGGCCGAGCAGGCCCGCGCCGAGGCCGAGCGGGCGCGTCGCCAGGCCGACGCCGACCGGGCCCGCCTGGCAAACGTGTTCGACGTACTCCAGAAGGCCCTCCTGCCCGACACTCTGCCCGAGGTGCCGGGCATGGAAGCGGCCGCCTACTACCACACCGCCTCCCACCACCAGTTGGGTGGTGACTTCTACGACCTCTTCCCCATCGACGACGCACGCTGGGCCTTCTTCCTCGGCGACGTGTCCGGCAAGGGACCCGAGGCCGCGACGCTGACCTCCCAGGTCCGTTACGGCCTCCGCACCGCCGCCCTCCACTCCCCCGAACCCGCCGACGCGCTGACCACGCTGAACACCGTCCTCCTGGAGCGCCACACCACCGACGGCGATACCCGTTACTGCACCGCCGTGTTCGGCGTCCTCGAACCCGACGGAGACCGCGCCCGTGTCCGCCTCGCCTCCGGAGGCCATCCCCCGGCCCTGGTCCTGCGCTCCGGCGGACGGGCCGACCTTCTGCACACGCCGGGCGGGATGCTCGTCGGCGTGCTGCCCGACGCCCACTTCGCCACCGTCGAGACCGCTCTCGCCCCCGGCGACACCCTCGTGCTCTACACCGACGGCCTGACCGAGGCCCGCACGGGGCCCGGACCCGACACCATGTACGGTGAGGAGGCCCTGCACTCCTTCGCCGCCGAACACGCCCCCTCCACACCCCACGACATGGTCGACGCCCTGGCCGAACTGCTGAGGGGGTTCGGCGACGGCCTCGACGACGACACCGCCCTCCTCGCGATCGGCGCCCCCGCCGCCTCCCCTCCGCGGCACCGCCCGGGGGCCGACACGCCACGATGAGCGCGCCGGAGCCGAGAAGGCGTTCGCGTCACGGACACGGGGTCCTCTGACTGCTGTGGGGAACCGGAGGGTGAGCACCGGCGCGCGGTAGGAGGGGCAGCGGTCACACGCACGGTTTCGAACGACTTCCCGCCCGGGTCTTCGACTTCGCCTCCGGCAGCCGCCGGGACCTGTACTTCGCGATCCTGCACGTGTTCAACGACGCCAACGAGCGGTTGGGAGACGGCCCTGCTGGTGGAACAGGTGCACGACCGGCTTCCCGGGACCGGGTTCACCGAACCGGTGGAGGAGACCGAGGTGGAGGCGGCGCTGCGGCACCTGGAGTCGCTCGGGTTGTTGGAGTCCTCCCAGAGCTACACCGCGTCCTACGCCACCGCCGCCGAGTTCGAGCGCAAGAACGTCCAGTACACCCTGACCGTGCGGGGCGAGGCCGAGTTCGCCGGGGCCCGGCTGGCACGTCTGCTCAGCGCCCCGGTGCCGCCCACGCTCGTGGGCGGGTGGTCGCCCACCGGGATCCCTTCACGTCGGGGAGGGAAGCGGGGTTCCTGGCGGGGCGGCGGGGCCCGTTCCCTGACGACTCCTCAGTCAACAGGGTGCGTCGCGACGCACCACCGGGCTTCAGGCCTGGCTGGTGCGCACCGAGGCCGCGGTGTCCGCGGCGACCGTGAGCGGGTCCGTGGGAGGCCTCCCCAGCAGGTGGGCGAGGTCGGTACTGGTGTCGTCGAGGAACCCGTGGCGGACACCGGTGGCGATCGAGGCCAGCATCGGTGGCTGGAACGGCGACAGGGCCCGGTCGGAGAGAACGCGGGCACGGTACTCATCCAGGCTGATCGTGCGGTGCGCAACGCCGAGCCGTCCGGCGACGTCGTCCGCGCTGATCGGAGCACCGACCAGCTNNGCCGTCGCGACGGCCGCCGCGACGGCGGCGAGGTCCGCGCGTGCGACCGCGGACAGGGCACCGGTACCGAACGCCGACTCCAGGCCATCAGGGGTCCATGCGAACAGCGCGCCGAACAGCTCGGCGTACAGGCCGTTGCGAAGGATGGTCCACCTCAGCCCGCCGGCCTTCACCAGCCTCTCGGTGGCCCGGTGGGCGAGGGCGAACCCGAGATGGTCCCCGGCACCGGTCAGGCTGGTGTAGACGACGTGGGCCACCCCGTCACGGACCGCGGCGTCGACGGCGGCGCCGTGACGGGCGACGACCCGGTCGTCCTCGGCGTACCCGGCCGAGACCAGGACCAGGGTGGAGATCCCCGTGAAGTCCAGACTGTCGGGGTCGTCGAAGTCGATGTGGCGCAGACCGTCCCCGGCGGTGCGGCTGCCCCCGACGGCCGGTACCCCCCGCGCGTCCAGCTCGGCCAGCGTGAGCGACGCCAGCTGCCCGTGTGCCCCGGTCACCATGATCATGGGTCGTGTCCTCCCTCGTGGTTCTCTTCGGTAACTACCGTTGAGATCCTGGACCGGCCACAGGCCCGCCACAAGGAGGCAGTTTCGTGTCACCGACGCACACCGACGTAACCACCGGAGCGGCCGACCTGGCCCCGTGTGGGGGCTCGGACCACCCGGACTGCGGCATCCGCGACGTCCTCGACCGGGTCGGGGACAAGTGGTCGGTCCTCGTCATCGTCGAGCTCGCCAACGGCGCACGCCGTTTCCGACAGCTCCAACGCGCCATCGACGGGATATCCCAGCGGATGCTCACCCTGACGGTCCGGCGGCTCGAACGGGACGGCCTGGTACTTCGCACCGTCTACCCGACGGTCCCGGCCCAGGTCGACTACCGGCTCACCGAGACCGGCGCGAGCCTCACCCACCTCGTCAGGGCGCTCGCGGACTGGTCGCTGGAGCACCGGGACACCATCGCCCGGGCCCGCCGCGCCTACGACAGCGAGCACCCCGGAAACGAGATCCGGTGACGAGGCGACCGGGCTGACACACGGGGCGTCCGCCCAGCAGCTCCGGGACCACCTGTCCGACTGCGGGAACGGCGACATCCTGGCGGCTCTGGACATGGTGCTGGACGGGGACCACATCGAACGGAATCGCCACACACCGCTGCCAGAACCGCGACATCTGAGGAGGAGCTGTCCGTGAGCACCAGCCCGCGTCCGCCCGTACCGCCCCGCCCGGTCACCGGGGTGTTCGTCCGCCACATCCGACAGGTCTGCTCCCCGTACTTTCGCGGTGGTCTGGGCTGACTTCGAACCCCTGCCCGAAGGCGGCGCGGAACTCGCCTTCGATCTGCCCGAGGTCTGCGGCTACCCGGGGATCCGCTTCCGGAGGAGCTCACCCTCGCCTTCGCCGAGGGCGCGCGAAGTCCGGGAGGAAACAGGCCGCGGACGGTCCGTCTTCGCCACCCGCGTGGTATCGCGCGGCGCCCTCCGGCACGAGGTCGACTCCGGCCCGGAGGGCTTGCAGGCGGCGTTCCGTCTGGCCGCCGGGGAGGCACTGCACTGTGTCACCGAGGACCGCGAGCCCCGACCACGCCGAACACCGTCCTCCTGGAGCGCCACGCCGCCGACGGCGATCCCCGTTACTGCACCGCCGTGTTCGGCGTCCTCGCCGCCTCCCCTCCGCAGCACCGCACGAGGACCGACACGCCACGATGAGCGCGCTCCAGACGCCGCCCCGGACCGGATCCTCATCCCCCGCCCCGGTCCCGCCTGACCCGAAGCACCGCATACCACCACCGCCACCGGCAGACGGGCCGGTCCTCAGTTCGTTCTCAGGCGACACACAGGAAGCACCAAGGTTCGTTCCCTACCTTCGCCTCCATGACGAACACCACCGGTCAGGAGACCGAAAGCGTCCGGCATCGGCCGAAACGCACGAAAGCGGCAGGGATCGCGACGGCGCTGCTGCTGGCGCTGCTCATGCTCAGCGGGTGCGCCGCCGCGGGCACCGCCGCCTCGGTGCCGGAGACGACCGACTCCGAGAGCACGTCGTCCACGACGACCGAGGAGACCATCACGCAGACCGCCTCCGCGGCGGAGGCACTCATGGCGACGCTGTCCGACGAGCAGAGTGAACAGCTGCTGTACGCCTACGACGACGAGTCCAAGACCACGACCTGGTCGAACTTCCCGGTCACCTTCGTCGACCGGGCCGGACTGAACCTGGACGACCTGTCCGAGGAGCAGAGGACCGCGGCCATGGAGGTCCTCGAAGCGCTCCTGAGCGAGGAGGGGTACGAGACGGTCACCGGCATCATGGACGGCGACGAGTTCCTCCTGGAGAACAGCTCCAGCACCGGGGACTCGCTGGGCCAGTACTACGTCGCCTTCTTCGGCGACCCGTCCGACTCCGACGCGTGGCAGCTCCAGTTCGGCGGCCACCACCTCGGGCTGAACGCCACGCTGGACGGCACCGACGACTCGATCACGTTCGCGCCCACGCACCTGGGCTCCCAGCCCGCCGTCTACACCGACGACGAGGGCGACGAGGTCCAGCCGCTCGCGGGCATGTACGAGTCGGCCTTCGCCTTCCACGACAGCCTGACCGACGAGCAGCGGGCCGAGCTGTACCAGGGCTCGGAGGTCACCAACCTCGCCTGCGCCCCCGGCGGCACCTGCTCCTACCCGACGGGGACCGGCCTCGCCGGATCGGACCTGACCGACGAGCAGAAACAGCTCCTGCTCGACGTGGTCGCCAACTGGGTGGGGCTGTCCGACGAGGAGACCACGGACGCGGCCCTGGCCGAGATCGAGGCGACCCTCGACGAGACCTACGTGAACTGGTCGGGGGCGACCGAGTACGACATGACCCGGGGCGGGGGCGTCCACTTCCAGATCTCCGGCCCGGACGTCTACGTCGAGTTCGCCAACCAGCAGGGGTCGGCGGGCGCCGACGTGGACGGGTACACCACGGCGGGGTGGGGGCACGTCCACACCATCTACCGCGATCCGGGCAACGACTACGCGGGCAGCGTCACCCAACAGGAAGCATCCGGCATGGGCGGCCCCGGCGGCGGGGCTCCCCCCGGTGGGGCTCCCTCCGGCGAGCCGGGCGACGGCGGGGCCCCGTCCGGCGCCCCGGAGGGCGCCCCACCCGAGAACGGATGAGCCCGCGGCCGAGCCGCGTCCCCGACGGACGTGCCCGCCGACCGGACCGCACCACGGCGACGGTCGGCGGGCACGGCGGCATCCCCAACCGGGTCCCGAACGGCACCGCGACAGAAGTCCGGTGGGCGGGGCGGTGACATCGCCCCGGGAGACGCGCGCTTCCCCGGAAACACCACCCTCGTCCCATCACGCGGCGCGGCCCGCCGCCTTGGCCGGATGTGGACACCCGGATGCGCACCCGGCTCCACCAGGCTCTTCGCGGGCACCGCTCCGCCGCCTCCTGCGGAAACTCCGATCACAGGCAAATACAGGTGAATACATACTTCACAATGTCGGACATGAAGGCATTTGTCGGCGTTACTGACAAGGCCTGGGCCGACTTCCTCGCCCAGCGCCCCCACCTGGCCGAGATCAACTTCTGGCGCCCCTCGGGCGGGGTTTTCAAGGCGCTCTCCCCGGGAGACCTGTTCCTGTTCAAGACCCACAAGCCGCACGACCGCATCGTGGGAGGCGCGGTCTTCAGCGGCTTCGCCCTCGTTCCTCTCTCCGAGGCCTGGGCGGCCTTCCACGAGGGCAACGGGAGGAGCGACCTCTCCGAGGTTCGTGAGGCGATCAGTCGCTACCGGATGAAGAACTCGGGGTCGCCCATCCTCCCCGGGGAGGACCCGGCCATCGGCTGCGTCATGTTGCGCGACCCGGTGTTCCTCCCCGAGAAGGAGACCTTCGACCCGCCTGCGGACTTCGCGAGCAACCTCGTGCAGGGCAAGGGGTATCCCGACATCACCGCCCCCGAGCACGCCGACTACTTCGCGCCCATCGTGACCCGAATCCTCGGTCAGAATCCGACGGAGGCCCTTACCGACGACGCACACGCCGTGGCTGCCACCTGGGAGCACAACGGTCCGGTGGTCGGCGAGGGCCGCATCACCCGCCGCCGCCTGGGGCAGGAGGCGTTCAAGCTGGCGTTGCTGGACGCCTACGAGGGCCGGTGCGCCGTCACCGGACAGCGCGTGCGCCCGGTTCTGGAGGCCGCCCACATCCATCCGGTGTCCGAAGGCGGTCTGCACCGGCTCGACAACGGGCTCCTCCTGCGCTCGGACGTGCACAGGCTCTTCGATCTGGGCTATCTGTCGGTGTCCCCGGACCTGGAAGTCCGGGTCAGCCCGCACCTGCACAAGGACTTCCCGGACGCCGGGGAGTACACCGCCCTGGAGGGCAGACCAGTGTCCGTCCCGGGGCCAAGGGCCGACCGCCCGTCCCGGGACGCACTTCAATGGCATCTGAGCGAGGTATTCAGGGCGGAGTGAACCCGAAAAGACCACAGCGGAACCGTCTCCAGGTCTGCTCGCCCCATGCGCGGGGAACGCGGTCCCCCTGTCTTCTGGCCGTTCCTACCGGGGTCCGCAGGGAGCGTATCGCGATGACCTCGGTGGGGTTCGAACCGTCGTGTCCGTGCCGGAACGGCGCTGGGGCGGGCCCGCAGGCCCGCCCCGTGCGTGAGGTCAGATGGCCGAGAGGACGGTGCCGAACGCGGAGAGCGCGCCGAGAAGGGAACCCCCGGCGATGAGGAGGGCCAGGGGCCAGCTCTTCTTGGCTTCGCGGGCGAGCAGCAGGGTGATGCAGAAGGCTCCGAAGGAAGCCCCGCACACCAGGGCGATGGTCGTGGACACGCAAACTCCCATTCCGTCTCTTGGGCAGGACACACCGGATGTGTGTTCCTGTTCAGAACCCAAGAAGACTTTGAGAAAGGGCTATGCGGTCTGACTCATGTGCTCTGCACGCCTCTCTCTTTGATGTCCACGACCCTCACAGCATTACAGATCCCCTACTCCCGCGCAACCGGCTTCGCGCTCGGCCGCACGTACACGTGGGGGTTCTCCGCTGGTCACCGAATGGGGCGCAGCTCCTTGAAAGCCCACATCCCTGCGACCTCGGTCCCTCCGAGCAGCCGCCCCTTTCCGGATAGCCAGGAATGGTATTCGGTGTGCTGGGAGAACTTGTCGTTGCTGATCACGATCCCGTCCTTCTTCCGAGCGGTGTCCAGGGGCGGACGTCGGCCCCGCCGATCGTCCCCGCGGGCACCCGGTGCAGGCGCGCCCTCCGGACGGGTTCGCTCCCTTCACCGACAAGGCCTGAGAACGCGGTGCCCGAGTCTCACACGGACGAGGCAGGGTCGTGCGCCTTGTACAGCCGCGCCTGAAGGGTGTAGACGGCCCTGGTGCCGAGGTCGACGCCGTTGCGTTCACACCAGTGGACGATCATCCGACCGGCGGTGACGGTGCGCCTGCTCACCGCCCCCTCGCTCAGACCGCTCCTGCCACCGGCCGCCGCTCTGACGAGGATGTCGGCCACCTCCTCGAACCTGAACGCGTCCTCCAGAACGCAGGAGATCCACGTACCGACCGCCTCCAGAGTCAGATCGTCGTCCCCTCGACCGAGGACCGCTCCCCACATGTCCGCGACGTGGTCCGTGGCCCTGGCGACGTCCGGGTGCGTCCTCGACCAGAGGAGCCTCTCGGGCACACCTTCCGTGGACGCGGACAGAGCACGGACGAGAAAGCGGAACGCGACCTCCCTACGCCTGGGGGAGACCCCTTCGTGGCACCACTCGTTCAGGAGCGCGCCGACGACCTCGAACCACCGCTCCCCGTCCCTGGCCAGCTCCTCCAGGGCGTCGAGTGCGGCCTGACGGACCCTTTCCGAATCGGCCTGCGCGAGCCACTTGAGACGGGTCAGTGCGGACGCGGGGTTGGTGCGGCCATAGGTGACACACGCGCTGGCGACCGCCATCGCCTGGTGGTGGTCGGATAAGGGGTTCCTCGCGATGTCGTAGAGGCGTTTACGTATCTCCTTCCCCAGGTCCGGTGAGGAGGCGGCCTCGGCCGCGAAGTCCGCCGCGGCCTGCCTGGTCCTCCCGCTTTTCGCCCAGCTGTCGAAGAACTCAACCGTCAGGGGTTGGTCCCTGCGCGACAGGGCCAGACGCACGCAGGCTCCGCGTACCGGGGCGACGAGTTGCGGCCTCTCCGCCACCAGTTCACTCATCCATGCGATCAGGTACTTTCGTAGTCGCGGGAGTTGCTCCCACACGTATTCCAGCACCGCGTCCGCGTACTCGGGCCTGGTGAAGCACACACCGTCGCCCGGAACGCGCTTCGCGCCCACGGTCTCCAGGGTGAGGTCCACGCCCGGACCGAAGATCCCTCCCACGCCCCTGGGTCGCTCTCCCAGTGCCTGTGCCAGGTCGTCAGCGGCATCGAACACCTCCAACGCCTGCCGCCCCTCCAACACCGCGACGGCGATCAGGGCGATCCGGTTCCAGACGGCGGTGTCCCCGCTGTGCTCCGCGAACCAACCGTTCAGCTCGCCCTTCCAGTCGCCGTACGCGTCAAGCGCTTCACGGATCCACGTCTCGGTACAAGTTCTGTCGTCCGTCGGCCGGGACTGGTAGGCGATCCGGGCCAGGCGAACGGCGTCCGACGGCCCGGCGTCCCGCACCTTGTCCTGGACGCCCTGCCAGGTGGTCCACACCTTCTGGGCGTTCTCCCCGATCAGGCGCTTCAGGTGCTCGGAGAGCACGGCGATGCCCGGCGGTCGACGGACATGGAACACGGGAATCTCGTGCAGTTCACCGGTGAGCTGTCCGGGCCGGGTGAGGATGGTCAGCGCCGCCTCGTTCTCCGCCACCCGCGCCCGGAGGGCGCGTAGTTCCGTGACGATCGACCCGTCGATCTGCGTCAGGGTGAGGTCGACCAGGTATCCGTTTCCCGGCACGGGAAGGGTCCGGGCCAGGCGCTTCCCTGGTTGCTCGTTCAGGGGGATCGAATGAACGCGCATCCCGCACCAGGCGTGCAGGGCGATGGCCGCGGTCTCCCTGCCGTTGCCGGGCTCTCCTGAGAGGATGGCCCATCTCTGCTGCTCGAACCCTTTTCGGAAATGCTGATAGAGCTCTGGTTCGGCTGGGGAGAAGGTGGCGGCGAGGTATCTCTGGTATTCCTCCAGTACCGCTTCGGTCTCCGTGTGCACCATGTCGCCGAGGTGGAACGAGATGTTCCCGTACAGGTTCCCGACCTGCACCAGCTTGAGGATCTGCCCCAGGTTGATGGAGGTGTTGTTCACCGTGCCAGCGGGGTTCTCCGCCATTCCCCTCCCGAACCTCCACACCGATGTGAGAACCAGAGCAACCACCAGTTCTACACCAGGCCCGACCACCCTCGGTCAGCGCGGCCTCTTTTCACCTGGCCGGATTCGGCCACCACGAACGTCACCTACTCAGGGCACCAGTGGAGTAATAAGCTCCATACATACACGAAACAGACAAACCCGCCTGTCCGGGACCACACCCCGACCACATCGACTCGCGCACGAAAGAGCCGGGCGACCACAGTCGCGGCAGCCAGGCGCTCAGGCAGGACGAACGGACCCGTGAAACACCACGGATCTCGACCAGACGGGATCACGCGGTTCCTCAGGGTGTGAACGTCTCGATGATCCTCGTGATGCGGGCCACACCGTTGACATTGACGGTATAGGTCACCTCGGCGACGATCCACATTTCGTCAGGGGCTCCACCAGAGTTCTCGTGTTCCTCGAAGTAGTCGATGAGCTCCTGCGGCTCCGCCGGAGTGGTGCCGTAACCATGGGGGTCGAGTCCTCCCGCGCTCTGTGTGCAGAAGGACCATGCACACAGGATCTCGGCGTCCTCGGCGATCCGTCCCCACAGGGCGTCGTGCTCGTGGAAGTCGATAGTCGGTTGCCCCGTCATGGGATCGATGTTGTCGGGGTCCCCCTCGGGGTCGTAGGGGTGCAGGCCGACGACGAAGTCACCATCGGGCCTGGGTCCTCCGGGAGCGGTGGGTCCGGGTGCCGCTCCCGGGCCGACACGTGCCTGGACCACGATGTACTCCGCGTGCCCGAACTCCGATTCGGGCATGGACGCCTCCGCCGCCTCCGGCCGGGCCCCGGCACGGTCCGGTCCCTCGGCGCCGTCTTCCTGATCGAACCGCGTACCCATCCACCACCCGCCGAGGGACACCGTCAGCAGCAGTGCGACGGCTCCGGCGCCCAGGGCCGGGAACCTTCCTGTGCGCCGCTTCTTCGGTTCCGTTCGTTCCCCGAACCCACGGATCTGGTGAACGGTTGTGGGAGGCGCCTGCGGCGGAAACCATTCCCGGTCGAGCACCCGGGTCAGAACCTGCGTGGCGGCCTCGCCGCCGGATCCCCGTCCGAACTCCTGGGTCCCCTGGGTCCCCGTGGTCTGTGTGAGTATCCCTGCCGCGGTCGGACGGTTCCCTGCCTCTTTGCTCAGCGCGGCACGGACGATGTCCGCGAGAGGGCCGTCGAACCCGACCAGATCGGGTTCCTCCTGGAGGACACGGAAGGCGACGGCGTCGGGAGCTCCCGTACCGAAGGGAGGTCTGCCCGTGGCGGCGTAGGCGACCAGACACCCCCAGGCGAACACGTCGTCGGAGAACGTGGCGGGCTCTCCCCGGTAGTGCTGGGGGCTGATCCACCCCGGGGTACCCACCAGTGATCCCGTCCGGGTGAGCGCGGTCTCGTCGACGGCGCGGGCGATACCGAAGTCCAGGACCCTGGGCCCCTGCTCGGACAGGATGACGTTGGCGGGTTTGAGGTCGCGGTGGGCGATCCCGTGCTGGTGGATGCTGGTGAGCGCTCCGGCGACACCCATCGCGAGGCCGTTCAACAGACGCGGGTCGAGTGGTCCGTGTCGCCGCACCTGCTCGGCGAGCGTCGGGCCGTGGACCAGGGGTGTGACCAGCCATGGCCGCCGCGATCGGACGTCGGCGTCCAGAAGCGGCACCACGCATGCGCCGCCGACCCTGCGGAGGAGGCCCACCTCGCGCGCGAACCTGTCCCTGAACTCGGGGTTCGCGGAGTACTCGTCGTGAACGGCCTTGACCGCGACGGCGCGTCCGGTCTGGTCGACACCGGCGTACACCACCCCCATACCACCCGCGCCCAAACGTTTGAGCAGGCGGTAAGGACCGATACGACGTGTCTCTCCCGGCGGTATGTCCGTCGCCGTGGCGGGAAGCCGTACCTGGATCGTTTCGTCCCGATCCGCCATGGGGGTCTCACCGATTCTGTTTGCTTCCCGACGATGCCCGCCAACGCTAGCATTCCGTTATCAACCGAGCACGGGGACCGATGGGCCGCGATGGAAGCTCGTTACTGGGAAGGCGTGTTCCAACGGGCCGCGGAACGCCTGGAGCGGTCTCGGGAACTCCTCGAAACAGTGGTCGCCGAGTACCGCGAGGCCCGTTATTCCTGGTTCGAGGCGATCGCGGCGGCCGATCTCGTCCGCACGCTCCGGGAATCCGGCGACCAGCCGCAGGCGGAAGCGGTGGACGAGGAGCTTTCCGAGCACAACGCGCACTACCGTCGCGTACACGGACGTGATGGAGCGACCGTACCGCCGGAGCACGAATAGCCGATCCCGGTCACCACCTCCCCGATTCACCGGACGAGGTGGGCCGGGTACCCGACGAAACAACCGGAGATAACGGCCCACTGGCGGAGTCGGGGCGGAAGGCGCCTGGCGGGGGTGGCCGTGCCGGGGCCCTCTTCCGGGAAGGTGCGGGACGAGTCAGGTCTGGGCGAGGAGTCGGCGGACCAGGACGTGGATGTCCGTCCCGGGGTTCCGGTCACGCAGACGGACGCCGTCCCCGTACCGTTTTCCCAACCTCTCCGCGCGCCTGATCGCGTCCTGCTGGGGCCGACCGAGGAAGTGCCGGGGATCGAAATCCTTGCTCGCCGTGTAACAGCATTTCAACCCCTGCATTTTCCTGATGGCGTCGGCCGTGCTCAGGGAACCGGTGGTGTGGTCCTTCTGGTGGAGGAGGAGCCAGAACTCGAAGCACGGATTGGCGTATGCGATCTCGATACCGCTCTTCCTCGCCAGGAGAACCGCCTCCTCCAGGGAGTCGTGTGGCCTCGGCGCCTCGATGTCGATGACGCACCACACCTCGTCGTACTCCGCGCCCTGGTCACCGCGCCTGCGGGAAGCCTCGCTCCGCCGCTTCCTGGCGGCCTGGACCAGCTTGTACGGCTCTCCGTGTTTGCCGCCGAGTTCGATGTGGATATTGGGGGACCGGCGCTCCCTCTTCATCTCCCGAAAGTACGTCGTTCCACCATAGGTGTCCTCGCAGAAGATGAGATATCTGAGGCCCTCCCCCTTCGCTCCGACGTTCTTCGGATCAAGAGATGAGTTCTTCCGCTCCCACGGTTTCTTTCGCGCCACACCGGCACGCTACCGCATGCGTGGTGACAAGGTTTCCGATTTCCCCACTTATCTGCTCCTCGAACAGGGGAACTGCCCCGAAAGCGCCCAGAAGGTACTTCTTCACTAGGTCATCGCGTTCACTGCGCACCTTGTACTCACGCAACGCGACCAGTTCGGTACTCCCGTCCACGCCTTTCTGGGTGAACCATGCCTGGTCCCGGGTGAGGAAACCGAAGGAGTGACGGCTGAGCAGGGTGACGTCATGGGAGTTGAACACCAGCTGGGCCCCGAGCGGGTTGGTCTCGGGCTCGGAGAACAGGCGGACCAACTGCCCGGCCAGGTTCGGATGCAGTCGGGCGTCGAGCTCGTCCACGACGAGCACCCGCCCCCGGGTGAGGGCCTGGACCACCACACCGATCATCTCCAGCCACGTGTGCGTGCCGCTGGACTCCGCACCGTAGGGCAGCTCCACGTTGCCGCCGTCCGAGGTCGCGTGCTCCACGACGATCTCGGGGCTCGCCCGCCAGTTGGCCGGATCCGTTGGGGGATGGTCCGGGTTGAGCAGACGAAGGCCCTCGCTGAAGTGCGCCACGGCCTCCTTGGGCAGTTCGCGCTCCTCCATACGGACGTCGGCGATACCCAGGTCCGCGTACTTCAACAGCAGAGTACACAGCTCGCGCTCGGGGCCGGTGAGCATGCGCAACGTACGTTCCAGGCGTTCGGGGGCGTTGTGGTCCGTCGCGACCCCCACCTGGGCGAACCAGTCGTAGACCCGTGTGAGCAGGGGGTGGTTGCCCGAGGCCCCCGCCGAAACGAGCAGGCTGTTGGGCCGGACCGACTCCCGGGCCGTCTGGCTGCGCCTGCCGAAGCCGCGGCGCAGCCCCGGCCCCATCTCGATGTCCTCCGGCCCGGGGCCGCCGCGCTCGAAGAGCATGCGCTGTCGTCCGTGGGGCCAGCTGTACAGCCACTCGGCGGTCACCCGCTGGTCGTCGAGTTCGAACCCGTACTCGTAACGGGTTCCTCCCTGGATGAAGTCGAAGGCGAACTCCGAGGGCTCTCCGGCCGTGTCGCCGAGCAGGAAGGGGATGCGGTGCGTACCGCCCAGCGGGTCCCATCTGCTGTGGGAGTACTGGACGGCCGCGCGGGCGTAGGACAGGGCCTTGATCAGGTTGGACTTGCCTGAGGCGTTGGCTCCGAACACACCGACGACGGGCAGGGCCCGCAGGCTGGTGCCCGGGATGTCCTGGACAGCGAGGTCGTCGTGTTTGTCGGCGGCGACCAGGCTCAGTTCCTGCTCGTCCCTGATGGACGCCCAGTTCGCCACACTGAACCGCAACAGCACGGTCGCCACCTTTCGCGTCTCGTATCTCGTCTGTGGTGTCGTTGGTAACTTAGCCTGCTCGCACAGCTTCCACACGCTGTTTCGAGACTAATTTCGGCAACTTTTTCCCAGTGAGCCGCCGAAGCTGTTTCTTGCTGTCTCTTCCATCGCAATGCGGGCGGTTTGGACTCCGGGATACGAAGCGATCCCCGACCCGCTTGGAAGCGGGTCCTCACAGGAACCGACGGGGCATCGATGGCACAGAGCGAAGACGGCGGGGGTGTGGCGGGAGAGTGGTCCGAAGGGAAGGTGGCACGCAGCAGGCGTGGTGGTGGCCGCCTCGCCTCTGGAAGCAGCCACCGCCGGGGACACGGAAGCAGGTCAGGTGAGGGCGTGCGCCGGTTCCAGGAGGCGGGCGAGGGTTCCGATGTCGGGAACCTCAGCCAGGCCGGTGGACGAGGCCACCCAGTACGAACCGGTGCGCTCCCCGTACCAGATCACCAGGCGCGGGTTGCGGCGTTGGAGGGCGGCGGCGAGGGCGTGTTCGCGCTGGTACTCGGCCAGGTGGCCGCCCAGGCGGGGCAGGAACTGGGCGCGGCGCCTGCGGCAGGAGGGGTGCTCGCAGGTCGGGCAGAACGGACCGACGAGCGGGCGGCGCCGGGGCAGGGGCGGCGGGTTCCGGTACAGCGGGTCGCTGGAGGGACGCGGGTCAGGGATAGGATGCGTCATCGATCCTGCTTTCTTACATGCGCAAGTGTCGGATTCAGGGTTGTTTGGGGCCCGGGAAGAGCGTTGCCGCGCTCTCCTGGGCCCGTTTCACGTCTGTGGCGTGATGAGCCGCGCTTTAGGCGGCGGTGTTCCAGGGGTTGTCGGTCAGGTCGTAGGCCAGGAAGAACCACACCTGCCGGTAGTCGGGGATGCCGTTGTCACCCCACGAGGTGGCCAGGGCGTTGACCATGGCCAACCCGCGCCCGGACTCGGAGGCCGGGTCCAACCCGTTCGGGCGAGGACGCAGGTACGAACGCCCGTCGAACTCGGCCCGCTCACCGTCGCGCGCGCCCTGGTCGCGGCAGGTCAGCTTCAACCCACCGTCCCGCCGTTCGCATTTGAGGATGTAGGTGCCATAGGGCTCACCTGAGCGGCTGTGCTCGACGGCGTTGTTGGCGATCTCGGATCCGAGCAGGGTGAACAGGTAGCGGTAGTCCTCGGACTGGGTGATGGCGCAGGTATTCAGGAAGGCGCGCACCAGCGGCATGTACTGGACGGACCCGTTGAAGGGGTAGCAGCGCGCCTTGTAGCTGCGGATGTCAGCGGCGCCGGTGAAGTAGTGGCGACAGCGCGGCGGCACCAGCTCACCGAGCGGGACGGTCACTTCGGGCAGGTGTGCCAGGGATGCGGTTGCGGGCATGACGAACAGACTCCTTGTATGTGTGGAGTGACAACGGGGGTTCGGCGTGCCCGCAGGCATGGGACCTTCGCGTTTCCCCAGTACGAGGAAGGGGCACGGCGTAGCCTGACCAACAGAGACTCTGCGTGAGTCATCGATTACTGGCTACGCCTCCATAGTGCTCTCGATATTGTCGAGAGTCAAGCCATACGCGATATTGTCGCCTCCATGGCGTAGACTGCAGGCATGCGGATCCCTTACAGCCCCACTCTTCGGCTTCGTCTCCTCGTCTCCGAACTCAAGCAGGGCCGCGAGCGCTCCAAGCTGACGGTCTCCCAGGCAGGTAAGGCTCTGGGATGGACAGCGTCCAAGGTCAGCAAGATCGAGACCACTGAGACCCGTCGCATCACGGCTGGTGACCTCGACAAGCTCATGGACTTGTACAAGATCGATGAGCCTTCGAAGCGTCTGGCCATGCATGCACTGGCACGCGACGCCAAGGAGCGAGGCTGGTGGTCCAAGTACCGAGAGGTCTTCGGGGAACAGGCCCTGCCTGACTTCGAGGCCGAGGCGTCTGTCATCCGCAGCTTCGAAGGGCTCGTGATTCCCGGGCTCCTCCAGACTCCCGAGTACGCCGAAGCACTGTTCCAGGGCGGACGTTATACCGATGCCCAAGACATCGCCCACCGCGTGGACGCACGCGTGACCAGACGGGAGATCTTGTCGCGGCTCAACCCCGTGCACCTACGGGTGGTCATGGACGAGGCAGCACTACGTCGCATGATCGGCAACACCTCGATCATGGCCGAGCAGATAAAGCACCTACTGCACATGGCGAAGATGCCCAACATCGATGTGCAGGTACTCCCCTTCTCCGCAGGCTCGCACGCGGCACTGGTGGCCCCGTTCAGCATCCTGGAGTTCCCCGAGCACCTAGCCTTGCCCATCGTTCACGTGGATACCGTGACTGATTCAGTATTCTTCGAGCAACCCAAGGATGTCGCCCGCTACAGCGCCACATTCGGTGACATCCAGGGCACTGCCCTGAGTACCACGCAGAGCGCACGGTTCATCGCCGACGTGCTCACATCCCTAGAGAGTGACGGATGAGCAACGAGCTGGTTTTCCGCAAGAGCAGCTACAGCGGGCAAGCGCCAAACTGTGTGGAGGTTGCCCACATCCCCACCGGCTTCCGTAAGAGCAGCTACAGCGGCCAAGATCAGAACTGCGTCGAGGTCGCCGACCTGCCCTGCGGCGCGGCCGTCCGGGACTCCAAGAACCCGGCCAAGGGCCACCTCCCCTTCCCCGCCGCCGAGTGGGACGCCTTCCTCACCATCGCCCGCACCTGACACCAGCGGACTCCGGCCCTCTCCTTGGCCGGGGTCCGCACCGCTCACCCCGCGGCCAGGCGGCGGTACTCCCCCGCGATGCGCTCCAGGTGCCTGACCGCCTCATCCCCGAAACAGGCCAGCTTCTCCAACTCCCCGAACAGCTCCACGTACGTGGCGATGTCGGCCGTGCCCGTGATCGTCGCCGTGGCGGTCTCGGTTCCCACCATGACGGCATCCTCGTCATAGATGTTGAAGCCATGACCAGGAAACACGTGCACGGGCGTGGTCCAGGGAATAACGCCCACCGTGGCCCGCTCCGCCGAAGCGATGACGTGCACGATGCCCTCGATCTGCCCCACCATCACCTCGGGCGATCCCGCCTGCCAACGCAAAGCACCCTCAGGCACGATCAGCCGGTGTCGCGTCGTGCCCTCGAATAGACCTTGGCGTCGTTCCTGCCTGGCCTCGATCGAGGCCTCGGTTTCCTGCACCGAGACCTGCCTGCGCGGATCAGCGAAGACGCGACGGGTGTACTCGCGGGTCTGGAGAGCACCCGGAACCAGTACGGGGTGGAAGGTGCGGATCAGCGACGCCGCTTCCGTCAGCCCGTTGATACGGCGTTGGAACTGCGAGACGCCCCGCGCCATGATCACCCGGCTGGAAGCCTCCTTCCGCAGGGCTTCGGCCAAGGTGAGCAGCTCCGCGCGTTCGTCCTCGGCTACCTCATATACCCGGCACAGTGCGGCGACGTCCTCCACCGACGGCAGCAGGAGCCCGCGCTCGATCTTGGAGACCTTGGACTGTGACATCCTCGCCGCTCGTCCCGCACGTACTCCGCTGACGGCCGCGCGGGACCGCGCTTCGCGCAATGCACGGGCGAGCCTGTCACGGCCTTCGGCACCGCGACCGGCGGGGGTGTTCTGCGGAACCGTCATACAGTCCGGTTGGATCTCCACTCTTCGGGGTGCCGGGCCCACCACCGTTCAAACGGTTCAGCAGCGGTGAGTGCGGCGTCCCTGGCCTTCTGGTATCGCTCCAGGCTATCGACGAGCTCGGCGCCGATGAATTCGCCTCCCTCGCCGTAGTGCATGCGCAGGGGGTACTTGTCGTCGATCAGCCAGAAGTCGTGGTCCACGACCTCTGCCGGGAGTTCGCGCTCAGCGAGGTCCAGAACGTGGATCTCCTCCCCCGCCTCGCTGTTGAGGACGTACCCCCATTCGCAGGAGTAGCGGAGATAGTCGTTGAGCGGCGTACGCAGAACCCTCACGCGGTATCGCCGGATGCCACTCTTCTTGCCCTGCCGCAACGTCTCCAGCCAGGGGGTCTTCCGCTCCCAATCCGGTTCGGACTCCCCTGCCACGAAACGCTGGAAGTCTCCCCCGTCGGAACCGACGTCGTACCGTTCCAGGGTCTCCAGGCGGAACGCCGACCGTGTCAGGTGAGTGTCGAAGAACTCCAGCAGTTCAGCCACGGTGAGCACGTGCGGCCTCCTTCAACAGGGACAGGGGGATCTCCACGGCGCCTTCTCCCGAGGGGAGAGTGATCTCGCTGAGGTCGTCTGCGGAGAGCGTGTACCCCTGTACGACGACTGTCCCGCGGTCACTGGCATAGACAGTGGGACAGGTGACGCCGTCCGGGCAGTCTCCGGCGATCCGGGTGAGCTTCATACGCTTCCTCCAGGGGTCGGGGTGATTCCATCATGACAGGAATACTCCGTACCGTCACCCCCTTGTCACAGCAGATCTATTCCAGTACCAATGGAATAGTTGCTGTCGGCGTCACCGTCGAAGCACAACCCCCACTTCCCGAGGAGCGAACCCATGCGATCCACCAACGTGCGCGCCAAGCACGAGGACAACTCCACCCACGACGGCCACAAGCCCGACCGGCCCGTTCCCCCGCCAACGCCCAACGACGGCGGTTCCGGTGGCGGCGGACACGAGAGGGACGACAAGTAGTGATCCCCCAACACGAGAAGCTGGTCGCCCGCCTCATCCGGGCGGGCGACCTGGACCAGCACTGGCACGGGGCCTTCGCGGCGGTGGAGCGCCACCGGTTCCTGCCCGACCGCATCACCGGCCCCGACGGCGCCACCGTGGACCGGGGAGGTGGCCACGACGGCGACCGGGAACGGTGGCTCGAACTGGCCTATGACGACATCCCGGTCATCACGCAGGTGGACGACGGCACCGGGAAGGGTTCCGGATACCCGACCAGTTCCGCCTCGCAACCCTCGATCGTCGCCGACATGCTCTCCCGCCTGGACGCGCGCCCCGGGATGCGCGTGCTGGAGGTGGGAACGGGAAGCGGGTACAACGCCGCGCTGCTCTCCCACCGGTTGGGCGACGAGAACGTCACCACCGTCGAGGTCGACGCCGACCTCGCGGAACAGGCCCGCGCACGGCTGTCCGGCGCGGGCTTCGAGCCGAACGTCATCACCGGCGACGGCACGCGGGGCTGGCCGGACCGAGCACCCTATGACCGGGTGCTCAGCACCGCGGCGGTCCAACGGGTGCCCCACCACTGGGTCGCCCAGACCAGGCCGGGCGGACGGATCCTCACCCCTTGGGGAACCGCCTTCCACAACGGTGTCCTGGCGGACCTGCGGGTGGATCCGGGCGGTCGCGCGCACGGGCGTTTCGCGGGGAACGTGGCGTTCATGTGGGTACGCGACCAGCGCGTGCCCAGACGGGTCGTCGAAACACACGTGCACCCCGAGAACCAGGACTTCACGGTCACCAGCACNCCCCCCCCCCCGGGGAGCCGATCGGCGGCTTCAGCGCGAGCTTCGCCATCGGGTTGCGCATGCCCACCGTCCTGAACCGGGTCGAGACCACCGACGAGGAGCAACGCTTCACGGTTCACCTGGTCGACCCGGACACCGGTTCCTGGGCGTCCTGGCGTATCGACCCCGACCACCGCGAGACCGGATACGAGGTCCGGCAGCACGGACCACGAGAACTGTTCACCGAGATGGAGGCCGCCTACGCCTGGTGGCGGCAGGAGGGCCGACCTGAACACACCCGGTTCGGCCTCACCGTGTCAGCGGACCGGCAGAGCGTCTGGCTGGACCATGAGGCGAACCCCGTCCTCAGGCAACCCTGATCGTGGAGCGGGTGCCCCGGTGGACGGGCCAGTGGCGTCCGGCCGGGTCCCCTGAAGCCGCGTCCCTCCTCCCCGCCGACCGCGAGCAGGTCCGCGCCGTGCCCGGTGAGCACCCGTCGGCCTGCCCTGCGGCGAGGTTCCGCACCCGAACCGTCCGGGCGGTTCCGAGGGGCCGCGCGCGTGACCGCGTCACCCCGAGACGGCCAGGCGCACCTTCTCCACGTACTCCGGCACGAGATCCTCGGGAGCACCGGCGACCTTGTCGAGCTCGCGGGTGAGAAGCTCCGCGTCCGCCGGGCCGAGCTGCACCAGGGGCCTGCGAATCCGCACGGCCCACGCGCCCGGGCGGGTGTCGGGGAAGACCTCCAGGTCCGGCACCAGCGGGGCGAGTTCCACACCGGTCCGGTACGGGCTGAGCAACTCCAGCCGAAGCCCGCATCCCCGCGTGAAGTCCCGCCCGGCCAGGGTCACCGGCTCGTCGTAGGCGCGGACGGACGAGGTGACCTCGGCCAGGCCGATCACCCTCGTCCGGTCCCGCGTGGGGTTGTGCCAACAGCCCCGCGTCGTGAGCAGCAGGAGCCGGTCACCGACCTTGAGCCGCTCCACCTCCGCCCGCCGTGTCGCGGGAAAGGCCATGCGCGAGGTGCGCAGCACCCACGCCACGGCCTCTCGTTCGCTGAGGATCAGCAGGTAGGTGTTGGCGGGTTCGGGTTCGGTGTGCGTGTCCGGGCTCATATCCGCTCCAGGATCCCACAGGGGCGGGAGAGGGGCGGGCACATCACCCCTCTCCCGCCCTCGGTCACAGCAGGGCGCCCGGGGGCTTGAACAGGCCCCCGTCCTCGAAACCGTCGCCCTCGGCCTTCTCCGCCCCCTCCGCCTCCTCGGCCTCGGCGGCCAGCTCCGCCGCGTTCGGGGGCAGGAACCGGCTCGGCTCGCCGTGCCAGGACACCGTCAGGGAGTCCCGGGCCCTCGTCGCCGCCACGAAGATCAGCGAACGCGCCTGCTGCATCTCCTTGCGGTAGCGCGGCCCGTCGCTGTCCCTGTACCGCTCGAGGTGGGCCGCGGGCACCAGCCCCTCGGCGATACCGGCGATGAGCACGTGCTGGTACTCCAGCCCCTTGTACCGGTGCAGGGTGCCCACGTGCACCGACTCCTCCTTGCCGGGCGGCGGCCCCTCCGGCCCCAGGGAGGCGGCGCTGATCCCGGCCCGGACCAGCTCCCTCTCCACCTCGCCGACCATGTCCCGGGTGGGCACGGCCACCGCGATGGATGGCACCTTCTCCTCCGCCTCCGAGCGCTCCCGGATGGCCCGGATCCGGCCCACGAGGGCCTCCGTCTCGGCCTCCCAGGTGTCGGCACCGTGGAAGACGGGCCGGGGCCCGCGCAGCACCGACCGGTATCCCCGGAGGGTGTCGGTGCCCTCGTCCAGGTCGTCCCAGGTCTCCTCCCCCAGCAGCCCCAGCGCCGACCCCAGGATCTCCCGGGTGGTGCGGTAGCTGAGGGTCAGCCGGGAGGCGCGGCCCACGATGTTGACGCCCAGGCTGCCCAGGGACACCTGGTTGCCGTAGATGCGCTGGTGGGTGTCGCCCACCAGGAAGATGTCGTCGTCCTTGTGGTCGACCATCGCGCGCAGCAGCGTCCAGTGGGCGGGGTTGAGGTCCTGGGCCTCGTCCACGACCACGTGTTCGTAGCGGAACCGCAGGCTGGCGAAGGACTGGTCCTGGTGGTGCAGCATCGGACCGCCGTGCCTGGCCTCGCGCTCGCGGTTGGCGCGGATCTTGGCGGCCCGGTCGCCCTCCACCCGGGCGGCGGCCTCGGCGACCTGGCGGAAGGTCCACACGCCCTTCTCCTCCAGTCGCATGGTGAAGCGCTCCACGAGCTGCCAGATCTCGGCGCGCTGGGCCCGGCTGACGCGCTGCCCCCGCCCGGCCCGGCGGGCCCGGAAGTACTCGGATCGGCTGCGCACGCTCTGGCCCAGGATCACCTGGCTCCACTCGGCGTTGAGGAAATCGGCGTCCCAGTCCTGCACGCCGAGCTCGACGAGCATGTCCTGCCACTCGCGGGCGGCCTGCTGGTCGTTGACGGTGCGGCGGCGCTGCCTTCCCTGGCCGCTCTCGCTGACGATCCTGGAGGCGAGCTGGTCGATGTTGACGATGTCGACCCGGTCCAGGAGCTCCTGCCCGCCCAGGTCCAGCATGCGGCGGCGCAGGTCGGCGGCGAGGTTCTTGTTGAAGGTGGTCAGCAGCACGGGCTTGGTGAAGCCCTTCGGCAACCGCTCGACCAGGTACTTCACCCTGTGCAGGGCGACGATGGTCTTGCCCGTGCCGGGGCCGCCGCTGACGCGCGCCGGGCCCTTGTAGACGCGGTCGACCAGCTTGCGCTGGGTGGGGTGCAGGAACACCTTCCACGCGGCGAAGTCGTCCTCCAGGACCTGCTGGAGTTCGGTGTCGCGGGTGGTGACCCTGGTGGCGGGGCGCGCCATGGCCGCGGCGTAGTCGGTGGTGTCGACGGGCTCGGAGGCGACGACCGGGCGGGTGACCTCCTCCATCACCTCGTCGAAGCCGCGCCCGTCGGCGAGGGCGAGCAGGACCTCCTCGGTGTGCCGGGGGGCGTACTCGACCAGGCCGAGCATCCTGCTCTCGGAGGTGATCGTCAGCGCGAGGGAGACGAGGCCGTCGGCCACGCCCAGTTCGCGCAGCTGTTCCTCGCTGTAGTCGGCCAGGAGGGGGCGGGGCCCCGCGTCGGCCGGTTCCGCCTCCTCGACCGCCTCGGCGGGGGCCGCCGGTTCCGGTGCCGCCGGGGCCTCCTGAACGGGAGCGGGGACGGGGGCCGGTTCCTCCTCCGGGGCGCTCGCCTCGGCCGAGGCGACCACGTCGAAGATCTCCAGGGCGCCGGTCACCGCGTTGATGTCGAAGCGGTAGCGCTCCAGGTGCTCGTAGACCTGTCCGCGCGGACGCAGCGCCACCAGGATGTAGTCCTGGTTGCCGACGTGGAAGAGGATGGCCCGGTACTCCCCCACCCGCGCCTTGAAGAGGTGGTCGTGCCCCTTGACCGGTCCGAACCCGTTCGTGGGGTGGGTGGGGTTCTCCCGGAACTTGTACTGGAAGTCGTAGAGCGCCCCCTTCACGTTCCGGGGGAGTTTGCGGATCTCCTTGTCGGCCTTGTCCAGCAGCCTCAGCGTGGCCTTGTCCTGCACGCTCATCCCTTCACCGTCGCCGTGTCGCCGTCGCCCCTGTCGGAGCCCGCGCCACCGTCGCCCTCTTCGTCACCGGTCAGTATCCGCGCCAGCTCCGACACATCCCACTGGACCGCCTCGCGCACGCGCCAGCCCGCCTCGGCGTAGGCCGCCTCGCCCCGGGCCCGGTCCTCGGCGTTGCCGATCAGCTCGGCGGACAGCAGCACGGCCACCTTCCGCTCGGGCCAGGCCAGCTCGGCGGGCCACAGCCCCGGCCCGTCCAGCTCGTAGCCCGCCTCCGGGGCGGGGACGCCGCGCCGGGCCAGCTCCCCCGCCAGGGTGGCCAGACCGGGCTCGTCGGGCTCCATCAGGTCCCTGACCTGGCTCCAGCCGGGGTCGACGGTGACCTCCACGGTGTGGGCGCCGTCGGCGGGAACGTCCGCCCCGCGCCCGGTGGCGGCGGGGTCCGCGGCCGTCTCCGCGGCGGTGGCGGCCAGGGTGGCCAGTCCCAGCTCCAGACCGCTCTCCTGGAACCGGGTGCTGACGAGGGTGTCGCCGAACAGCGCATCGGCCTCGGCCGGGTCCAGGGGCCGGCGGGCGAGACTGTCGTCGAGCCCGTCGCCGCCCACGGCCGAGAGCACTGCGGCGTCGAAGGAGCCCAGGGCGCTGGCGGCGAACTGTCCGGCGTCGCCGCCCTCGCGGGTGAGGAACTGTACGAGGTTGCCCCAGTACAGCCAGGCCTTCCAGCGGCGCCGGTGCGCGTCGGGGTCGGCGGTCAGCGCCTCGTCGCGGTCGTCGAGGACCGTGAAGGCGCTGATGGTCCGCTGGGTCTGGTTGGCGACCAGGACCACCCGGCATCCGGCGTCGTCGGTGGCCCGGATGAGCACGCAGCCCCGACCGCTGACCCGCTCCGGCATGGGATCGCCGCGCAGGACCGCGGCCACGTGCGGGGCGAGTTCGACCCCACCGCCCCCGGCCTGTTCGACCCCGGTGGTGTGCCTGAGCCCCATCAGGGCGGCCGTGGCGCGTCGGCCCCAGGCTTCTCCGTCGGGATCGCCGAGGTAGGCGAACATCGCCTCGGCGGGACTGGTCCAGACGGTGTCGTCCAGTTCCTTGGGGTCCGCGCCCTGCTTGCGGTGGACGCCCTGTGCCTGCATGCGTCCGTTGTGCCCGTAGGGCGTCCAGGCCGGGTGCGGGACCTTCTTGCCGTCCAGGTGGTCCAGGTCGTCCCAGTTGAGCTGGAAGACCGTGATGCCGTGGGCGCGCAGCCGGGCGCGCTTGTCGGCGTCGTCGGCGATCCGGTTGCGCTCGGGCGAGGCGTGGTAAGTGTAGCCGTCCAGGTAGAGGGCGACCTGGTCACCGCTGGTGTCCAGGCGGCGGAAGACCACGTCGGGGCGGGTCTCCCTGATCGTGTTCTGGAACAGCACCTCCCAGCCGATGACGTTGCGTTCGGGTTCGGGGCCGATCAGGCGCAGGACCGCGCTGCGGCGGCCGTTGACCCTGCCGCCCAGTTCGAAGGAACGGCCGGAGCCGGGGGCCTTGGCCCAGCGCTGGAGCGCCTGGAGGAAGCGGGCCTCCAGTTCGCTCTCGACCTGGTCCCACAGGGAGATGTCGTCGGTACGGGCGATGCTGTCGGTCCGCCAGTCCTCCAGCAGGTCCTCCAGCATCTCCTGGGCCAGCGCCCGGTCGGCGTGCGGGAACTCGCGGTCGTTGACGTGGGCGAGCAGGCAGCGGTGGCAGGCCGCGCGGCCCTCGTCGTGCTGGCAGCGGCACCCCGCGACGACCTCGCGCGCGGCGGTGAGGATCTCGCGGACGCCCTCG
>NZ_ANAX01000114.1 GCF_000341065.1 Nocardiopsis halotolerans DSM 44410 | reverse complement strand
GCCGCCGGGCAGGGTGTCGTGGATGATGAGGTAGCGGCGCCGGTGGCCGGTCTGCTCGTCGGGCATGGTGGCCACGGTCGCGGCCAGGTGNAGGGCCCCGCCGTAGACGCGGGCGAACCCGGCCATGAGCGCGGCCTTGAAGCTGATGATGCGCTCGGCGGTGTGCACGGTGGCCACTGGCAGCAGGATGCGCAGCGCCTCGGTGCGCAGCGTGTGCGCGAGCACGATCCGCTCGTGCTCGACCTCGTCGCCGCGCCGCTGCGGGCACCACGGGCGGTGGTAGCCGGGCCGGGC
>NZ_ANAX01000113.1:18470-26547 GCF_000341065.1 Nocardiopsis halotolerans DSM 44410 | reverse complement strand
CTCGTCGGTGGTGGCGCCGCCGCAGGCGCGGCAGACCTGGAACGGGGTCGGGGTGACCTCGTTTCCGGCGAAGGTGACCGTGGCGGGCCGGTTCATGCGCAGCGCGCCGAGGTTGAAGCGGCGGATGACCGCCTCGCGGGTGAACTCCACGCCGAACACCCGCCCGGAGTGGCGCCAGGCCCCGGGCGCGATCGCGTCCTCGGGGATGTCCACGGCCGTGGCCGTCTCGTAGAAGACGCGCTGGCGCTCGTCGTGCTCGTCGCGGATCAGGGCGTCCTCGCGGCGGTCGCGGGCGTGGACCCGGGTGGGCTCCAGGACCCGGTAGAGGCTGCTGCGGTCGGCGATGACGGTGTTGTCGCAGCGGGGGCAGGGGGAGGTGTCCGCGGCGGCGTTGTCGGTGCGCACGTACCCGCAGCCGGGGCAGACCCGCCAGTCCCGCCAGGCGGGACGGGGCATGGAGCCGATGTCGAGCCCGTCCACGGTGTGCCGGTAGCCGCGCACGTAGTAGTGGTTGCCGGGGGCGAACTCGGTGAGGGCGCGCGCCGCTGGGCGCTTGTACTCGCGCACCTCGGTGCGAAAGTCGCGGTCGCCCTCGGCGTTGCGCTCGTCCCAGGTGAGGGTGGCCTCCAGTTCGGTGGCGCCGTCCACGAGCGAGTAGTTGGGCAGCACGCCCAGGTCGACCAGGGCGCCGTGGGCGCTGGTGCGGCCGATCTCGCCGATGCGCTTGCGCACGGCGGTGCGCTCGGCCTGGAGAGCGCGCTTGCGGCGCTTCTGCTCCTTGTCGGAGTCGAGCAGGGCGTCGATGGAGCCGGTGACGGTCTCCACGCGTTCGCGCAGGTCGTTCAGGCGCGCGGCCCAGACCTCCTCGGCCCGGGCGACGGTCTCCTTCAGGCCCACGGTGGCGTAGTGGCGCAGCTGGGCGGCGGCGTCGGGGTCCACCTCGTCCCCGGCGCCGTCGAACAGGTCGAGGAAGCCGGAGACCAGCCGGTCCCCGGATGCCAGGGCGCTCTCCACGAACCCGCGCAGCCAGCCCAGGTCGCCGAACAGGTCGGCGGCACGTCCGGGCAGCGCGGGAACGCCGGGCAGGTCGCCGCGCGCGGCCAGGTCGAGCAGGTGGGCGGCGTACTGGCGGCGCAGGATCTCCACCGCCGAGGGGAAGCTGCCGGGCGGGGCGATCTGCCCGGCGATCATGTCGAGGGGCTCCTCCAGGTAGTACCGCTCGCGGGCGCGGCGGCCGACCAGGGTGAGCAGGAAGGCGTTGCCCGAGCGGCGTCCGGCCCGCCCGGCGCGCTGGACGTAGTTGGCCGGTCCGGTGGGCAGCGAGCCCAGCAGGACGGCGGACAGGGCGCCGATGTCGATGCCCAGTTCCAGGGTGGGGGTGGCCGAGAGGACGTTGGGGTCGGTGTAACGGGTGCCGCGCTTGAAGGAGTCCTCGACGCGCTCGCGCTGGGCGCGGGTGAGCTGGCCGGTGTGCTCTGCGGTGGTGATGCGGAAGGGGTCGGCCTCCAGGTAGAGGCGGCGGTAGTAGTCGTCGGTGAAGCGGCGGTCCTCGTCGACGGTGAGGCGGCCGGTGCACCGGTAGCGGGGGCAGGCGGCGGCCTCCCAGTCGGCGCTGTGGTCGGGGTGGANCACACGTGGCAGCGCAGGCCGCCGGTGACGACGGCGTCCCCGTCGGCCAGGGCCCGGACCTGGACGTGCCCCGGGGTGAGGCCGTAGACGCGGGTGGAGCCGTCGGCGGCGGTGGTACGGGTGAGCACGCCCTCGTCGTACAGCACGTCCAGGAGCCGCCCCAGGTAGCGGGGCACGGTGTCGGCCTTCACCTGGAGGCAGCGCACGGTCCAGTCCTGGTACCAGGTGTTGCTTCCGGCGATGGAGTCGAACTCGCTGCGGTCCTTGCGCTGGTCGGTGACGAAGCGCGGCGCGGGCAGGCCGGAGCCGCCGCGGGGTTTGGGAAAGGCGGGCATGCCGTCGGGGCGCTGGCCCCAGATGGTGCCGAAGCGCCTGGTGCCCGCGTTCTGGACCCAGGGGTCGAGCCAGTGGTGGCCGATCCCGCCCCGGGTGCGCACGCGTTCCAGCAGGCCGCGCACGTACCCCCGGAAGACGGAGAGGTCGAGGCGCTCGCCGAGCTGGTCGCCGCTGTGCTGGAGGATGTCGCGGGCCAGCGCGGCGATGCGGTCGGGTTCGTCCAGGCGGACCTGGGCGGCGGCCGTGCGGGTCAGCTCCAGGGTGCGGCCCTGGCGGGAGCGCAGCCCGAACTCCAGCACGGCGGTGAAGGCCAGGCGCTCGCCGACCAGGTCCCACTCGCGGGTGCCGCCGCCGCTCTCCCCCGCCAGCAGCCGGTCGATGCCGGGCAGGTCGTGCATGTCCGGCGGGACCACGCACGCCAGGTAGGCGGGGTCCTCGGCGTGCTCGACGGTGTCGGCGATGAGGTCGTTGAGGTCGATGGGCGAGCCGTCGGGGGGCAGGCGGGAGGCGAGCAGGGCGCGCGCGGAGAAGGTGTAGGAGCGGTTGGAGACGAACCCGGCCCGGTGGGCGGCGTCCTGCACCGAGTCGCTGAACATCAGCGTCTTGGGGACCTCGCCGTCGTGGGCGAGCTGGCCTCCGGTGAACAGCTCGGTGACGGCCACCGAGGCGAGCGCGGCCAGGCCCGAACCGAGGAAGCGGGTGCCCTGGTCGGCGGCGCAGGCCGGGCAGCGGTCGTTCTCGGCGGCCCGGAAGGACTCCTTGGTGTGGCCCAGGTCGGCGAGGACGAACACCCCGTCGAGCTGCCCGGTCTCGTGCTTGGCGGTGTCGGCGGCGTCCACCGGGCGCAGGTGCGTGCCCGCGGCGTTGAGCACCAGGGTGCTGGCAGGGCGCTCCTTGGCCTCGGCGCGGCTGGCCCGGATGAGGGAGCGCACGTACTTCTTGCTGGAGATGGCGCCCCGGTAGACCTTGTCGGGGTCGGTGACCAGGTCGGAGGGCGATGACTCCGGGGAGATGGCGGCCCAGCCCGAGCGTCCGCAGTGGCGGCAGTACACGGCGGGCAGGTTGGCGCGGCCGAGGTTGGCGGTGGTGGTCTCCGTGCCCAGGGCGGGCAGGGTCTCGCCGTGCCAGGCGAAGGAGGGCTTGTCGGCGACGGCGCGCAGGAGGCGGGAGACCGAGCGGACCCACAGGTGGGTCTCGACGGTGACCAGGGGGCGGTCCTCGCCCTCGGGTGCGTCGGGGTCGCGGGCGGTGGAGAGCAGGGCGACGTAGCGGGCCAGGGCCTCGGCGGCGTGCTCGGGGGCGCTGCTCAGCGCGCGGCCCCAGGCGTAGGCGCCGCGGTCGGGAATCTCCTCCAGGACCCTGTCCATGGGCGCGACCGTGCCGTCGAGGATGTGCAGGACGGCCTTGGTGAGGATGTGCCTGCGCAGGACGGCGCCGAGTTCGCGCGGGGTGAGGTCGTCGCGGTCGGTGAAGGCGGCCATGATCCGGCCCATGGCGGTGGGGTCGCTGTGCGGGTCCTTGATGCGCGCGACCACGACCGGGTCGGGGACCCGCAGTTCGTAGTCCAGCTTGTGCATGAACTCGTCGACGGCCAGCCGATCCTCGCTCACCACGGAGTCGGGGCCGAACTCGGTGGCGAAGACGGTCGCGGCGACCTCGCGGATGCGGGCGCCGGGAGCGGCGTCGCCGTCGGGGGTGGTGTCAGGGGTGTTGGTGCCGTCCTTGCCGTCCTGGCCGAGGGTGGCGCTCGTGGCCACGGGGCAGATGTCGCCCAGCGGACGGCCCGGCCGGGCGTTGCCGGTGGCGGCGGCCAGGCGGCGCAGCAGCATGGCCACGTCGGTGCCCTGGGCGCCGTCGTAGGTGTGGAACTCGTCCACGACGACGTAGGTCAGGGCGGAGTCCTTCCAGAGGGGAAGGTCCTGCTCGCGCTGGAGGAGCAGGTCGAGCATCTTGTAGTTGGTGATGAGGATGTCGGGGCGCTGGCGGCGGATCTGCGCGCGGGCGGTGGTCACACGCGGGTAGCCGGTTTCCGGGGTGTCGCCGATGTAGAGGCCAGCGGTGACCTGGGACAGGGCCGGGTCGGAGAGGTACTCGTTGAGGCGCTGGGCCTGGTCGGTGGCCAGGGCGTTCATCGGGTAGAGCAGGACGGCCTTGATGCCGGTGTTCCCGGCCGCGCGCTCGCGGCGGCAGTGGTCCAGGAGGGGGATGAGGAAGGACTCGGTCTTGCCGGAGCCGGTGCCGGTGGTGATGAGGGTGGGCTCGGCGGGGCCGTGGAGGGTGGACAGGCGCTGGAAGGCCTTGGCCTGGTGGAGGAAGGGCTTGAACCCGGCCGGGTGCCATTCGAGGTGCTCGTGCCAGGAGTCGTCCGAGTGCCGGAAGGGCGTGCGGACTCGAAGGTAGGGGCCCCGGAAGATGCCCTGCTTGGAGTCGTTGAAGAAGGCTTCCAGGCCTTCGCGGACGGGTTCGTCAGCGAGCGCGAAAGTCGTGGAGAGGTATTGAGTGATGTTGCGCTTGACCTCGGCGGCGGCGAGCGTGGGCTGCATGGTCAGACCTCCCCGTCCCAGGTGCCGTCACGCTTGGCGCGCTCGACGATCTCGGTGAAGTGGGCGTGGGCCTCGCGGTACTCGCGTTCCCGGTCGGTGTCGTAGAAGGGGGCTGCGTACCCCTCAGGGACGGTATCCGTGGGGTCGTCCTTGTCCAGGTACTTCTTCAGGTGGAGGAAGTCTTCCTTCGTCTGCCCGTAGCCGTAGGTGTTGTGGTTCTTGGCGATCTTGCGGCCGTTGGCGTCGAAGTGGATGTCCGCCTCGTAGTCGTGCAGAACCGGGTAGCGAGACTTGTAGACGGCGGTCAGCTCGTCAGCGCTGATACCAAGCCATACGGAAACCAAGGCGTCGAGCTCCACGAGTGCGGCGCGACGCTCGTACTCGGTGCGTAGAGGTGACGCGTACTCCCACTCAGGGCCGACCTCGCCGAGGGGAGCCAGGCGTGGCCAGTTCACCGCCCAGGTTTCCTGCTGCCAAGACTCATCATAGAGCTCAGCCCAGAGCGGAGCGTAAGCATTAGTGAGGCAGTTGAGCCGCATGGAGCGCACAAGGAGAGCAGTCTCCAGTAGATGCCCAGGCGTCGGCGCAGGCATTTTATATGCCTCGGTGTTTCGCAAATCCGATCGACCAGTAATGCGCAGCAGGTAATCAAGTGGCAGCGAAGCCCAAAAACCAGTATTAAGCACAGTCATTTGGTTATCACCAGCCCACATAGAGTGGACCGCATCAACATGCGCAGGGCCGGGCGGAATTAGAGCAGCGAACAGACTCCGCTCGGTGTTGAACGCAATCCTTCTCCGCCAAGCAAGTCGATAGTACTCCGTGTAGCGCTTTTTGTTCCAAGAATCTTGAGAAGCGAGATAGTCACTTCTGCAACCTGCACGCTCATAGTTACAGAGAGGGATCGCAGACTCGGGAAGGGATGAAATGTCCCACGAAACCCAATCATTCGTGCTTTTGCAAGGAATCATAGGAATCTTTGCATAAGGCGTCGCCTGTGAAAAATGAGGACCCTGGAGGATAGCTTCATGCAAATCAATTGGCCTAGATGAATTCCATCTAATTAGACCATCCTTCTTTGCGCCCGCCTCATGATAACCACTAGCAATCTGAATATCTGCCCCCAAGCGTCCACAGTACGCAGCAATGGCAGAAATGGCACCCGCTTCACTACTGGACACAGGGAACAGAAGCGGAGCTTCTAGCGATGAAACTCCTCCGATTGCGGTAACTTTTGACCACTCGCCCAGAACGCCCTCATCCACATGAACAACGCGCTTCTTATGCGGACGAATATCCCAATCACCATGATACTTGATCCCAGGCACTTCCCCTAGGCCATCATGAACGAAGGAACCAGCGACCACCGAAGGTGAGTATATGCGGTTCACGCAATCAAAGCCCACCACGCCCGGATCTCCATAAACATGAACTCCAAATTCTGCCGTATCACCGACAGGCCTCGAAAATGCCCAGTTCCCCCCATTCACAAAGAATGCAAGAAACTTGAGTCGAGCATAAGATTCTCTCCTCAAATGGCGCTCCCGAACGCCACCGAAGTGGGTATTGGGATGAACGAGGCCGATGTTGCACCCTTCACCCATATTCCCCCAAGAACGACACATAAATGCTCGATATAGGTCAGGCTGAGTCCCCACCAGGGGAGGATACGTAGCTTCGCCCGAAAGAAAGTCACTGAGGCCAGCAATCCCCGAAAGCTCATTAAGGAATTCATTCCAACGGGAATCAAACTTGAGGAGTTCATTTTTTCGGCCGAACTTGGACTCAGCAGGAGATTTCTCCGCCAACTTGAACCAAGGATCAAATTCGGCCAGAACTGCGTCTTCGTCCCAGTTAGGGCGAACCCACGGCGGATTTCCTACCTGAATGTCAAATCCGCCTCGGTTCTTGAAGAGGTGCGAGAATTGGAGTTCCCAGTGGAAGAAGCCGTGCCGCTCAGCGAGGTTCTCAACCTCGTGGAGCCAGGGGAATATCTCCCCCATCCGGAACTCGTCCTTCATCGCCATGAGAGGAGCAAGAGAGTCCTCGGCAGCGTCGAGATCAGCCAAGGTCTCAATCTCGCTGAACAGGGTCCCTTCCGGGATGTCCTGGGCCCCCAACAGGGCCTCGGCGAACTTGAGCCACTTCTCCAGGTCCGCCAGATCCAGGCTTTCCCGAGCGGATCCGAAGAGCGAGTCGTTACCGCCAGCGCTGCTGGCCCCCAACGACCGTTCCAGCCGCTTGTACACCTCGTCACTGCCGTCCAGCAGTCCGGCCTTCTGCACCGGCCAGAACCACAGCGCACACCAGGCGTCCATCAGCGTCTTGAGCCGCCAGTACGGGGTGCCCTTCTCCGTGAGGTTCGCGAGCACCTCTTCCCTCGGGATGGCGTGCTCGGGCTGGTCGATCCAGTCAGCCCCGTACACGTCGACCCGCCGACTGATCTCCCGCTCGGACAGCTCCAGCCGCCGGATCACCAGCCCCCACAGGAACTCAGCCCTCCGCGACAGCGCCTGCAACCGCCGGAACTGCGAGTTCTTCCCGCTCGTCTTGGGCTTCCGGCGCATCGCACGCCGCCACGCGCCTAGCTTCGCGGTGTCCTCCGGAGCGAGAGCCTTGGCCTCCTTCTCGGCGGCCACACTCCCCCACCCCTGCGCGGGCAGCAGGAAGTGGTGGATGTACCCCTCCGAGATCTCCCCGTCCCGGAACGGCTGATCGACCGGCGCGCTCTTGAGCCACTCGCCCTTCTTCACCGTCTCCGGGTCGTACAGCCGCCGCCCGGCACCGATCAGCGAGTTACCGCGCCGCAGGTGCAGGCCGAACCAGGGCGCCTGCAACCCCGGGTACATCACGTTCAGCCACAGCGACACCTCCGCCAGCTCCACCGCTGTGCCGTTGAGGTCCACCCCGTACGCCCGGTGCAGGGCGATGTAGGCCTTGACCTTCTGGAGTTCCACCGCGTAGCGCTCGGGGTCCAACTCCTCCCCGCGCTCGGCCTGCGCCCGCTTGAGGTATTCAGCCGCTACCTGGTTGATGGCCTCGTTCAGGAACGCGCCCGACCCCAGCGCGGGCTCGCAGATGGTCCACTCCAGCAGTTCCCTCGCCGGGGTGGTCGTCCCGTCCTGGTCCAGCCGCTCCCGCAGCGTGAGCTGCACGGTCAACTGGGTCAGCGACTCGGGTGTGTAGTACGACGCGCTGGTCTCCCGGTCCCGCCCGGCCAGGCGGTACACGAACGACCCCGGCTTGTAGACCACCATCGGGCTTTCCTTGGTGGACTTGCCGTTCTCGTCCTTGACGCGCACCCACACGTCGTCGCTGTAGTCCTCGACCTTCGAGTGCGGCACCATCCACGACCCGCCGGACGGGTCGCCGTTCTTGGCCGCCTCGTACAGCTCCTCCTTGGCGATGAACCCGGTGTAGGACATCAGCCCCTCGTACACCGCACCGAGCTGGTTGATGCCGAGCTGAGCGTAGGAGATGAACCCGCCGCGCCCCCTCCGGTTGCCCCGCGAGATCATCAGCCTGCGCAGCACCTGGTGCAGGGCCTCGTTGCGCAGCCGGGTGTCCAG
>NZ_ANAX01000113.1:0-18465 GCF_000341065.1 Nocardiopsis halotolerans DSM 44410 | reverse complement strand
GCGCCAGCCGGTCGCCGATCAGCCGCGTCCGCTCGGGGTCGAACAGGTCCGCCCTCAACGGCTCGAAGCGCAGCCCGTCGCCCTCCGACAGCCCCTCGGCCTCCTCCTCGTCCAGGACGTGCCCGCGCGGGTTGTGGCCCTCGTTGACCATGCGGAACAGCAGGTCCAGCGACTGGTACAGGTGCGTGCTGTTACGCGCCTCCTCCCCCACCAGGTCGTTGACGACCAGGTCGCCCAGGCGCGCCATGCTGTACCCGCGCACGTACGCCTCGTCCTTGGCGGGCACCACGCCCAGTTCGGGGCGGGCCTCGGCGTAGAGCAGGAACAGGATCCGGTAGAGGTAGCGCAGCGACTGGCGGGCCAGCTCGTCGGCGAAGGTGCGGTTGGAGCGGGTGTCGATCCGCTCGGGGTCCACGCCCTGGTCGCGCAGGCGGGCCAGGACCTCGTTGGCGATGATCTCGACCGAGCGCTGCAAGCCCTCGCGCAGCTCCTTGGACACGCCCACGGCGTGCTGGCGGGAGGCGTCGACGAGGGCGGCGATGGCCTCGACGCCGCCGTCCTCCGAGGGCAGGAGCGCCTGGGCGCCGAAGAGCGCGGCGATGGTGCCGAGTTCGTCGTTGTCGCCCCGGCCCAGGGCGGTGTCCAGGCTGACGGCCAGGTAGCGGCCCTCGCCCCACACCGAGCGGTCGGCGAGGACCACCACGCCGCCCGCGAGGACGAGGACGTAACGCAGGTTCTCGTCACGGGCGAAGAGCCAGGACACCAGTTTGGTGCCCAGGGTGATCCGCTCGCGTCCGCCGAGGTCCACCGGGTCCAGGAGCCACCCGGCGCCGTCGGGGTCCATAGCGGCGTCGGTGTCGGGGGCCCAGCCGCACTCGACGGCGGCCACGGTGGTCTCGTGCAGGGCCAGCCGGACGGGGACGGGCTGGTCGCCGTGCTCGAAGAGGCTCTCGGCGGGTGCGTCCTTGGGGGTGAAGCCGAGCGCGGTGAGCACGTCGCGGTGCAGGGAGTGCAGGCGTTCGGTCTGGGCGGCGACCGCGGCGGGGCCCGGCGTGCCTTCGCCCTCCCGCAGCTGCTCGGTGAAGTCGGCGAGGGCCTGCCGGTCGGCGAAGTAGCGTCCCTTGAGTCGGCGCAGCCCCTGGCGCGGGGTCACCGGTTCGGAGGAGCGCTCCTCCCTGGGCAGCTTGTTGTCGGCGCTCTCGCGTTCGGCCCACTCCCGGAAGGGGCCGTCCTTGCCCTTGAGGTGCTTGGGCAGTACCTCGGCCAGGTAGTGGGCGGAGAAGTACTCTCCCCGGTTGACCAGCGAGTCGTAACCCATGCTCAGTTCTCCCCCTTCACCACGGCCAGCACGCGCAGCAGCGGCTCACCCGACGTGCGCATCCTGCGCATCAACCGTTCCTGCTCGGCGACGGTGTCGTGCACCCGTCCCCGCTCCTTCTGTCGGCCCTCGCCCAAACCCTCCAGGCTGAGCTGCCGCCACTCCTTCAGCCGCTGCTCGGGCCGGGCCAGGTCCTCCTCGATACGGGCGGCGTAGGCGTCGCTGCGCTCCTCCAGGTGGGCGCGTGCGGCGCGGACCGCGTCGGGCACCAGTTCCTGGAGGGCGGACAGGTCCTCGGCCCGGCCGGTGTTGACCATGCCCGAGCCCACGCCCGCCTTCTGGAGGGCCTCGAACATGTCCTCCACGCGCGGTGCGCCGGGCAGGCCGGTGACGGCCATCCACTCCACGACGGTGGGTTGCCCGAGTTCGTTGGAGTAGGTGCCCTGGACCAGGAAGACGGGTCCGGTGGCCTTCGGCGCCCGGATGACCCAGGCCTGGTTGCGCTGGGTGCGTACCTGCACCTTGTCCACCAGCCACTCCACCAGCGGGTGCAGGTCGCTGACGTAGCCGGTGTCGGGCCAGGTGGTCTTGGTGGCGCGGGCCTCGTCGAGCCGCTTCAGGGCGTGCTCGGGGTCGAAGGTGACGCGCAGGCGCTCCTTCACCCTGAGTTTGCGCAAGTAGTCGCCGGGCAGGGCGCTCAGGCGGTCGGCCAGGTCCCGGGGCGGTTCGAAGGCGAGGATGCGTCCGTCGTCGTCGACGGCCACGTCGCTGGCGACGGTGTCCAGGGCGGCGCGGACGAACTGCTCGGTGGAGTCGAACAGCTGGGGTTCGGGGGCGCGCTCGGGGGCGGGGGCCTCATCGGGCACGCCCACGTCACCGAAGAGGAGGTCGCCCACCCAGCCGCCGTCGTCGTCCTGCGCGGGGGTGGCGTCGATGGACTCGTCCACGGTGCGGCCTTTGAGCAGGTCCTGGACGAGGCGGTCCTCCTCCTTCTTGGCGCTGTGCAGGCCGGTGACCGTCTCGGCGGTGCCCATGGCGCGGTGGGCCTCGTCCTCCCTGTGCAGCAGCTTCTCGGCCACCGAGGTGTCGTCCATCGCTCCCTCGGTCGCCGTCTCCAGGACGAGCGCGCGGAACTGGGGTTCGTGCTTCTGGCCGAAGCGGTCGATGCGGCCGTTGCGCTGCTCGATGCGGATGAGCGACCAGGGCAGGTCGTAGTGGATGAGGTGGTGGCACTGGCGGTGCAGGTTGACGCCCTCGGAGGCCACGTCGCCGGTGACCAGAACCCGGACCTTGCTGTCCTCCAGGGCGAAGTCGCTGATGAGGCGCTGTTGTTCGGTGTCGGACAGGCCGCCGTGCATCAGGGCCACCTGGTCGGCCTTCAGCCCCAGTGCCTTGGGCAGGGTCTCGTGCAGCCACGTCAGGGTGGGCACGGACTCGGAGAAGACGACGGCGCGGGTGTCGCTCCCCTTGCCGACCCCGATCTCCCTGAGCTGGGTGAGGAGGGTCTGGAACTTCGCGGAGTTGGAGGCGTCGATCTTCCCGGCCAGGTCGCCCAGGGTGCGCAGGGCCGCGTACTCGCGCTCGTCCTCGCCGTCCCTGAGGCGGCCGGTGTCCTTGTGCGTGATGGTCTTCATGCGGTTGGCGACCGTGGTGGCCAGGGCCACGTGCGAGGACAGGAACACCTTGAGCAGGGTGTAGGGGAACAGGCGGCGCTCTTTTCGCACCACCGGGCCGCCCTCGCGGGCGTCCCCGGCCATCCACACCCGGGCGAGTTCGGCGAAGACGTCCTCCTCGGCGGGGGTGGCGGCGCAGCGCACCGACAGGGAGGGGCCGCGCTCGGGCCAGTCCTCGCCCATCTCCGCGCGCACCTCGGGGTGGATCTTGGTGCGGCGGATGTAGAGGTGTTCGATCTCCTCGGCGCCGTAGTTCTCGGGGTCGGCGATGGCGGCCGGGTCCAGCAGGCGGATGAGTTCGGCGAAGGACCTGGAGTCGCCGTTGTGCGGGGTGGCCGAGGCCAGTAGGAGGGCGTCGGTCTGGGCGGCGAGCAGCCGGGCGAGCTGGTTGCGCAGGTTGCCCTCGTTGATGAGGTTGTGCGACTCGTCGATGACGACCGCGTCCCAGTGCATGCTGCGCAGGTGCTGGCCGTACTTGCCCTGGTTCTTGAGGGTGTCGACGGAGATGATGGCGCGCTTGAAGTACAGGAAGGGGTTGCGTCCGGCGGGGATGTCGCGCTGGATGCGCTCCAGGCCGACCGAGTCCAGGCGCACGAGAGGGATCGCGAAGCGGGTCCACAGCTCCTGCTGGAACTGCTCCAGGACCTGCTGCGGGGTGACGACGAGGATGCGCTCGCCGCGTCCGCGCCGGATGAGTTCGGCCAGGGTCAGGCCGATCTCCAGGGTCTTGCCCAGGCCCACCACGTCGGCGACGAGCACGCGCGGGCGCAGGCCGCGCAGGGCGAGTTCGGCGGGGCGCTGCTGGTAGACGAGGTCCTTGAGCAGGAACTTGCCGGGCATGGCCAGGCGGCGCTCGGACTGGGGCAGCGGGGTGCGGCGCAGCACAGACTCCAGGTACAGGCGGCTCTGGGCGTAGCCGGGGGAGTCGTCGTGGACCAGGCGGGTCCGCTCGGGGTCGAGGGCGGCGACGCGTTCGATGCCGGTGAAGAACACCGCGTCCTCGCCCCGGACGAACTCCGAGACCCCGACCGCGCGGACCATGTGCCCGTCCTGTTCGGAGCCCGCGGGGGTGCAGGTGCGCACCATCCACTCGGCGTCGCGCACCTCCACGCGCGCGCCCGGGGCGAAGGGGCTGGTGCGTGCGGCGTCTGCTTCTGCGGTCAAGGAACGACCCTCACTGTCCACTGCGGTGTTCTTGTTGTTCCGATTACACGCGCCGGGGCCGGTGGCGGTTGGCGGTGTTCTCAGATGGTGACCAGCCGGATGGTGATCCGGAATCCGCTCAGGCGGCGGGGCGCGCGTAGGCCCTGCGCAACCGGGCGGCCGTGCGGGCCGCGAGCCGGGTCCCGGTTCCGGTCGGCGGCGGGGCCGTGGCGGGACGGGTGGTGGCCGCGGGGCGGGTGGCGGGCGGGACCGTGTCGGTGATCCCGGTGCCCTTCACGTGGGTGCGCTCGGCCAGCCGGGCGCGGGCGGCGCCCGGGGAGAGCCCCTCGGCCGCGAGGAACTCGGTCAGCCGGGCGCGCACGTCGGCCAGGGCCGGTCGGTCCGCGGGCTTGATCGCCATCAGTTCGGTGACCAGTGGGAGCAGGGCGTCCGGGACCCGGGACAGTTCGGGGGCGAGGTCGGGGTTGAGCGCGGCCATGCCGATGGCCTCGGGGGTGGCGCCGTTGTAGGGATAGCGCCCGGAGGTGGCGTAGGCCAGGACCACGCCCAGGGCGTACGCGTCGGCCGCCGCGGTCACCTCGGTGGGGGCGGTGAACTGCTCGGGCGCCATGAAGCGCGGAGTGCCCAGCCGCATGTTGGTCACGGTCAGGTCGCCGCCCGCTCCGCCGATGGCCACGAGGCCGAAGTCGACGACGCGGGGCCCGTCGGGACCGAGCATGACGTTGGCGGGCTTGAGGTCGCGGTGCAGCAGACCGGCGGTGTGGATCTCGGTCAGGGCCGAGGCCAGGACCAGCCCCAGGGCGGCGCCGGTGACCGCGTCCAGGGGGTCGTGGCGTTCCAGGTAGGTGGCCAGGTCCAGGCCGGGGACGTACTCCATGGCCAGCCACGGCGTCTCGTCGCCGGGTTCGGAGACCGCCACGAGGGCGGCGACGCCGGGTCCCTGGACCATGCCCAGGGCGGTGGACTCGCGGTCGAAGCGCTCGCGCAGGTCGTCGCGGTCCAGGTGCCCGGCGTGCAGGGTCTTGACCGCGACCGGGACGTCCTCGGAGGTGCGGCCGACGTAGACCATGCCCATGCCGCCCTGACCGAGCCTGCCGAGGAGTTCGATGCCGCCGAGGGTACGGGGATCGGAGGAAGTCAGGGGTTTCACTGCGGGCCTGCCAATACCACCGGGGGCCGCGCGCGGGAGCCGGGGGAACGCGCGGTCTGCCGCTCCAGGTTAGCGCCGCTGACCTGGGTTTTGAGCCGGGACCAAAGTCCCTTTCGGAACTCTGGCCACTTGCGGCCATCAAGTAACACCGACCCGGAGGATTCGCCGATCGGACCCCGGCGGGACTCCGAACGTGCGAGTTTGGTGCCCATGCCACAGATCAAGGTGTCTCACGAGGACCACCGGACGCTCGGTGCCATCGCCGCCCTCTTCGGAACGGACCGGTCCGGCGCGGTACGCGAACTGCTGGAGTGGGCCGACTCGGCGTCCGACGGCCCGCTCGCGTGGAAGGCGGAGGCGGGGGACGGGGCGACCGTCGCGGTGTACGCCAAGTACAAGGGCCAACGGGTGGAAGGCCTGTTGGATCCCCTGAGCGGAAAGCTCACCATCACTTCTCCTCCGTGGAACGGGCGGGTCTTCACCAAGCCCAGCAGTGCGGCCGGTGCCGTGATCTCTCACCTCTCCCCGGAGAGGGGCCGGAACGGCGGGGACCGGGAGACCGTCCCGTCCCGTAACGGCTGGGACTTCTGGTACGTCACGGAAACGGGGAAGACCATCCAGTCCGTGCGTCCCGGTGGTTCGAGGAAGCGGCGGGAATGACCCGGCCATTCACGGGGGTGGTTGGCAGCACCTCGTGCATATCCCCGGCACGGCTGGTCCGGGCGTTTCCGGAACTGGAAGCGGCGGCGCATCGACCCCCCGGAGCCGGAGGCCACCGTCCGGTTCATGAAGTCACTCGCTGGCCCGAGCCATTCCCCCGGTGCCTGACGGCCCGTGCGGGTCCGCTGGTAACCAGCAGACCCGCCGTACCGGCTCAGGCCAGGTCGAACAGCGTCATCTGCTCCGGCCCCTTGCCCTCCCCTCCTTCTCCTTCCTCCTCGTCGGCCTCATTCGCCTCGTAGGGCAGGGCGTACTCGTTGGTCTTGGCGGCCAGGTGCAGCAGGGCCGGAAGGGCCAGGTCCTCGCGGTAGTCCTCGCCGTCGCGCTGCATGTGCAGGAACATCGCCCAGGCCGCCGGATCGTCGTCGGGTAGAAGCCCGGCCAGGGCGAGCCGCAGGATCTGCGGGGTGCGCGCCTCGGCGGTGGGCACGTGCATGTCGCGTTCGGCCGGTTCTCCCCCCTTGTCCTCATGGTCGATGGTGTGCGGGGTGAGCTTGGTGACTTCCTTGTGGGTCTTGGCGGTCCCCGGCTTCTCACCGACGCTGTGGAAGACCCGCCCAGTGGGGTCGGTGTCCGAACGCCACAGCCCCTTGGCGAACCCGGCGGCCCCCTCCTCGACGGGCGCCCACCACTGCGGTGTCTCCGCTCGCTCCGCGGAGGTCACGCGGACGAAGCGCAGCCTGCGCCCGAGCGTGGACAGGCCCTTGGCCTCACCGTTGCCCAAGGCCACGCGGTCAAGGACGATCCTGCCGTTACCCAGCCACGGCCACCGGTTGCGGGCGTTCTGCGCGTGCGCCATAACCAGGGTGTCCGCCCTGCGGAACTGGTAGAGGGTGGTACGCACGAACGAGGCGACCAGGGCGGTCTGCTGCCACGCCGTGCGTTCGTCCTCCTCCTTGATCCGGCCGGTCAGATCCCGCAGCAGCTGGGGGTAGGGCACCCATCCCTCGTGGTCGGGGGTACGCCCCAGAACCGGGCCCTCACCACGGCTCAGCAGCGCCACCGGGGTGAACTGGGAGAAGGTGCTCCCGCTCGCGACATTGCGACGAACCATCCAGAAGGCGATCTGAGCCAGATCGTCGGGGAGGGCGCCGCCCGAGGCGACACGGGGTACGAGTGTGGTGCCGAGCTGACGCAGTCCGTCGCTCCAGGCCGCCTCCGCCCGGTGTTGAGCGTCTTCCTCGGCGTCGAACTTCTTCCCCCCGCGCTTCTTGCTCTCCTCCTCCCTCTCCAGGTCGATGGGACGGACGAACTGACTGACCAGACCGGCTTCGGCACAGCCGGTGCGAATCGCGCCCTTGGGATCACGGGTTGGGGTGAAGCGCTTCCTTCCGGTGGAGGACTTACCTCCGTCCAGTTCCACGAGGGCGAGGGTGGCGTTCACGCCGCTAGCGGCGATGGTCTCCTGGACGGCCTCCCTGACCAGGGAGCGGCGTTCGGCGGCGGCCCGCTCGAACTCCTCACCCCGTTTGGGCCTGTCGTCTCCTCCGAGTCGTGACGTGAGGCGACCCGCCTCCCGGGCGACCAGGTGGACGGCCAGGTCCGGGGTCTGCCAGGTCCACCTCTCAGGTCCCTGTTCACGGCGGTGACCGGCGAGGTTGAGCGACCTCTCCGCCGCGCCGATCAACCGGTCCCGCATGTCCTCGTTCTGGTACAGCACGAGAGCGGACAGATGCTCTCCCTGGAGGGCCTCGGCCACCTCGGCACGGCGGCGCTCGGCGTTGCGCAGAGCGAGGGCCCTCTTCTCCTCATTCCCTTGCGTCTTCTTCTCCAGCACCGATTCCCTGGCCACCGCCCTTCGGGGAACGGCGATCTTGCGCAGGTCGGGCGCGAGGACAAGGTCAGGAGCGAGAATGTCCGACACCCACTCCGTCAGGCGACGACGTTCCTCGGGCATCAGGCCGGTGCCGACCTTGTGGGATCCCATGGTGGTGTGGTGGGTCAGGGCGATACGCGGTCCCTGCCCCTCCTCCAGCGACGAGGTGGCGTCCTTGGCCAGGACCTCCGGGTCGGGGAAGGTGTCGGTGACCGCCAGTTTCCTGAGCATGCCCATCGTCCCGCCAAGACGCCACTGGGTCTTCTCCGTACGCGGATCGCGGTACAGGTCCGCCACCGCGTAGCGGCCTGGGGTGGACGCGCCCGGCAGCAGGGTGTCATCGGCGAGCAGATAGGCACTGACGTCCCGGGAGCCCTGGAACTTCGCCTTACCGCTGACCCAGCGGTGGATCCCTGACTGTACGTACAGCCGCGGCACCGGGGAGAACTCCTCGGTGCGCAGGTAGAAGCGCAGGTAGCCGGAGTAGTACCAGGGCTTGCCGGTGTGCTCTCGCCCCCTGGGCGTGTAGCTGAGGACGTCGGAAACCAACTCGGCGTACTCACTGCTTCCGGCGGACCGGTGCCAGTGGACCCGGCGACCGCCGAACTCGTACGGCTCGGCGGCGGCCACCCGGGAAGCGGCGTACTCGGGCAGCAGCCGGTACAGGATGCGGTCGGGAACGCAGGTCCCCCCGTCGGAGACCTCGGCGCTCAGCAGGTCGACGGTGGTGCGCTCCCAGGTGAGCTGGGCCGGGTCCATCCGCTGGAGGGCGTCGAGCGTGGGGCGGTAGGCCTCGGCGACGGCCCGATCGGTGCCCTTCTCCCTCGGAGCCAGGTCGTCCAGCCACACGTTGACATACCGGCGCATCGCCTCGGTGTCGAAGGGGGTCTCCGAGTAGAGCCAGGGACTGTCGGTGTTGGCGGGTGCCTTCGGTCCCACCGACACCAGGCCGGGGGCGACGGCGCGCAACAACTGGTTGAGGCGGCGGATCGGTACGCTCCCGTACTCCAGGATCCGGCCGCGCGCCTTCTCGGGCCGCAGCCCCGCGTAGAGGTCCAGCACGCTCTGGCGCCATTCCTCGGGGAAGGTCAGGGTGTACAGGTCGTTGCGGAGTTCTCCGATGCCGCTCGCCGGAACGAAGGCGGCGGTGCGAATCGCCTTGTAAGCCATGATTGTCGGTCTCCTTGACGTGGCCGGTCAGCAGTCGAGCTCGTCGAGGGCCTGGTACAGGGGCCCGTAGAGGGACTCCACGAGGGAGCGGTCGATCGGTTCGGTGTCGTCCACGCCCTCGATATAGGGGCGCAGGACCTCTCGCATGGCCACCAGCAGGCCGGTTCTGGGAGTGTCGGTGCCCTGCCGGGCCTCTTCGGGGAAGAAGGCGGAGTCGACGAACACCGCACGCGCGGGCACCCCTCCGCGGACCAGGCGGCCGACGACCTGCCAGATGACGACGAGCTGGTCCCACGTGAAGGCGGTCTTCTCGGTCTCTTTGAGACTGCTCCAGGACATGCGGCGGGTGAGCAGCCGGGTCCACTCCTTACGGGCCTTGGCGCGGAAGTCGCGCCCCGCCAGGTCCGGGCTGCCCGCCTTCCTCGCCTCGTCGAGGAAGGCCCGGTCGATGCCGCGGATCTGCCGGACCGCCCAGTCGTGGATGGACTGCACGGCCAGGGAGATGTCGTCCGGACGCGGGTGGGGGCGGTTGAGGAAGTAGACCGTGCCGATGGCGGCTCGGCCGTCGGGCAGGACGATGTTGTGTCCGCGTTCCACGGCCAGCAGG
Organism: Nocardiopsis halotolerans DSM 44410; assembly: GCF_000341065.1. GTDB lineage: Bacteria > Actinomycetota > Actinomycetes > Streptosporangiales > Streptosporangiaceae > Nocardiopsis > Nocardiopsis halotolerans. The sequence continues at coordinate 8,847 of NZ_ANAX01000113.1, read as the reverse complement.
GGCGCGACGAGGATCTGTCCGTCCCCGTCCGGGAAAGCGGACACGTCACCGCGGCGCAGCACGGTCCACGTGTCGTCGAGGTCGGTGTCGTCGGAGACGAGTCGGATGACGCGGTTGCGCCATTCGGGCACATTGTTGAGGTACTCCCAGGCCTTGCGGGCCTGTTCGTAACTGCCCACCAGCAGCAGGAGGCGCTTGCGCCCCTCGGGCAGGTCGTCGAGCTCGTCCTGGAGGATGCTGCTGGCGCCGGGAAGGGAGCGGTCGGGGACCGCGAGCTGGTGCAGCATCTGTTCGAGGGTGTTGTCGCGGCTCTGCTGGGTGGTGTTGCCCGACAGGCGCAGCGGCGCGGAGGTGCCCGGCCAGGTCAGCAGGAGCTTCTCGAACCGGGTCCCCTCGATGGCGGCGACCTCGTCGCGGTGGGGGCGCAGGATCGCGTCCACCGGAGCGTGGATGTGGTAGCGGGTGGACTTCCCGGCCCAGCTGGTCCCGGACATCAGCAGCACGTTGGGACCGGGCCGGTCGTCGACCTCGGGCAGGTGCGGCAGGGCGGTGAGCAGCTCCCGGCCGACCCCGCCGCAACGGAAGAAGCGCAGTTCACCACTGCGCCCACCACCGTCGTGGACGCGCTCCTCCTGCTTGAACTGGAAGCCCAGGACGTTACCCATGGGGGATTCGGGGATGACGGGGTCGTAGTCCCGGGGCGGCCTGCGGGAGATCACGTTGGCGGTCCCGTGCAGGTTGAGGGCGGCCTCCACACGCGGCCACAGGGTGGTCATGATGTTGAGCCGATGGTGCAGCACCGCCAGCAGGAGGGTGAACTCGAAGGGGGCGAGATAGTCGTCCACGTCCGTCGTGCCCAGGAGTTCGGTGAGGAGCGCCTTCAAGCGGGGGCGGGCCGCGGCGGGCCGGTTCGGGTGCAAAAGCTCCAGCGTCAGGCGGGTGATGCGGTTGGCCCAAGGGGTGGCCCGGTCGTCCTCTCCTCGGGATCCGCTCTCCTGGAGCGGATCGTCGCGGAAGCGGCTGAGGATCTCACTGACGTGTTCCATGGCGGCCGTTCGCCCGGGAGCGGGCGGTTCGGCTGCCTGCTCCCCCTCCGTGTCGCCGGAACCGACGACGTCGGGGAACCAGTTGCTGATGAGCCACTCGTGCAGGGTGAAGGCGCTGAAGTAGTCCTGGGTGATCCACGTGCGCAGATCGGCGTTGTTGACCAGCAGTGAGTAGCAGCGGTTGGTGGCCGTGGTCACCGTGTCGGAGGCGCTGGTCCAGTCGTCCACGTCCCGCTTGGTCAGGCGCCGACGACCCTCCAGACCGGAGAGCTCGGCGACCTTGTGCCGGGTGACCTCGTCCAGCCAGGAGTTGGCGGCCCGGCTGCCGATGAGGGTCTCCGAGGGGGCGAAGGCGTTGTCCAGCCGCAACTGCACCTGGTCGGCCTCGTCGACGACGATCAGGTCGCTGCGGCGGCAGGCGAGTTCGAGGTAGCGCAGCCGTTCAGCGCCGACCTGGAGGGGCGCGCCGCTGAAGACGAGTCCGGCAGGCGTGGTGACCCAGACCGAGGCGGTGACGAGCTCGNGGGGGGGGGGGGGGCAGGCCCGCCACAGGGGACAGGTGTGGGCCTTGCCCGGCTTTTCCTCGCGGTCCTCCGTGCTCTCGTCGGCGGCCAGAGGGTCCGTGGGACCCCGGTCAGTGCGTTTCGTGATCGGTGTCAGGCCCTGGCACGGGGCCTGTCCCGTTTCGAGGGGGGTGACGGTGTCCAGGCCGCGCAGGGCGTCGACCGCACAGGCGGTACTCAGGTGCGCGAAGGCGGGGTCGTCGTGGTCGAGCAGGGATCCGGCTCCGGCGTTGGCCACTCTGCGGTGCAGACGGCCCAGGTGCTTGTCCCGGGTGGTGGCGCCGAGGACCGGGGCGGCGGAGAGTCCCAGGCGCACCAGGCGGTTGACCGTGTGCAGGGTCTCGGCGACGTCGGGCACGACGAGGGTGACGCGCAGACCGCGTTCGACGACGGCCCAGAAGGTGAGGATGTCACGCAGGGTGGACTTACCCGCGCCGACCATGCCCACCAGGTGGCAGAGCCCTCGGACGCTGAAGACGTCCTGCTCGCGGAAACGTCCCTGTTCCTCGTCCCGCAGTAGCAACTCCACCCGTTCCAGCCGCTTGAGCCACCGGCTGGGCTTGCCGAACGGGTCGCGGGCCTCCAGTTCGTCCATGTGTTTGGCTGCGGCGCGCAGTTCCTCACGCGTGACCTCCACGGGTGCGCCCCCGCCCGGGGGCGGGGCCTCCAGGTCGTGTGCTGGAACCTCCTGGTCGGCTCCGACCGCGTCCAGCAGCTCCTGCCCGAAGGTGACGGCCTGGCTCCGGCCGTGGACGCTGAAACCGTAGGAGCCGGCGCCCGCCACCGGCAGAGTGCGACGGTTGAAGCGCGGGGGCGTGGTGAGCGCGTTCTCGAAGTCGGCGAAGCGGTCGGGGGCCCAGGAGACCTCCTTGCGCAGCGGCACCTCGTCCGGGGACTCCAGCGCGAAGCCCCGGAGTTCGACGGGCAGGCGGAGGTAGTCGGTGAGGACCAGGTCCCACTCGTGGGGGCGGCGCAGGCCGGTCAGGTAGTAGCGGGCACGGCGGATCCGCAGCCGCTGCGCCTCCCCCAGGTCGGGGAGGAAGGCGTCGCCGTAGGGATAGCCGCCCATGAGCGTCCAGGTGTCGGCCGCGGTGTACCCGGGGGCGACGGTGATGGTCAGGTACAGGGCGAGTTCGACGTCGAGCATCTCCCCCGGGGTGAGGGAGGCGTTCCCCGGCCAGTTCTCGCGCAGCTGCCGGACCGGGCGCTGGCGCCAGCGGGTGCGGTCACGCATGGGCTGTCTCCATCTCCTTACGGGCTTGGCGGAGCAGCTCCCGGTCGCTGAGCAGCTGGACACGTCCGGTGAGGTCGTCGGAAAGGTGGTGTGCGAAGGCGCGGGCGTAGTCCTCCCGGTCCCGGAACCGGTAGTGGGGGACGACGAGGATGGCCCTGTCGTGAGGCGGCCGGGTGGGGAAGGAGCGCGTCCCTCTTCCTAGGAGGGCCGGGTTGGCCCGGTCCTTGACGTCCACCGCCCACACCCGGCCGGAGGGGAAGGTGACGCGCAGGTCGTAGGCGTCGAACTCGGGCCACATCTCCACGTCCAGGCCGAGCGCCGAAAGCGCCTCCTCCAGGTCGGTCTCCGCCATCCCCGGCCCGGTGACGAAGGTGCGTAGTGGGCGTTCGACCTGGTACAGGCCGCCCTCAGTACCGTGTTCGACGCGTTTTCCCGGCCGCAGCGGCCCGCTGCGGGAGCAGCGGTCCAGCTCGCAGTACCATCCGCCGCCGGGTTGCGGGACCAGGAGCAGGTTGCAGCGCGCGCAGAGGGTGTAGACACCGTCGCGCAGATGACGGGGGTTGGCCTCGGTCCAGGAGGCCCGGATCTGCTCCTCCAGGAAGCTGAGTCGGGCGTCGGCGATCAGCGACCTGCGGTCGTTCCCCGTCAGCACCGGTTGTGTGATGACGGTGCGCCGGAAGAGGACGTAGGCCTCGGGTGCCTGTCTGGCCCGGGTCGCGTCCAGGACGCCGAGCATGATGGTGTTCTCGTACAGCTCTCCGGCCGCGTCGTAGGCGGACACGAGCCATTCGACGCACTGCTGGGTGGGGGTCCGGGTCTCGGGGTCGAGCAGACGGGTGTCGGGCGGCACGGAGCCGGGCACGGGAATGGGCCACTCTCCGAGCGGGGTCCGCGACGCCCAGCGAACCAGGTCGGGAACGCTGCCGGGTGGCCGGGTCCCGGCGCGCAGGCACTCCAGGACCACGTGGTCGTAGGCCCGCTGGACGGTCGGGTGGTAGACGGGGTTATCCGGTTCGCGCACACGCGACATGCGCACGAGGGCGGTGGCGACGAGGCGAAGGAGCGGCTCGCCGGTGAGGAAGCGTTCGGTCACGACACCTTCTCCATACGGTCGGGGCACCAGCGGGCGACCGGGCAGGTGCCGCAGGCGGGTCCGGGGCGGGTGGGAAAGGATTCCTCGCGGTACCAGGCGTTCGCCTGGCCGTGCAGCACCTCGCGGGCGCGGCCGACCTCGTTCGGGTCTCCCGGATCGAGGGGGACCAGGTCCGCGCCTCCGGGGGTGAGGACCTCCAGTTCGACCCGGCTGTCGTCGGGGTCGTTGGCGAGGGCGCCCTCGGCAAGCAGGACCACGGCCAGGGCCAACTGGGGGTACCGGTGGAGCGGATCGGGGACGTGGTGGCTCCGGTCGGTGTGCAGGGTCTTGGTCTCCCGCCAGACGAGGGTTCCCTCGTCCATGTAGAGCAGGTCGGGGTTGACCAGCACGACCACGTTGGGATCAGGGTCGAGGAAGGTCAGGGCGGGTTCGGGGCGCACGTCGGTGACCGGGGTGTGCAGGGGGCAGACCTGAGCGTGGTGGCGGATCATCCGGGCGCCCAACCGGGCCTGTTCCCCGTCCAACCCGTGACCGGTTCCGCGCCACCAGTCCGAAGCCGCGTCCTTCGGTGAGCACGCGGTTCCGTCGCTGGCAGCGTGCCTGCTCTCCAGCCAGTCGTGGACCGCCTGGCCGCGCTGGTTGGCGGGGGTGTACTCGTCCTCCTTGGGCAGTCTCAACTCCCGTAGGCGGGCCTGGGCCGGACAGCGGGAGAAGTAGCGCAGTGTGGAAGCCGACACGCTGCGCGGCCGGTCGTCGCCGGGAACGATGCCGAGAAGTCCGGGCACCCTGGGCACGGTCGCGCAGGAGGAGAACCTCTTGCAGTCCGCGCAGTCCATGCCGGGTGTGGGAGCGGTCATGTTCACAGCCTCACGCAGGCGGTCCTCGGCATGCTCGTCGTAGAGCTCGCGGGCCTCCTCCGGGGTTCCCTCGAACAGCTCCGCGCGGGATCCGTCGAGGAGACCGATCTCCGCGACGCGCACCCGCGACACCGGCTGTCGGCTCTCCGCGACGCTGAAGGGATCGGGCCACTTCCCCGGCCCCGGAACGGGAGCGGAAACGCCGTAGGCGGTGCCCGGCGCCGCCAGTGCCGTCTCGGCGGTACTGCGCCGTTCGGGGTCGGCGGAACCGGTGCGGAGGAAGCGGAACTCGCGGACGGAACCGTCGGGGCTCTGGTACCGGCGCCCCCATGCGAATGCCTCCCACAACGCCCCGTTCCCGCCATCACCCTTACGTTGCAGCACCCAGTAGCCGCGTACCGGGCGCATACGGGGGTCGTCGTGCGTGTGGGCGTGTGGGAGGTAGCGACTCACCGCGTGCGCGGTGAAGCGGGCCAGCCCGGCGTGCCGGTTCGCCTGGCGGAGAAGAGCACGCCGGTGCGCGCCGGAGTCGTGGAGGCCGAACTCCATGAGGTCGATGCCCTCCTGGACCGGGCCGAGCGCGAAGTCCTCCCCCGCGGCTCCCCGCCGAGAGCGATGGGAGGTGGTGGAGCGCAGCCCCGGCCTGGCCTTGTAGGCGGTGTGGGCGGCACATCCTCCCGGCGAGGCGGCGAGTGTACGCGGACTGACCCTGATGTGCGCGGAGTTCCCGTACAGGCCGGGAGGTGGTGGGGAAGCGGGCATGGAGGTACCCCCGGAGAAGACGGAGTGCAGGTGTGTACCCGGATATCGACAAGCGAGAACATCATGATACATGGCCTGTGAATAAAGCCAACCATAAACCTGACGCCACAACGATGTGTGTGCATTCACAGATGTCGATCAGACGTGCCCGGGGGAGGTCGTCTGCTCCCTTCCGGCTTCGCGGCGGTGACCCAGGTGCCCGGACGAGAGGTCCTGGTGTCCCTCCCCCTTCCACCTGCGTTGCAGACGGTCGGCCAGGTCACGCCTCTCGAAGCCTTCCAGCATGGTGGTCAGGCGCTCCAGCACGGCGGGCAGCTCCCATTCCTCGAGGCCGGACAGGAAGACGTCGAGTACCGACTCCTCCTCTCCCTCCTGTCGGGGCCCGAGATCATCGGCGCTCTCCTCCGGTGTGGCCATGAGATCGAGGGCAGCACCGGCCCGGTCGACCTCGTTCAGGCGATCCGGGTGCTGTTCGAACCACCACACACGTGCGACGAGAGGGTCGCTGAGGACGTCACGACGCAGTTCCCGCACCCGCCGCATACGGGCCTGATGGAGGGCGGCGTGAATCTCCTCCTGCGGACCGACACGCTCTCGTTCGCGTTCCAGTGCCAGGTCGTCTGGATCCACGGTCAGAACAACCGTCACCGCGAGTTCACGCACCTCCTCCTGTTCCAGGGACCACTCCTCCACCAGCGCGCAGGCGATGTCCGCTTCGGCCGTACCGCGGTCTCCTAGGTGGAATCGCGCACTCCGTTCGGAGGAGAGGCGGACGACCTCGCGCTGGATCCGGGCCAGGGCCCTGGTCCGGGCCGGGGCACCGGCTCCGTTCCAGGAGACCGTCGCCTCGAAGGCCGCCTCGAACCACATGCCCCCGGAACGGCTGGGCAAGCGGGCCTGAAACGCGCGTGTCTCGTCCGGGGCCCGAAAGGCGATGCTCCAGACGGGTACGTCACCCCGCATGCGCTGACGTTTGCCGATCACTGTTCCTCCTCATGCTCGACCAGGGCGCGGTACAGTTCGTCGACCGTCCACGCTCTTCTGACGTGTGCGTGTCTCCAGCGCCTCAGCGAGTTCTCCAGGACGGGGGAGAACCGCACGTGAACCCGGGCGGCGCGCAGTAGCACCTCCGAGGCGGCACCGGGGTCGCCCCGCCTGTGGGACAGCGCGTCCAGCCACGCCCACAGAGCACGGCCGACCTCGGTTCCGCCGGAAGCGGAGGCGGCCCAGGCAGTGCTCACGACGTCCGAAGCGACCTCTCGCCGCTCCAGCTCCTCCAGAACCCGCGGCACCGTGCCGCCGCGGTGGTCGGCCAGGATCCGCCCCAGGGCCAGGGCCGCGACGAAGGCCCGGCGTCCCCTCTCCGCCTTCGCCGTCCACCGGGTGAGCTCCTCCAGGACCACGGTGGTGTTACCGGGTTCACCGGCGATGTCCTCCAGAGCCTGGACCAGGGTCCGTTCCCAGGTCGCCGACGCCTTCTCGGCGATGTGACGCAGTCGGGTCAGGGCGGTGCCCGGTTGGACGCGTCCGTAGACGCGGCAGACCTCGACCACGGTGCGGTCTCGCAGCGAAACCCCGGGCGATACGGCCACGCGGTACAGGTGGGAGAGCACCTTCGGACCCAACCCGGGCGTGACCGCGGCCTCGGCGATCACGGGAACCGCCTCCCACATCAGCTCGGAGGAGCTTCCCCAGTGATCGATCATCGAACTCACCGGAGCGGGATCACCGTGGCGCTGAGCCAGACGCAGCCATCGCTGTCCGGAGGCGGCCCTCTCCCTCCACCCGAGCTTGGACACGGCCTCACTGGCCCACTCCTGTAGAGAGTCCCTGGCACGGGGGTGTTCTTTCCACAGGTAGTCGAGTACCTCGTCGCCGAATCCGGGACGGTTGAAGCGAACCCGGTCCTCGCGTACGTGGGCGCCGATCTCCCGCAGATGAGCGGTGAGCCCCTCCCCCGAGATGGGAGTCCGCCACATCGACGGAATCCGCCACAGGCCAGCCAACCGGTGGGCCTGTTGGACGATGGTCGCGCGGGCACCGCCCTCGAGCAGAGCTACGGCTTCCAGGAGCACGCGTTGGAACTCCTTCTCCAGGTCGTGGTCGGCGAACCAGGTGGTCAGTTCCTCCGTGGCGTCGGCGAATTCCTTGAGCACCGAGCCGATCCAGGCGGTGTGTTCCTCCTCGGAGACAGGTGAGGGGGGCCGCGCCCGCTCCGCCTCCTGGGCGAGCCGGGTGGCCCGCTCGGGCTCGGCTCCCTCCAAGGCCTCGCACACGTCGGGATGGTGGGACCACAGATCCGCCGCACGGATACCGCAGCGGTTCTCCATCGCCCTGTGGAAGACGTCCACGGCTTGCGCCGGGCCGTCGATCCGGAGCCACGCCCGGTGTTCGGCCACGTAGTCGTCCCGTTGTCCCGGGCGCGCGATGATGACGAAGAACTCGCCCGAACCGCGGACCTCCTCCACAAGCGTCCGCAACCTCGCGTACTGGATCGGTGTGGGTCTACCCAGAGGGGTGAGATCGAGGAAACGGGAGTGACCGGACCCGGTACTGAGACCGATGAGGCCCGCGTCCCGGGAATCGGGGTCGACGACCACTTCCTCGATCGGGGTACCCTCTCGCAACGTGGCCAGCGCGTGTACCGCGGTGATCCTCCGACCGCATCCCGGCTCACCGGTGATCACGCCCGTACCGTGCGACTTCAGCTCTGCCAGGAAGGTCTCGTAACGTCCCGCGTCGCTGGGGCAGAAGGTAGTCAGAACGTCCTCGACGCGTGAATGACTGATCCGCGTGGCCTGGCGGAGGCGGCGCGTGGTGGTCTCGCCGATGTTCTCGTGGTAGTGGACGCCCCCGGTGATGCGCCCGGCGCTCACCACTTGGCCCCGGTTGTCGAGGACCGTGTTCCCTGACGGCCACTCCTGCGGAGGGTCTTCGGGCTCGGGCTCCGGGGCCGGACCGGACTCGCTCCGGGAGTCGGCTCCGGCTTCCTCTCCCGGGGGTGTCTGCTCCCGGTCGCGTGAATCGTCAGCGGCCATCGACCGTACCTCCGAAGGAGACGCCGCCGTGGACCGTTCCGGCCTGGACCACCTGGCCCCGGTCGTTGTGACCGACGTCGTTGCCCGTGGTGTGGGTGGTTCGGCTGGGCGCGTCGGATGCGGCGGGGGGCGGCTTCGGTCCCGGCTGGTCACCATCGGGAGGGGTGTTCTGCCCCGGGCTGTCGGTGCCAGATCCCCACGACGGGGTGGGCACGAACAGGTAGCCCTCCGCCTGGAAGTCCTTGGCGGGCACG
>NZ_ANAX01000112.1 GCF_000341065.1 Nocardiopsis halotolerans DSM 44410 | reverse complement strand
GCGGACGGAGGCGAAGCCGCCGAGCACCACGTCCTCGTAGACACGGCGGGAGATGATGGTGGCCAGCAGGGTGGTGTCGGGGTCGGAGTTCTCCAGTTCGCGCCGCACGGGCTCGGAGTCCAGCAGCCTGTGGGTGCTGATCATCGCCTCCCCCATGGCGTCGATGCCGCTGCCGTCGCCTGTGTCGGGCAGGGGACCGACGTCGATGCTGGCGCGCAGCCGCATGCGCAGGTTCCGGTCGTGCATGGCGAGGACGGGCTGCACCTGCTCCAGGACCCGCTGGAGCTCCTCCAGGAACGGGCTGATGAGGTAGGGCAGGTGCTCGGGTTCGGCTCCCATCACGTAGCCGTCGCCGCTGTGCCGGGGGAAGCGCGCGTCCTTCCAGACCGGGAGCATGTCGGCGCGGGTGAACGCCTTCTCCAGCACCTCGGGGATCTTCTGGCCGATGATCTGCTGGTTTCGGGCGCTGCTTCGGCTGAACTTCTCCATGTCCACTGCCAGTACGGCACGGTAGGGAGGAAGGGGCGCGCTCTTGCCGATGTTGGACAGGTCGATCTCCACCGGGAACTCCTGAGGGTGTGGGGCCCTGGTCTCGGGCCGGGCGGGACCACACTCCCCGGCGCACGCGTCACGTGGTGTTCAGCTCTGAACACAACCAGCCGGAAGTGTCCGCCGTCACACCGTTTCGTCCTCCCCTGCCAGGGCCTCCAGCGCCGCCAGGTCGAGGATCGCCACGTACTGCCGCCCGGTGCGGATGACGCCCCGTTCGCGGAGGGAGGTGTAGGCGTTGTGCACCGAGGTGCGCGACATGCCCGCGAACTCGGCGATCTCGCGCTGGGCGAGGGGAATCCTCAGCAGGCAGCCGTGCGGGGCCGGTGCGTCACCGTCGGAGACGGGCGCGGGCATGGGCTCCCCCATCACGGAGGCGAGGTGGAGCAGGGCGGCGGGCAACCTGCGCTCGGCGGGAAGGGACGTCTGCCGCACCCTGATGCGGTCGCCCTCGTCCTGGCGCATGAGGGCGCTGCGCCACAGTACGGGCTCCAGACCGAGTTCGGCCAGCAGACGTTGGAAGCGCTCGGCGGGGAGGAAAGCCGTGCTGCTCGGGGACAGGGCCGTCACCGTGGCGCTCCTGGGGCGATCTCCGGCCAGGGAGGACTCCCCCAGCATCTCCCCGCAGGCACGGAAGGCCAGGGGAACGCAGGAACCGTCGGCCCGGAAGGAGACCACCTTCGCGCGGCCGCTCACCATGAGGTGGACCCCTCGGCCGACCTCCCCCTGCCGCAGAAGGGTGTCCCCCGCCGCGAACATCCGGGGCAGGGCCGAGGCGAGCAGGCGTTCCCACTGCCCGTCGGTGACCAGCCCTCCGAAACCGCGCCTGTCCACGTCCTGCTTCCCCTCTCCTCTCGGAGCACCACCGGCAGGAGGATTCTCACAGAGCGTGTCCGGACCAGTGCGGCACTGGCCGGATCCGGCCACCACCAGCACAGTGCTCAGGAGTGGACCGGGAGACACACCCGCCCAACGACAGCGGTGGAGGCACCGCGGTCTCCTCTTCCCCGCCGGTTCGACCCCGAAGCGCTCAGCGGTTGGAGGGGGAGCCGCAGCACTTCTTGTACTTGCGTCCCGAGGCGCACCAGCAGGGCTCGTTGCGGCCGGGCGGCCACGCCCGGAGCCTCGGGTCGTCCGCGCTCAGCTCCAGGTCCACCCAGTCAAGGTCGGTGTCGCCGTCCGCCGGGTCCTGGCCGGAGAGTTCGGCGAACTCCACGATCTCCTTCACACCGTGCAGTACCACGCTCCGCCGTACCTCCGGGTGTTCGCGGGCCCGTTCCCGGAGGGTCCGTTCGGCGGCGCGGTAGTAGGCGTCGGCGCCGCGCTCGACGTCCTCCCCCGTGAGGAGTCCCCGCGTGCGGGCCTCGTCGAAGGCCTCACGGGAGTAGAACGTCTCCACCTCGCCGTCCGGGCCCTCGTCCTCCCAATCCCCGCCCTCGTCGCCGGGGAAGTCCGTCAGGCCCTCCACCTGCCGTTGGGCCACGGCCAGGGCCACGTCGTCGTGCGCGTCGCGTTCCAGGCCCAGGTTCATCCGTGCCAGCAGGCGGCTGACGATCGGTGCCAGGGTGAGGTCGTCCTCGTCCGCGAGGTCCTCCGGCGACGCGGCGAGCAACCGCCGGGCGGCGACGTTGTGGCAACGCAGCGCCTCGTCCCACCGCTCCAGTTCCTGGAGGTCCTCGCCGAGGAGCTGGGCGGGCCCCTCTCCCAGGTGGCCGGGGCGGAGCAGGTCGGAGGTGATCCGCTCCGCCTCGGCGGTGTCCTCCGCGTCCTCGCTCTCGCGCAGGAGTCTGGCCAGCTCGACGGAGGCGTACTGGCGGTCCTCGGAGGTGGGCAGGTGATCGCGCACGGCCGCCAGCAGGTGACGGGCCCGGTCCGCGTGTCCCCCGCGCTTCAGGTCGTCGGCGAACCCCATGAGGAGCTCGCCCGTGTGGTTGGGTTCGGCGGCCAGGTCGTCCAGGAGGTGGCGGGGCAGGTCCAGTTCCTGGAGCGCGGCCGTCAGGAGCGCGTCATCGCTGGCGGGAGCGTGGTCGGTCATGGCCACCAGCCTAGGGTTCGCCGGAACCCCGGGCGCCGCGTTTCCCGGAAGACGCCGACCTCCTATCCGTCCAGCCCGCGGCGGATCTGCCTGGTGATGCTCGCGTCCTCGATGGCGCTGTCCCCGGCCAGCAGCAGGGCCTTGGACAGGATCAGTGCCAGGCGGCCTCCGTCCTGTTCGAAGGGCAGGAACACCCTCGGCCCCCTCTTCCTGTCCGAGGGCACGACGCACAGGTAGGAGTCGTCCGGTTCCATCAGGACGTTGGCGCTGCCCAGGTGGATCCGGTAGGAGCGCAGGTCCCCGCGCACCCGCAGGAAGCGGCCGTCGATCTCCAGCCGGTCGGCCACGCGCAGCCGCGGCAGCAGACGCGCCAGGGCCTCGCGCCGCACGACGGCGTTCTCGGTGAGTTCACCGAAGGCCGCCCGGCGCCAGTAGGGCAGGTGGGGGCTCTCCCCACGGTCGACCCACGCGGGGTCGGCCGCGATCGAGGACACCCCCACCGCCAGGTCCACGTCGCGCATCGCCTCGGACAGCACCAGCGGTGGCACCTCCGCCAGCGGAACGGGTTCCCTCTCGCCCGCACGGCGGAAGCGGACCTGGTCGGTGCGGCAGTGCCGTACGGGGTCGACGTCGAACTCGTCGTCGGCCAGGGCGATGTCGAGGGTGGCCTCCCAGGAGGTGTCGCTCTCCCGGTCGGTGTAGAGGCACGTGGCGGGTCCGTCCTCACCGCCGTGCCAGCCGCCCAGCTGGTGGACGCTCCACCCGCGCTCGTTCAGCAGGGCCTTGGCCTGCCCGTACCTGAGGATGTGGGCGGCGTACCGGTTGGAGTGGACACGGGTGTCCTCCTCCGCCGGGGTGAGCGGGTAGATCTCCCGGTACGCCTGTTTGAAGGGCTGGGCGATGTCCCGGTCGGTCAGGTGCGTCCGCCACCGCCGCACCGTCTCCGGCTGGTCCCGCACGGGGTGCCACAGCCGCACCCGGGCGGCGCCGTCCGCGGTCGCGGTGTGCGCGATCTCCGTTCCGTCGGGGTCGGCCAGGAGCCAGTGGTCCCCGTCGGCCTCGGGCAGCCCGCACGCCCAGGTCCGGCCGTCGTCTCCGCTCACCTCCCACACAAGCCGCCGGGCGAGCGTCCCGGTGACCGGGTGGTCGAGGTAGTACCGGACCCAGGACGCGGCGTCCCACACCCGGCCCTGGGCCAGGAACCCCTCCAGGCGGACCCGTTCGGCCGCCACCACCTGGCGCAGCTCCTTGAGTTCGGCCCGCAGCGCCTTGACCTCGTCGGGGTGCGACGTGCGCAGGGCGGCGGGCGGGCTCGCGGCGGGGCGTCCCTTCGCCGAGACGAAACCCAGCGCGGCACTGCCGTCCGCATTCAGCGTCATGGTGACCGGGTTCTCGCCCAGCCGGTCGGTCCGGGTCCCGTCGCGGTCCAGTCCGAAGTCGGGGACGGTGCGTTCGAGCAGCTGTTCCCCGGTGATGCCCAGCCGGTCGGCGATCGTGTTCAGGGCCCTGTCGACCACCCTGGAGAGGGTCTTCTTCCTGACCTTCGCGCGGACGCGGGCGAGGGCGGCGACGGCCTCGTCGGTTCCGCGCTCGGCCAGGATCCGGACGCAGGCGGATGCCGTGCGTTCGGAACGCAGCAGTTTGGAGCCGTTCGGTCCGGTTCCGGTGAACAGCGCGACCCGTTCCAGGAGGGGCAGCGACCAGGTGTCGTCCTCGGAGGCCAGCTCCCGCACCGCCCACACCAGGCCGTTGACGATGTTGTGCACGTGGATCAGGAAGTAGGCCGTGCTCGAACCGTAGTGGCCCTCCTCGGCCCGCGGCGTGCGCAGCACCACCTCCACCACGCGCCGTAGCACGTCCTCCGTGTCGGGGATCGCGGCCAGCCTGCGTCGAAGCCCGTCGCGCCACTCGCGCTTGGGCCGGGAACCGGGCGGGACCAGGAAGTAGACGAACAGCTCGGCCAGGCCGGGGTGGGCGGCCAGCGAGGGTTCGCGTTCACGCAGCAGGTCGCCGAACGGGTCTCCTTCGGGGAGGAGGTGTTCGACGGCCAGGGGAGCGCCCAGGCGGAGGAGGAGCAGGAGCACCCGTGTGTGGGGCTGGAGCTCGTCGGGTTCGTAGCGGAACAGCTCCCTCCCGCGCTCCTGGCAGCGCGCCCGGTACTCCTGGAGCTGCCGCACGCACGGGGCCAGGACGTGGTCCTCCACCCGCTCGCAGACGTGGAGGTGGGAGTCCGACCAGGTGAGCCGTTGCGCGTCCGCGTGCAGGAGCAGGGAGAGCAGGGCGCTGTCCCAGGGCAGAGCCATGCGGGACAGGGTGAACGCGGCACGCTGGTGGATGCGGGAGAAGTAGTGGAGGTAGCGGTCGTACTCGTCGACCTCGATGGGCCGGGGATAGTGGGCGTTGACCAGGAACCAGAGCATCAGGCGCGGTTTCAGGTCATCGTCGCAGCGGTCGATCAGGTCGCGCAGCGGTGTTCCCACACTCAGTGTGGAGATCCCCCTGTCCCCGTTCCAGCCCTGACCGGGGATGCCGGGGTGGGGCGGGGCGTGGGTGTGCACGACCCGGACGCACTCCTCGATCAGCTCCGGCAGGCCGGGGGCGTACAGACGGCCCAGGACCTCCTCGACCCGCGCGGGCACCGTGTCCCGGTAGGCCCGGGAACCCCTCCCCCTGGCGTCGACGCCCAGGGCGAACTCCTCGGCGGTCCGCCTGGCCCACTCCAGGGCCTCCGCGGAGGGGACGATCGAGGTGTGGGGCGGCTCGCCGGGAACCGGGGAGTTCTCGACCGGGAGGAGGTCTCGGGGCATGGGGGTGGTTCCCTTCGTCGGCGTGGGGTTCGCGTGTGGGAACACGCTAGTGAGGGGAACCGACAGATCCCCGGGAGCGGCCAGCCCCCCTTCGGAGGGCCGGGAGGGACGGGGCACACCCGGTCGGCGTCCACTCCCCCGGCGGGGCGGGCGCACCGCCCGGCCCCTCACACCACGACCCCCGGTGGACCGCGACCAACCACGACCGCCGTGTTAGGAGGGGGCCGTCTCGGGCAGTGGTCGTCGATATCCGTGTCCGGAATTCCAGGGGGAGACAATGACCGCGGAAACCCAGAAACCCGACCTCATCGACGTCATCATCTCCGACCACCGTCAGGTCGAGCGAATATTCACGGAGCTGGAGGGCTCTCTCTCACCCGGGGACCGCAAGCAGCTGACCGAGCACGTGATCACCGAACTGGTACGGCATTCGGTCGCCGAGGAGCAGCACATGTACCCTGCGGCACGCCGGGTGCTGGACGACGGCGACCAGATCGCCGACCACGAGCTCCAGGAGCACGCCGAGGCCGAGCAGGTGATGAAGGACCTGGAGGGTCTGGACGCCGACGACCCCGAGTTCCAGCGGCTGCTGAACACGCTGATCTCGGACATCCGTCACCACGTCGAGGACGAGGAGAAGGACCTGCTGCCGCGTCTGCGCGCCGCGTGTACGCAGGAGGAGTTGCGTGACCTGGGCGCCAAGGTGGTCAAGGCCAAGGAGCAGGCGCCCACGCGCCCCCACCCCAGCGCGCCGGACACCCCGCCCGCCAACAGGATCCTGGACCCGGGGGCGGGGCTCATCGACCGGATGCGCGACGCGCTCTCGGGACGCAGCTCCTGAACGCCCGCCGCGCGGCCCCGTTCCCGGCAGGGGGACGGGGCCGCCGTGCGCGCGGCGTGTGAGTCCGGTCCACCGCGGTCCCGGCGCCTGTCCACGCCCTGCTTCCCCTCTCCTCCCGGAGCACCACCGGCAGGGGGATTCTCACAGAGCGTGTCCGGACCGGTGCGACACTGGCCGGATCCGGCCACCACCGGGATCCGGCGGGACCATCGGAAACCGCGCGGTCTCCACAGGGGTGCCGAACTCAGGAGAGGTGTTGAGCGATGATGGCCCACACGGGGAGGAGGAGCTCGAAGACGACCATTCCGGCGAACACGAGACCGCCACCGTAGTGGACGATGCCGGAGATCACGGCGTCGCGCCATGTGGAGCCGTCCCCGAGGTCCTCGTCGAACGCCGCCACGATCCAGAGGCCGGACACTCCTCCGACGACGAGAACGCCACAGAAAACCGCGAAGCGGTCAAGGAACAGGTCGGGCGTGAAGACCATCGTGAACAGCATCGCCACGAGTACCGCGCCCGCCAGCAGCATGACGGGGGCCAGGACGAGTCCGGTCGCGAAACCGAGGTTGGGGTACCTCAGCACGAACCGGCGCGGCCATGAGGGTTCTTCTCGACGATCGCGTCCTCGATCGCTTCCGTAGGTCGTGAACAGCGCGGGTGTGGCTTCTTCCGCCGGGCGCGCCGCCCGGGACCTCGTCCACGGCTTCCTCAGGAACCGCCGCCCGCCTGGTTTCCGGACCTTTGGCTGAAAACAGGGCAAACCGGCCCCGTCCTTTCGATGTTGACAGATATGCCAACTATCGCCCCGGACGCTGCCGACGGCAATACGGTCTCCCCGGGTCGGCCGCCACCGGCGCTCAGTGGTGCACGTGGCTGCGGGGGTCCAGCAGGATCACCAGGATCCGCGCGGTGCCCACGGGGGTGACCGCGTGGGGGACGGACGCGGCCACGTGGACCATGCCGCCCGGTTCCAGTTCGTGACTCTGCCCCTCGACGTCGAACCGGACCCGGCCCTCGACGACCTGCACGAGGATCGGCGAGGGCGACGTGTGTTCCCTGAGCCCGGAGTCCTCGTCCAACGCCATGTGCACGATCCGGACGTCGCCGCCCGAGAACAGGCGCGAGGGCGCGACACGGCCCTCCCTGGCCGGGGTCTGCTCCCTGAGCTGCTCGAACCCCGTGGTGATGAGTGTGGCCGCGACGCCCTCGTCGGTCATGTGCATGTTTCCCCCACGCTCGTGGTTGCCAGCCGCTCCCAGCCTCGCACGGGAGGCGGGCGTCGCTCCGGGTTCCGCATCGGGCGTTTCCGGGCGGGCCGGCGGGTGGTCCGGGCAGCCCTCACTCCGGTTCCTCGTCCAGCTCCTGCCAGTGCACCGACGTCACCTCCGGCTCCAGGATGAGCCTTCTGACCAGCTGCTCCATCGCCTCGCCCTGGTGCCCGGAGGCGACGATGTCGGCGTACACGGCCGTTGATCCCCGCTCGTCGCCGAGGCCGCGGCAGTCCAGGGATCGCAGTGTGAACCCGGTTTCGGACAGGGCCTGGAGCAGCAGGGCCCGCACGTGGGTGTCCTGGGAGTCCGTGCACACGATCCGGACCCGGTAGGGGATCTCGTTCTCCTGGGACGCGGCCGGGGAACGCTTCTGGAGCCGCCGGGCCACCGGGCGCAGCAGGACGTTGGCGGCCACCACCGTCACCGCGCCCATGGCCGCGCCCGCGTAGACACCGCTTCCGGCCAGGACGCCGACGGCCGCGGCGCACCAGATCGTCGCCGCCGTGTTGATGCCGCGGATGTTGATGCCGTCGCGCAGGATGACGCCCGCGCCGAGGAAACCGATGCCCGACACCACCTGGGCGGCGACACGGGTGGGGCTGACCTCGTCGACGGTGTTCGCGGCCAGCAGCACGAACAGCGCCGAGCCCACGGAGACCAGCGCGTTGGTGCGCAGGCCCGCCATACGCGCCCGCCACTGGCGTTCGACACCCACCATCGCGCCCAGGACGAACGCGTAGCCAAGCCGGAGTGCGGCCTCCCACCATTCCAACATCCGCGCCACTCCCCACAGGTCTTCGTCCGGTCCCGGTACTGCACCCGGCTACCCCCGGCGCCTCCTCATACACCCGGGCGGTTGTGAAGGCGCCCAACCACGGGAACCCTTCGGGGCGGGAGTGTGCGCCCGGAGCCCCTCCCGTGCGCGTGTGTATAGTCGTGGCCTGTCCGTCGTCGCTGAGAGGGAGTCCATGAACACCGGTGAGGTGGAGGTGAGCTCGGCCGACATCGCCCGGATCGCGGGTGTGAAGCCGACGGCGGTGAGCAACTGGCGACGCCGCCACGACGACTTCCCCAGGCCGGTCGGGGGCACCGACCGCAGCCCGCGGTTCGACCTCGGCCAGGTGGAGGAGTGGCTGTCCACCCACCGCCAGGTTCCGAGCATCGACCCCGAACAGCGGCTGTGGCAGGCGCTCGACTCCCTGCGCGCCTCCGTCCCCGCCGACGCGGTCCTGGTCAGGGTCGGGGTACTCCTGCTCCGCCTGCGCGACGAGCCCGGTTCCGGGGACGACCCGACGCTGCCACGGCGCGCGTGGGAGTCCTTCGAGGAGTCCCTGGAGCGTGCGGGCCTGACCGCCCTGGCCGGGCACCGCCCCGAACCCGTACCCGAGGCGCAGCTGCCGCTGCTGGTCGACACCGCCGCGCGCGCCGCGCGCGAGGGTGACCCGCGTGCGGTCTTCGAGCGCCTGCTCGGCCGCCTGGACCAGCGCTCCCCCTCCGGCTCGCACACGGTTCCGCCCGAGCTGGCCGACCTCATGGTGCGCCTGGCCGGTGACGGGGACACCGTGGCCGACCCCGCGTGCGGACGGGGGGAGCTGCTGCTCGCCGCCGCACGGGGCGGGCGGCGTCCCCTGCTGGGGCAGGACCGCGACCCCGCGTCGGTGTGGTTGGGCGCACTGCGGCTGGCCTTCGCCGACGCCCTGGGGGAGGGAACGGACCTGCGTGTGGCGGACGCCCTGCGCTCCCCCGCGTTCACGGAGGGCGGTGCCGACACGGTCCTGTGCGCCCCGCCGTTCGGCGAGCGCAACTGGGGGGCCGAGGAGCTCGCGGACGATCCCCGCTGGACCTACGGCGTTCCCCCGCGCCTGGAGTCCGACCTGGCCTGGGTCCAGCACTGCCTGTCCCGGCTCCGCCCCGGCGGTTCGGCGGTGGTGCTGATGCCGCCCGGGGCCGCGCAACGCCCCTCGGGGCGCCGTATCCGGCGGTCCCTGCTGCGCTCGGGCGTGTTCCGCGCGGTGGTCTCGCTCCCGCCGGGGTTCGCCGCCCACTACGCCGTCCCCCTCCAGCTGTGGGTGCTGCGCCGCCCCGAGCGGGACACGGCGCCCGCTCCCGTGCTGCTCGTGGACACCGCCGAGCACGAACCCGGGCACACCCCCGCCCCCGCCGAGCTCGTCGCCCGCGTCGACGGGCTCTGGGAGGAGTACCTGACCGCCCCGGAGGGGTTCGCCGAACAGCCGGGGGTCGCGCGCACGCTGGACGTGGTCGACCTGCTGGACGAGGAGGTGGACCTGACCCCCCGCACCCGCCTGCCGGTCCCGCGCACCTCGGTCGGGGACCTGGACCTGTTCGCCGAGCGCCGCACGCGGTTGGAGGGCGCGCTGCGCACCCTGCGCACGCTCCTGCCCGAGGCCCCGCCGGTCGGGCGGGACGGCGGTGCGGCCGGGGTCGTCACCCTCGGAGAACTGGCCAGGGCGGGTTCGGTGACGGTTCGGCGGCCCGTTCCGCGGCGTTCGGCCGAGGACTCCGGCCCGCGTACCAGCGCCCGGGTGATCACCGGTGAGGACGTGGCGCGGGGGTCTGCGGCCTCGCGCACGGAGGAGGTCGACGCCGACCCGATGCGCAACCCCCCGATCCAGGAGGGCGACGTCCTCGTCCCGGCCGTGGCGCGCAGACCCACCGCACGGGTGGCGAGCGCCGAGGACGCGGGGGCCTATCCGGGCGGCGGGCTGTACGTGGTGCGCACGAACCCGGGCGCGGTCGATCCGTGGTTCCTGGCGGGGTTCGTCACCAGTTCCGGGGAGTCCCCCAACATCACCCGGATGAGCAGCAGCATGCGGGGCCACCTGAGGATCGATCCGTCCCGGATGCGCCTCCCGGTGCTGCCCGTGGAGGAGCAGCGGCGCTACGGGGAGCTCTTCCGGGGGGTGGCGCGGTTCCGGGAGGCCCTGGCGGAGCTCCAGGAGTGGGGCGAGGAGCTGGCCGACCAGGCCGTCGACCTGGTCGCCGGGCAGTGGGAGGCGGGGACGGTCACGAGCCGTCGGTGACGTGCTTGCCGTCGCCCTCCCTGACGATGGTGAAGGAGTCGACGGTCTCCCCGTCGGCGGTGCGGGCCCGGTACTCCAGGGTGTCGCCGTCCACCGAGACGGTCTGGAAGGTCTGGGTGTCGGTGAGCTGCACGCGGACCTCGGCGCCGTGCTCGGTCCAGCCCTCCTTGCCGGCGTCGTACATCTTGGGGCCGGTCACCGCGACCACGTAGACCGGAACGGTGCCGGACCCCTGGTCCCCTGCCAGGGTTCCGCGGCTGTAGGAGTGGTCGTGGCCCTGGAGGACCAGGTCCACGCCGTACTCCTCCAGGACCGGCAGCCACGTCTCGCGCAGGAGTTCGTTGTCGCGGTCGGGGTCGGCGGAGAAGAGCGGGTGGTGGAAGGTGACCACGGTCCACGGGTGCGGGTTGTCGGCCAGCGTCCGCTCCAGCCACCGCCGCTGGGTCTCCAGCCACCGCTCGGGGCTGCGCGGGGCCGCCTCGCGGTGGTTGGAGTTGAGCACCACGAACCGCACCCCCTGGTAGTCGGTGTGGTAGACGGTCTCGGGCAGGTCTTCGCCCCGGTCGGGACCGTTGCCCGCGCCGGGGAACCGCGGGACCCAGTGGTCGCTCAGGCTCCCGTCGGCGTACTCGTGGTTGCCGGGGCTGGTCACGTGGTTCATGCTCCCGGTGGCCGGGCCGAAGGCCTCGAACCACGCGTCCCACTGGGCGTCACTGTCGGCCGAGTCGACCAGGTCCCCGGAGTGTACGGCCAGTTCGGCGCCGGGTGCGGCCTCCAGCCCGGCCCGGATCACGGGAGCGGCCTCCTCGGCGATGTCGTCCTGGACGTCCCCGAAGTGGAGGAAGGTGAAGGGCTCGGCCCCCTCGGCGGCGGTGGTGAGGGTGCGCCAGTCGCTCACCGCGTTCCCACCGCCATCACCGCCACCGCCGCTGATCCGGCCGATCCGGTAGCGGTAGGCGGTGTCCGGCTCCAGGCCGGTGGCCGTGGCCGCGAAGGTGTCCCCGGGTTCCTCCCCTCCGGTGGCCCTTCCCCGGACCCGCGTGGTCCGCCCGGAGCCGTCCTCGGGCCCGATCTCCAGGAAGGACTCCTCCGCCCCGGCCGCGCGCCAGGTCACGGTCTGGGAGGTGCGGGGATCGGCGGTGGGTGAGAGGAGGACGTGGTCGACGGGACGCTCGGCCGTCTCCTCGGGGGCGCAGGCCCCCAGCCCCACCGCGACGACGACGCCGCACAGGGCCGCGAGCGCGCGACGCGGCACGGGGCGGGGAGGGGAGGTGGGCATGGGGTTCCTGTCCCTTCCTCTCGGGGTCCTCTCGTGGGCGTTCGCCGGGCACGGCCCCGGAGAGCCACCGCCCGGCCGGGGCCCGTCGCGTGGACGGAGCCCCGGTGTCGAGGGTCGGAGCCCACGGGTCGCGGGGGCGCCGACTACCCGGCCAGGGAGTTGAGCAGAGGCCCGAACTCCTCGTCGGAGGTCAGCAGCGAGACCGACCTGTTCTCGTGGTCGATCCTGGCTCCCACGGCACGCAGGTCGGGCGGCGCGCCCTGTTCCCGCGAGCGCGAACCGGGGTGCCACCAGTAGAGCTGGGCGCTGATGGGCTTGTCCCCGTCGGTGGTGAAGCGCTCGGCGATCTGCTGCATGTGGTCCATGGCGGCGATCGGGTGCCCCTGTCCCAGGGGGTGGGCGAGGATCACCTCGGGGACGGGGAAGGCCACGAGCGCGCCGTGCGGCAGGTCGCCCAGGTAGCGGCCCAGGGCGTGCACGTGCGCGGACACGTAGGGGTGCTGACCGCCGATGTGCACGATGTGGGCGCCCTGGACCTCGTGCTCGCTGACCTCGACGGTCTCGGCCACGGAGGCGGACACGGCCTCGCCGAAGACCTCGGCGTCGGGGCGGCCGGAGCGCTCGTGCGCCTGCCGGGGCAGCGGGCGCAGCGACTCGGGGCCGTCGATGACGACGGTCTGCCACAGGCCGGGGGCGATCTCGCGGGCCACGAGGGAGTCCAGAACCCCCTCGGGGAACGCGGAGGTGGGGTAGAGGCGGACCCGCAGCTGCCCGACCGGCCCGGACTCGCCCTCCCCCGTGGCCTGGCTCAGCTGCTGGACGGACGTGCGCGCGAACTGGGCGGCGTTGTGCGCGATCTGCTCGGGTGTGGCCTCGCTCAGGGCGGCGCGGAAGGCGCTGACGTCGGCGCTGGCGCTGTTGCCGTCGGGCAGGGCGACGACGAGCGTGTCGGCGCCCTGGAAGGAGGCCTGTACCCCCGCCTCGGCGAAGGCGGACACCAGGGCCGTGGCCACCGTGTCGTCGGGGTTGGCTCCCGCCCCGGGTC
>NZ_ANAX01000111.1 GCF_000341065.1 Nocardiopsis halotolerans DSM 44410 | reverse complement strand
GCGGCGCGGGCCATGAAACCCGCGAAGTGGTTGGCCAGGCCCGCCCGCTCCTCCTCCGGTGCGATGGCGGCCTGGTCGAAGGTGTCCCTGAGGTCGGCGTCCATGAGGGTCGAGCCGTCGGGGGCGAACACGCGCAGGCCGGTCGCGGGCAGGTACTCGGCGCGCAGCCCCTGGCGGGAGCAGGCCTCCACCAGAGCGGTGCCGAACTCCGCGTACATGCGCTCGGGGTCGAGCTGTCGCGCCTGCTCCAGCCGGGAACCGAGCCAGTCCGGGATCTGGTCCTGCGCGCGGGGGAAGCTCGCCAGCTCCTGGGCGTAGACGAGCGGGCTCGTCCCGGGCGGGAGGTCGGGCTCGGTGTCGTGGTTGTACTCGACGTCGAACTGGTGTGTGTGGTGGACCGAGATGATCATGGAGAGCCAGGTGCCCTTGCCCTCCTGGAAACCGGATCGCTTGAGCGCGGCGACCACGTCGGCGACGCCGTCGGGCACCTCCACCTGTCGGACCTGTCCGTCCGCCTCCTGGACGGCGAGCATGTCGCTGCGGAGGGCGCCGATCATCCTGGCCATGTAGGTGAGCTGCTGCCATCCCTCGGGGGTGACCGCGACCAGTCGCCTGGCGAGGTCCTGGAGGAGTTCACCCTGTTCCAGGGGACCGGGGGCGTGGGAGGTCATGTGTGACTCCGTGTCCGTGTGGGATCGTGCGACGGAATTAACGCACCATTCTTATCTTGCCCAAAGGACAGACCGTAACCGGACCCACACCTAACGCTGTTCATCGCACGTCGTCTGGGAGCCGCGTATGGCGGGCGTTGCGGGAGGGCGCTCAGCCCGGGAGGGCGTCGAGGTAGACCCAAACCCCGTCGTGGCGCACGAAGCGGCTGTGCTCCTCCAGCACCCCCTCGTGTCCGCCCTCCCGGTGGACCGCACGGAAGGCGACCGTGCCCTCGTTGTGGAAGGGGGTGCCGCCCGTGCTGGACAGGATCTCCAGGCGTACCCACTCCGTCGCGGGTTCCAGGTCCAGGCGGCGCGGCCTGGTACGCGGGTGCCAGCTCCTCAGGAGGTAGTCGCGGTCGCCGACGGCGAAGGCGCTGTAGCGCGAGCGCATGAGCCGTTCGGCGGTGGGGGCCGACGCCTCACCGCGGTGCAGACGGCCGCAGCAGTCCCCGTAGGCCNGGGGGAGCCGCAGGGGCAGGGTGCGGCGGCGTCGGGTGCGGAGGGACGGCGGTTGCGTGGTCTGCGCTGCGACATGCCTCCCATTGTGACGCCCGTCGGTGCGGGCGTCGTCCCGAACCCCGCGAGCGGTGTACCGGCGGGGCTCCGGCCACGGAACGCCTCAGGAGCGGAGAAGCCCCGCGCCGCAGGGCTTTCGGGTTGCACGCCGCACTCGGCGGCCGGGATGATACGCCCGTCGCATCCCGTGATCGAGAGGCTTCCCCGTGACGGACACACCCCCCATCGACACGACCGTGGCACACTCCGCCAGGGTCTGGAACTACTGGCTCGGCGGCAAGGACCACTACCCCGTCGACCGCGAACTCGGCGAGCAGGTGGAACGCGCCTTCCCGGAGATCGTCGAGATCGCCCGCGCCGAGCGCGAGTTCCTCATCCGCGCGGTCACCCACCTGGCCCGGGAGGAGGGCGTCCGCCAGTTCCTGGACATCGGCACCGGACTGCCCACCGCCAACAACACCCACGAGGCGGCCCAGGCCGCCGCGCCCGAGGCCAGGGTCGTCTACGTCGACAACGACCCCATGGTGCTCGCCCACGCCCGGGCCCTGCTCACCAGCAACGCCGAGGGAAGCACCCACTACGTCGACGCCGACCTCACCGAACCCGGTCCCCTCCTGGACCAGGCTCGCCGGCACCTGGACTTCACCCGGCCGATCGCGCTCACCTTCCTGGGCACCCTGGGCCACTACCCGGTGGAGGAGAGCACCTACGCCCTGGTGCGAACCTACCTGGACGCGCTGCCCTCGGGGAGTTTCCTCGCGATGTGCGACAGCACCGACACCGGACCGGAGATCGTGGCGGCCACCAAGGCGTGGAACGAGGGCGCGACCGCGCCCTACCACCTGCGCACGGTCAGGGAGATCGAGGCGTTCTTCGAGGGTCTGGAACTGCTGGAGCCCGGAGTGGTGTCCATCCCGTTCTGGCGGCCGGCGCACGCCGAGGTGGGCCG
Organism: Nocardiopsis halotolerans DSM 44410; assembly: GCF_000341065.1. GTDB lineage: Bacteria > Actinomycetota > Actinomycetes > Streptosporangiales > Streptosporangiaceae > Nocardiopsis > Nocardiopsis halotolerans. The sequence continues at coordinate 4,236 of NZ_ANAX01000111.1, read as the reverse complement.
GGCCAAGGAGATCGCCCAGTACGGCGGCGTCGCGCGCAAGCCCTGATCCGGACGCCCGCCCCTCCGCGGCCCCTCCGGACCCAGGCGATGGAATCGGCGGGGAGGGAACTCGCGGGTTTTCGTCCGAGAGGAGCACCCGCGGGCTCCCGGCCAGGAGAACGTACTCCGGTAACCACATCACGGCATTTCGCGCCAACCTCCCACGGAGGGAGGGCCGATGTGCTTGCATGTTGCCCCGCACTCCCTTCCCCCACCCGATCAGGAGGCCTCCGTGACAGGACCGGCCCGGTGCGGCACCGGTACGTTCGTTCCCAGTACCATCGACGGCCCCCGCGCGTGGGCCGAGGAAGAGCACGTGACGGGAACCGTGTGATGCCCGGCTTCTCCTGGCGCGCCCGTCTGTCCGCCATGGACGAGGGGACCGGGGAGGAGAGGACCCTCGGCTCGGCGTTCCTCGTCGGTTCCCGCCACGTGGTCACCTGCGCCCACAACGTGGAGCGCGTCGACGACGACACGTGGGTCCGCGTCCTCTTCCCTCTGGCGGGCGACGACGGCGATCTTCTGGCACGGGTCGTGAAGCGGGCGAACCGGCGTGCCGGGGAGCCGGACGTCGCCGTCCTGGAGCTCTTCCAGGACACCCTCATCCCCTCCGCTCCCCTGCTCTCCATCGACACCCTCCCCCTCCCTGATCCCACCCGACTCGTTGCGGACACCGCCAGCGAGGGCTACGACGTCCAGCTGTCCGCCCTGGGGTTTCCCACCGGGGCCGCCCGGGGAACACCCGGGGACGGCCGCTCCTCGGAGAAGGTCTTCGACGACGCCAAGGGAGCCGTCCTGCAACTGCTCACCACCTTCGACCAACGGGTCACCCAGGACAGGTGGCAGATCAGACTCCTCCTCGGGGAACCGGGGACGATCAGGCACGGCTACAGCGGCGGGGGAGCCTATCTCACCAGGGCGTGGTGGCGGGGATGGGAGTCGTGTTACGGACATGTCGTCGGCATGGTCTGCACCGGGGACGAACGTGTGGAGGGGCAGAGCGGAACACTGATCTCCCTGGAGGCGATCGCACGTGTCTGGGAGGAGATCGACGACCACGTCGACCTGGGGTGGCTCGACACGGCCGCTCGCCGGGAACTGCGCCCGATCGTCACGGAGCTCGCCGACGAGGTCGACTTCGCGAGGGTCCACGAGGTGAGCGTTCCCCACTTCCAGCACGACCCCGACGCGGGCTCGCGCCCCTCATCTCCCTGGCAGTGGGTACGCCACACCGCGGAGAAGGGCATGTCCGCCGACCGCGCGGACGACCTCCGCAGGTTCCTGAGGCGGGTCCACGACCATCTCCCGCCCGACCGGCGCGGCGAGCTGGGCGCCTGGCTGGCACGCCACCACGGAGAGGAGCTCACCCATCCGGTCGCCCCCTCCTACGTCACCGTGGTCGCCCACAAGCTGCTCTACGACGGCACCTACACCGTCACTCTCAGGCGTGAGGACGACGGCGTGCCCGGCGAGCCCCTGGAGCTGACCGGGGTGTCCGAGGACGGAATCCGGGCCTCGGTCGAGAGACACCTGAACGCGCTCCTCCTCGACCACGGAAGGCGGGACGCGAACACGCTCTTCGAGTTCGTGGTGCCGGTCCCCCTGTTCCACCAGGACTTCGAACTGTGGAACCTCACATCCTTCATGCAGATCACCGACCGCTACCCCGTGGTGGTCTCCGCCTCGGAACTCCACATGACGCTGTACCAGGGAGCGGAGACCGCCTCCGACGACGAGACCGGAACCGCCTTCCACCGGAACGCGGCGACCAGGCAGCGGTGGGACCGGCTCCAGGCCCAGGGCAGTGCCGGAGCCGAGGTCTTCGCGTGCACCAAGGCCACCGACCGGGTCAAGACCAAACGCAAACTCAACGCCTGCTTCGACAAGCACGCGCTGATCCACTCCACCCGCGCCCGGGATCCGCACCTCGAGGGCGCGCTGGACGCCGGTGTGCCGATCATGCTCCTGCCACGCCGGGCCTGCGGCCACGAGTCCCACGACGACTGTTCCGGTGCGCGCCGGGCCGAGCAGCTCAAACGCCTGGTCGAGGCCACACCGTTCGACAAACTCGCCGTCAAGGTCCACGACGTGCGCAGACAGGCGCTCGGCGAGGATGACGAGGAGGAGCACTGCGGCCACGAGCTCTCCCTGGTCGTCAACGACCCCGAACGCATCGACCACAACACCGATCCCCCCATGTACATGGCAAGTGAGGACCCGGTATGACGGACTGGCGTATCTTCCGCGGCACCCAGGAGCCCCACGAGTTCGAGGGCCTGCCCGAGGCTCCCCCGTGGCGCGCCTTCGACGGGGGTCCCCCGCTCAGGCACCCCGAGTGCGCGGACCACCCCCACGCGGCGGTCTCCTACCTCGCCTCGGAGGAGGCGATCGAACAGGTCAACACCGCCCTGTACCTGCGCCGCCCCCTACTGGTCACCGGCCCGCCCGGGGCGGGCAAGTCGGCTCTGGCCGAGGCGGTCGCCTACGAACTGGGGCTCGGGCCGCTGCTGTACTGGCCGATCACGAGCCGGGTGACCCTGCGCGACGGCCTGTACCGGTACGACCCCCTCGGTCGCCTGTACTCGGCGAGCCGGGCGGACACGGCTCGGGAGGAGGACGGGGGCTCCGCGCCGGAGGAGCGCATCGGGGACCACATCCGCCTGGGCCCCCTGGGAACGGCGCTGCTGCCCTTCGAGAAACCGCGTGTGCTCCTCATCGACGAGATCGACAAGAGCGACATCGACCTGCCCAACGACCTGCTCACCATCTTCGAGAAGGGCTCCTACGAGATCCCCGAGCTGATGCGCGTGCGCGCCACCACGTCGGCGCGGCGGGCACGGGACTCCGGGAGGGGCGGCGGTTCGGAGGCGGTCCACGTGCCCGGAGTCGAGGTGCTGACCGCCGACGGCACCTCGTCCGTGACCATCACCTCCGGCAGGGTCGAGTGCCGTGCCTTCCCGCTGGTCATCATGACCAGTAACGACGAGCGCGAGTTCCCCCCGGCCTTCCTGCGCCGCTGCGTCAAGCTGAGGCTTCGACTGCCCGAGGAGACCGGGGAACTGGCCGCCATCGTGCGCGAACACCTCAAGGACCTTCCCGAGGACGTCCGTGAACAGGTCGACGAACTGGCCCGCGACTTCCTGACCATCCGGGAGAACGGCGGCGTCCTGGCCACCGACCAACTCCTCAACGCCGCCTACATGCGCTGGCACACGGTCGGGGACCAGGTCATGACCCGGGAGCGGCTGGCCGAGAAACTGATGCATCCGCTCAGCGAACGGGGATGAGCCGGGTGTCCTTCGACGAGCGCCTGTGCGCCCTGCTCCGCGAGGCACCGCCCTCCGAGCTGGGCGGTCCCACTCCCCTGGAGATCGCCGAGACCCTGTGGCTGGGCGCCCACACCGCCCGGTCCGCCCCCGCACGCGCCGTGTCCCCGGAATCCGTACGCCCACCGTCCGACCCACCGTCTCCCCCACCGGCCGGGGACCGGGAGAGGGGGGAACGGCGGAAGCATGCGGGACGAACGGCTTCCCGCCTCCCCCGGTCGACCGGCCACGAGGGTCCGCCCGCCCCGCGCACGGCCCCCCGGGGGAGGGAGGAGAGCGTCGAGAGGGCGGAACGCATCCTGGAGCTCCACTTCCCTCCGGCTCCCGGAGCGGGCAGGGGCGTTCCCGCCACCGGAACACGCGCCCCCGTCCCACCCATGCTCGACCGGGCCCTGGAACTACAGCGCGCGTTGCGTCCGCTCAACCTACGGGTTCCCACGGCCGCCGCCGAGGTCGTGGACGAGGAGGCCACCGCCCACCGCGTCGCCGACCGGCCTCCGGGAGACCCCCGACCGTGGGTGCCCGTGATGGTGCCCGCCCAGGAGCGCTGGCTGAACCTCCTCCTCATCGTGGACACCGGACCGAGCATGGGGCTGTGGCGGCCCCTGGCCGCGGAACTCCACGCCCTGCTGCACGGCATGGGGGTCTTCCGCGACGTCCGCATGGGTTACCTCGTCAGCTCCCCCTCCCGGGCGGGGTTGGGCGTGGCGTCGACCCCCCAGGGCCCTCCACAGGACCCGGCCACCGCGATCGACCCCTCCACGCGCCAGGCCGTGCTGGTCCTGAGCGACTGCTCGGGGCCGCACTGGTGGTCCGGGCGTGCGGGGTCCGTGCTGCACCTGTTGGCCCGCCACGGTCCGACCGCCGTCGT
>NZ_ANAX01000110.1 GCF_000341065.1 Nocardiopsis halotolerans DSM 44410 | reverse complement strand
TGGCGGCGCACCGCCGCTCCGACGGTGCCCTGCCGAGCCTCGGGAAGGCGGTCGGGCGCGCCCAACACCGAGCTGAGGTTGGCCTCGGACTCCGGTGTCCCCCGCCCCTCACGGAACAGCGTGCCCGTGCCCGTCCTGCGCTGCGCACCGCGCTGGTTCGGCGACTGGGCCCGACTCGTGGCCTTCGGAGGGCGTTCCGTTCCGGCCGCGGTGACCTACGTGAGCGAGCGGGCTCCTCGTTCGGAGCCCGCGCCGGTCGGCTACGAACGTCCGCTGACGGTACGCCAGCGGGTCCGCAGGTTCCAGAGCGCCGCCTCCCGCGACGCCGTCGTCCTGGCCGCGCACACCGCGCTGTCCACCCCGGCCCTGCCCGTCATGCGGCTGATCCAGAAGGAGCTCCTGAGCGACGCGGACCCCGGAACGCTGGCCGAGATCCTGCTCAGCGGGCTCCTGCGTCCGATCGACCACGAGCAGGGCCTGTACGCCTTCGTGGACGGTGCCGCCGAGACCCTGGTGTCCGTACTGCCGCGTTCCACCGCGTGGAGGACGACACAGCTGCTCTCCGCGCTGTCGGCCGGTGTGCGCAGGCACGCGGACGGCACCACCGAACGCTTCCCCGCCTACCTCGTCGGCTCGGGCGGGGACCGCTTCACCGACCCGGAGAGCACGCCCTTCGCCTGGGTCAACCCCGACACCCTGGCCCTGTTGGACCCCCGGGCTGCCAGGTCGGCCACGGCACCGGAGGAGCCCGCGACCGGGGACGACGCCTTGTGGAGCCCCGCGTGGGTAAGGGAGCGGGTGGCGGCGCCCGCCGTGGAGCCGCTCCCCACGGACGTGTCCGCGCGCGAGCCCCGGCGAACGGTCGTGCTGGGTCGGACGGCGCCCCGTCCCGTGCGTTTCGTCCAACGGAAGGAACCCAGGCGCCGCCTGGACTCGCTGGGAGGCGGACGGGTTCTGGCCCTGGTGGGCGAGGGCGGAACGGGAAAGACCTCGATCGCCGCCGACCACGTCGACCGGGTCGTGAGGGCCGGGGACGTCGACCTGGTGCTGTGGGTGGACGCCTCGCGTCCCGAGAACTTCCTACAGTCCTGTGCCCACGCCGCGCTGTCCCTGCCCCGGGGTCTGTCCCCGCTGCGCGACGAGGCCCTTCCCGGGACGTACCGCCATGATCCCCATCCCCTGGCCGAGGTCTTCCTCGGCTGGTTGGGGAGTGTGCCCCGGCGGTGGCTGATCGTCCTCGACGGCATGGACCGTTCCGACGAGGTGCTCGGCCTCGTCCCCCTGGAGAGCGGATACGGGCAGGTCCTGGTCACCAGCCGCCACCGGTACGTCCTCGGCCCGCCCGGCCACGGGCACTCCGTCGTCGAGGTGGGCGGGTTCACCACGGATGAGGCCGTCGACTACCTCGCCCGGCGTTTCTTCGGTACGCGCGCCTTCAACTTCCCCGGAGGGACCCGGGAGCTGGTCGAGGTCTTCGACCGCCATCCGCTCGCCCTGTCGCTCGCGGCCTCCACCATCGTGAACGAGGAGTTGACACCCTTCGAGTACCTGCGTCGGAGGAGGAGGGCCACCTCCGGCGGGACCGAGGAGGCGGTGTACCAGGCCCTGCTCAGGAACAGCGTGGTCTCCTACTCGTGGTCGATGTCCCTGCTCCTCATGCTCCGTCTCTTCGGCCGCACCGCGGTTCCGCTGCGGCTGCTGACCACGCCCACCGTCAGGAAGCACCTGGCCGAGCAGCTGCCGCGGCCGTCGAGGATGACGCAGGGCGTCCGCGACGTGCTGCGCGACATGCAGCGGCGGTCGCTGATCCGGCTCGAGGAGGACGCCGACGGCTCCGAGGGCGCGGTCTGGGTCCACGAGAACGTACGCCCGCCCGTCCACGACCTCCCCGTCTTCTTCACCACCTCGAACACCGCGGTCATCGCCGTGCACTCACTGTTGGAGGCCTGGCAGACGTCCGGGAACGGCCTGGCGCGGACCGGACCGCTGCGCCGAAGCGCCATCGCCCTGCACCGTAACAGCGAGGAGGCGTTCCTTGGCCGCGACCGTTCCCGCCTCCCGGATTCCGAGAGGGTGAGCGCCGAGGCCTACTACACGTATCTGATCAGCGCCCTGGAAAGGATTCTGGGCCCCGACCACGAGGAGGTCCGGCACGCACGGGCCACCCGGGAACGGTGGAAGTAGGCATATCTCCACCCATAGGAAAGTCCACCAACATCATGCACCAGAACACCACAAAACACCCAAGAGCCACAAACACCCTACGGGTGCCACAGGATCCACAGGGCACGAATTCTCCCGCCTCTCTCCGTTCTTTCCGCCTAAGCTGGAAACGTGACCCCTGAAGAACACCGGAACACGTCCTCCCGCGCCTCCCGCTCCGGAAACCGCACGGCCGCAGAACACCTGTGCCGCCGCAGACGCGCCTACGAGAGGGCCGCGACCAACGACACGCTCCGGGACGATCTGGAGGAGCTCGTGTCCCAGGTCGCTGAGCGGGGGCGCGTCTCCGTCAACGCCCTGGTGGACCTGGAGGCGAGGATGGGCGCACGGCTGGAGCCCGAGGACTCCTTCTTCCGGGGCGGACCCAGGGTCCCCAGCGGTGGACGCGACCCCCAGGTCCCGGTGGGAGGACTGCCCGGGGTCAGCCCCGGCCCCGTGGACGCCTTCAGCGAGGCCTGTCCGCTGGCCAGCCCCTGTACCCGCGTCAGAGGCCCCGAGGAGACGGGTCCCGCGAGCAGCCACTGCGCCATCGGCGGCAAACCCCTGGAATTCCGACTGGAGGAGTCCTGACCGGTGAACCCCCTGCTGGTCGAGATCGGCAAGAAGGCCGCCGAGCACTGGTGGACGCACCTGGCCCTTCCCGGCGTGCTCTTCCTGGGGGCGTTGGCCGCGTGCGCGCTGCTGACCCCGGCGGACCTGGTCGACCCGGCGCGCCTGTCGGAGCTGGCCGCTGACGCCCAACCCCTGTTGAAGACCCTCACCTCCACCGTCGCCGCCACGGTGGCCCTGCTCGTGGCGGTGTTCGTCCTGGGGCTCGCCCCGGGGTTGGCCGTCCAGGCACTGGGCGGGTGGTGCGGACGCTGGTGGCTGGCCGAGAGCGCACTGTCCCGGCTCGTCTTCTGGAACCCCTGGTGGCGCGGGCGGCGCTGGGACGCGGCCAGGAGAAGGGCCAGGAGACGAAGAGAGGACGCGAACGGCGACGGGGAGGATCCGGACCGGAGTTACCGCATCTCGCTCACCCGACCCACCCGGCGCACCTGGATGGCCGACAGGATGGCCTCCCTGTCGTCGCGTGTGCGCCGCTTCCACGGGCTGGACGTGTACTGGACCTGGCCACGCCTACTGCTGATCCTGCCCGAGGGGGCCCGGGAGGACCTCAGACTGGCCCAGGACTCCTTCGCTCAGGCCCGCACCCTGGGTGGCTGGGGCGCGCTCTACCTCCTCGCGGCGGGCGCCTGTGCGCTGCACCTGGTCATGACGGACTGGGACGCGGGCCCCCTGTCCCGGCTTCCCGAGTCGCCCTGGGACCCGTGGGCGCTGGCCCTCCTCGGGGCCGCCGGTGCCGTGACCGGCGCGGTCGGGCACCAGCGGGCACGGACGGCGATCGCCTCGCTGGCCGACCTCGTCGAGTCCTGCTACGACCTGCACGCCCGTGAACTGGCCGAGTCCGTGGGAGCCGTCCGGCCCGACCACGTCCACGACTACGGAAGGGCGATCCCCCCGGAGCTCGGCGCGAAGGTCACCCATCTGCTGCGCAAACCCGTCCCCTCCTGAGACGCGCCCACGGCCGTTCCCGAGCGCGCGACCGTCAACACCGCGGGAGCAAACCTCCCAAAACGCTCATGAGCCGTTCTGAACGTCCACACTTCACATAGAAACATTCTTTCCACAGAGACCACAAAGAACGCAGAGCAACAAGAGGTTCCCACTTCTTCGGTCAATAAGGACCAAACGCCCCAAAGGGCAGAGAAAACCCGAGGACCGCTGGGGCCAGCGACTCGTCCCCCATGGCCAGGAGCGCCAGACCTCCCAAGAATCCGTTGAAGCCCCCCACGGAAAGCAGTAAGGTAAAGCCTCCGCTCGCTTTTCGGACAATGATCCGATTGTTCACGCCAGCACACTCGTACTCAGCTTTCCGAAAACAACATGACAACGAAGGGACGGGTGGCGTGGCACTGACCCCGTGTGCGACGACGACCTGGAAACGAGCGGCCCTCGCCGCCGCTCTCCTCTTCCTCCTCCCCCAACCGGTCCCCGCCTCCGCCGCGGCGCCCCCGCCACGGTCCACGGACGATCCCGGACAGGCCACCCCGCTCGACATCGTGATCCTGGTGGACGAGTCCGGTTCCCTGAGCGAGGCCGACATCGAGGAGGAGACCAGGGCCGCCTCCACCATCGCGCAGAGCGTGCTGAACCCGGGTTCGCGGGTCACGGTGGTCGGTTTCGGCAGCAACAACGGGAGACCGGGCCAGATCGCCGCCCGCGAAGTGTGCCGTCCCACCCTGCTGGACGAGGGGTCGGGGCGCCAGTACCTGGCCGACTGTGTCTCCGGGCTCAGGCGACGGGACGACTCCGAGGGCAACGACACCGACCACGCCGCCGCCCTGGGCTCGGCTCTGCACTACCTGGAGGACTCGCGGGCCCCGGAGGGCGCGGTCGGACTCGTCTTCCTGCTCACCGACGGCGCACTCGACGTACGCGACAGTCCCCACTGGGGCGCGCGCCCCGAGGACCGCGACGCCAACGCGACGGCCAGGATCGAGGAGCACCTGGCGACCTCACGCGAGAACGACGTACGGATCTGGCCGCTGGGATTCGGGGACGCCATCGACCGCGACCAGCTCGACGCGTTCGCCGCGGGCGGATCACAGGAGACGTGCAACGACCTGGAGGTGGCCACACCCACCGCACGCGTGGTCGGGGACTCCGCCGACGTGGTGCGCTCCCTGCGTGAGGCCCTGGCCGCCGCCTCCTGTTCGGTGGCGGGCGAACCGGACAGCGACACCCTGTCCGGCGGCGGCGAGACCACGTTGTCCACCACGATCCCTCCCATCGTCACCGACGGCGCGATCGTGGTCACCAAGAACAACCCCGCCATCAGCGTCGAGTACGTCGACCCGGAGGGCGATCCGGTCGACCCCGACAGCGGGGAGCACAAGGGCTCCCGGACCACCCTCAGCGGCGCGAACGGCCCGGTGGAGGTACTCCACATGGTCGGCCCCCTGCCGGGAACCTGGCGGGTACGGCTCACCTCACCCGACGGGACCCCCGAGGAACTGGTGACGGCCACCGTCCAGTGGCAGGGGCGCGTCAACACCTTCCTCACCGTCGAACCCGCCGACCACTCCGGGGAGGAACTGGTGGTCCGTGTGGACATCCGCACCCACCGGGGTCCGATCACCGACCCCGAGGCGCTCGCCGAACTCGACTTCTCGGCCGAGGCCGCCCCCGCGGACGGCTCCGCGGACGCGGAGCCGGTCGCCCTGGCCGACGACGGCGGCGATCCCGACATCACCGCCCAGGACGGCCAGTACGCGGGCACGGTCACCGTTCCCGCCGGCGTGGACACCCTGCTCTTCACCAGCCGGGTCCAGGGCCCCGGTGTCCCCGACGACGTGCGCGAACTGCCCTACACCGTCGATCCGGGCGGGGCCGCCCTCCAGCCCAGCGTCCGTTTCGAGGACCCGCCCGGGGAGGTCTGGGCCGGAAGCGAGGTCGGGGGCACCCTCAGCGTCGACAACCAGGGCGCCGAGGAGGAACACGTGCGGCTCCTGCTCCAGGCGCCCGAGGGCGTCCTGGCCACCATCGAGCAGGACACCACCGCCTTCGGCCCCGGCAGCGGTCGGACCGACTTCACGGTGCGCTTCGACGAGGACTCCACACTGGGCCGCGCGGTCCTGCACGTCCAGGCCGCGAACGCCGGGGGCACCGTCCTGAACACCTCCGCGCCGCTCACGGTGACCGTGCGCACTCCCCCGGGGATCCTCGAACGGTACTGGTGGGCCTGGAGCGCGCTGCTCCTGGCGGCGGCCGCCGCGACGTTCTACGCGTGGCTGCTGTGGCGGAGCAGACGGGCCGCCCGCGACGTCCGGGGACTGGTCGTCACACTCCACCGGGACGGGAACACCCTCTCACCGGGACTGCGCGCACCGAGCCGGTGGAGCACCTCCTTCGCTTTCACCGTGCGGGACGCCCAGGGCCCCGCCCCACGTCTGGAACACGCCAGGGCGTCCGACGCGGGTGGCGTCCACCGGGCCTCGCGTGGTCCCTCCGGAGGTGTACGCCTGCGCACTCCCCGAGACCCTGTCCAGACCCTGCGCCTCGGCGAGCACAGCGCTCCCCTGGCAGGCGATCTGACCGTCAGCTTCGGTGACGAACGGAGCGCGCGTACGGCCGCGCGCCGCGTCCCCGATCCGGCGCGGGCGACACCCGGCCGGGAGACACGCGACGAGAACCCCCCGCATTCCGGAATCCGGATCGACTGACCGCCTCTCCCCTCTCCCCCACCCGAAGAAGAACGCACAGCCTGAAGGGCCCCTCACACCTGATGACGATGAAGCTCTACCAGCCGCTGCTCTACGTCGGCCTCGGTGGCACCGGCTGTCGGATCGGCTCCGAACTCGAACGTCGTATGCGCGAGGAGCTCTGCGGACCCGACGGGACGGAGTTCCAGCAGCTGCGTCCCGGCGCGGACCTCCTTCCCTACCAACTTCCGTCCTGCGTGCAGTTCGTCTACGCCGACGTCAACCGCGGTGAACTGGACGGCCTGCCCGAGCGGGTGGTGCCGGGCCGGCGCCACTTCCCGGCGGCCGAGCGCACCGCCCACTACGTCCGCGACCTGGTACCCGAGGTCCACACCTACCCCGAGGCGGCACGCAGTCTGCGGCTGAGCGCCAGCGACACGGTGGACCACTGGCTCCCACCCGCGGGCGGCGAACCCCGTGTGGCACCCCTGGACAAGGGCGCCGGACAGTTCCCCACGGTGGGCAGGGCCGCCCTGTTCGAAACCTTCCGGAACGGCACGGGCTCGGCGGTGGCTCCGCTCCACGAGGCCATCAACCGCATCGCCACCTCGGCCGGTGACCTGGCCGCGCTGGGTGGCACGCTGCCCCGCTCATGCGACGTCTTCGTCTCCTTCTCCGTGGCCGGGGGAACCGGCACCGGGATCTTCTACGACTACCTGCACCTGATCGCCCACACCTTCCAGCGCTCCGGTCTGCGCGTGAAGATCTACCCGCTGATCCTCATGCCCTCGGCCTTCGACGAGGGCTTCGGCGGCGGGCGCAACGCCAAGCTGAACGCCGGGCGCGCGCTGTTGGACATGTTCCGTCTGGTCGACGACCAGAACGGCCGTGAGGCGTCCCTGGAACTGATCGACGAGACCCGGCCCAGGCGCGGACGCAGGGACGAGACGGCCGTCTACTACCCGGTGGAGGGACGTCTCCAGATCGCGCCCTCCACCGTGCAGACGGCCTTCCTGTTCAGCCGTCCGACCGGGGTCGACCGCGACGACCTGCACCGGTCCGTGGTCTCCCTGATGCTCTCCCTGGCCAGTACCGACATGGACCAGCGCGCCGAGGCCGAGTCCGCCAGGCAGGAGAACCACCAGTCCTTCGCGGACAGCTTCATCAACACCCAGGCCGACCGCGAGTCCACCGCCGAGACGGGGATCGGCAACCGGGGGGTGTCCACCGCCCTGGTCGCGTCCATGACCGTTCCCGTGGACGAACTCTCCGACATCATCGGGTCCCGGCTGCTGCGCTCGGCGGTCGAGGACATGCGGGCACCCCTGCACACCACACCGGAGCAGACGGCGTCCCTGGTCCACGGTTTCTTCTCGGCCGCCAACATCCATCCGGTCCTGGGGCAGGCGGGCACCGACTTCGCCGAACCCCAGCCGGTCACGGGCGCCGACGAGATCGCGACCGCTCTGTACGACCGCGGCGACTCGATGAAACGCAGCCTGTACGCCCTACGTGGCAGGCTCGACCAGGAGATCCCCGAGCTGGCCCAGAACTTCGACCACCGGGCGGGGGTCCGCGACCTGCTGACCCGCGTGGACCCCTTCCACGCCCTGCGTGTCGTCGCGGGCGATCCCCAGGGCAGCGACAAGGTGGGGCGGCTGGGAGTGCTGGGTATCCTCCAGCAGCGCCGCAACAGCCCTCCTCCGCCCGAGGGGTTGGGCGCGCTCCCGCCCATACCGAAGATGCGGGACCGCATGGGCGGCCTGGTGAAGGTCAAGTACACCGATCCGGTGCCCACGCAGGCCCGGGAGGAACAGAACCAGTGGTACGAGTGGCAGACCCGTGTGGTGTGGAGTGACGCCTGGTCCCCGACCGTGCCCCGTTGGAACCGGACGGCGACCCAGATGCACAGGGACCTCACCGCCCTCACCCAACAGCTGGACGAGCACGCCCGCACCGACCGCACCCGCTTCGAGCGGCTCTCCCAACAGCTCTACCGCCCCCGAACGGGGATCTCCTATCTCCTGCCGCCCTCCGGCGGGGACCTGGAGCCGTTCTTCGTCCGGGTCCGGGACCACCTGTCCCGCTCCCTGCACGAGACCGGGCGCCTGCACATCTCCCCCACCGACGCCGAGCTGGCCCGCGCGGTCATCGGGGACCAGGGCTGGCGGGCCGCCTACGACATCTCCCTGGAGCGGGGCCCGGCCGAGGCGGTCGGCTTCCTCAGGGAGACCCTCAAGTCGGAGATCAAGCGCTTCCTCCGGGATCCGGGGCCGGCCCGGACACCCCTGCTGCCCCGCCTGGCGGACCTGCTCACCCAGGCGGCGGAGCCGGGTGACGGCAGCGTCGCGGACGAGGACCTGGCCCAGTTCCGGGCCCAGGTGGCCGGGCTGCTCCCGGTCGGCTACGTGCCCCAGGGCAACGGACCACTCAAGGTCCTGATCACCTACCACTCCCCGACCGCCAACCCCCGTGTCGAGCAGTACCTGAGGGAGGCGGTGAACCTTCCGCGCGGCGGCGGTCACACCTACGAGTTCCGTGCGGTGAGCGCCGAGAGCATCAGCGTGGTGCTGTTCCGCAGCTCCATGGGCATCACCGAGGTACCGGAGGTCCGGGACGTGATGCGCCTGTGGTCCGACGCGCTGGCCAACCAGCAGCCGCAGGACTACCTGTTCTGGCGTCAGCGGCTGGGGTACGACTTCAGCCACCTGGCCACCACCGAGCGGCACCGCGTCCACATCCTGCACCGGCTGCTCAACGCCCTGTGGAACGGACGAGCCACCGTGGTCGGGGACATCACCTCTCCCGAGGAGGTCCACTTCACCCTGGGCGGCGGCGTCACCATGCCGCTGAGGCTGTCCCCCCTGGGCCGGACCTCCTCGTGGGGCAGCCTGCTCCAGGCCTACGAGCGCTGGGCCTTCAACGGCGAGGACGGCATCACCGGACAGTTCTGCGCCCAACTCATGGCGGAACTGCCCCTGGGCCTGGAGAGCAGGCCCGTGGAACCGCACGGCGCCTACAGGGTCCTGTGCCAACTGGCCGGCAAGGAGGTCGAACGCCTGGACCGCATGCTGGAGGGCCTGCGCGGAACCGCACGCAACCGGGCGCTCCAGGTCCAGGACTTCTGGGAACGCACCCTGCCCGCCGCGCTGGAACTGGAGTTCCAGGGAGCGACGGCGCCGCTGAGCTCCAACCTCAACGCCCTGGAGCGCGAGGTCGGGCACCACGGCGAGGACGGTGACCCGTTCCGTTGAGCGTTCACTCCCTCGACCTACGAGGCACCACCGCGGACGAGGCCCTTCGGCGGGTCCGTCGAACGTTCGGTGAGGGGACGCCCCTCACCGACTCCGACCGCGCCCTGATCCTGGACGAGACCGACCTGCTGGTCGACCACGGTCCCGCCTACGAGGAGGTCTTCATCGGCGGACGCGTCAGGTCCCTGGTGTGTGTGGTGTCCGGCGCGCCCTCCGACGGTGGTGACGGGCACCGTGTCCTGGAACGGCCCGGGCCGCTGGGCCCCGAACGGGGTGTGGCGACCCTGTGGGTCAGCGACGAGACCGGAGTGGACTGGGGCCTGCGTCCGCCCGGGGCGCCACGACCCCATCCCGACGCCGCCCACGGCTCCCGGACCGGGGTGGAGCACCTGGTCGAGGTACTGCGCCAGGCCGAGGTCTTCGACCGTGTCATCGAGATCAGCCGTGAGGTGCCCGAGGCCGCCGCATCGCCGGGCCTGTCCTGGGTCGGCCCCGGAGGGGGCGACGAAGCGGTCAGCGCGGCCCTGACCCGGGCCGTGTACCGGCTCACCGCCCCCGTCAACGGAGGACCGGCGCCCTCGAACGCGGCACCCGCCCCCGGCACCGGTCCGCGCGGGGGCCTCCTGGTGGACCTGGTGGAGGGCACCCACCGGGTGGCCCCCGGGAACAACCACCCCGGCTCCGGTGAGCTGGCCGGGCACGAGAGCCGTCTGCGCGACGGTGTGGCCGGCGCCGAGGGCGCCCTGGACGCGATCTCCGGTTGGGGAGGCGTGTTCTCCGTCTCTCCCGCACGTGTCCGCGAGGAGGGGTTGGCGGAGGTGAGCGCGGATCTCTCCGCCTACCGTGACCGCGTCGAGTTCCTGCTCCGCCGGTTGAACTCCCTGAACGGGGAACAGTTGGCCTCCGAACTGGCCCGTGTCGGAATCGACGGCCACGCTCCCGGTCCGGAGGAGGTCGACGAGGCCGTAGGAGCCCTGGCCCGTCGGGTGGAGAGGGACCTGGAACGGGGAACCGCGCTCACCCACGTCGCCGCAGACCTGGACCGGGTCGCCGAACGCGTCTCCCCCCAGGGAAGCGCCTCCGCCGTTCCCCGGGCGCGTCAGGCCGCCCCCGACCACCTGATCTCCTCACTGAACGATCCTCCGCCCTTTCCTCTGCCGGGACCGGTGTCCGGCCTCCTGCCCGTGGCCTTCCTCCTCCCCCTCCTTCCCGCGCTGACCGGAGGCTGGCCGGGGCTGGCCGGGGCCATAGCACTGGCCCTGGGCTGGGTCGCGGCGCTCGCCGTGGGTTTTCGGAGCGCCCGGGGCGCGGAGGCGGGGCTGCCCGTCCTGGCCACACACGCGGTGGCGGCGTTCGCGGGAGGTTTCGTCGGCCTGTGGCTGGGCGGCGCACCACGACCCGACCCGTTGTTCACGGTGCTGCCCCAGCCGCTGCTGTTGGTCGCGGCCCTTCTCGTGGGCGCGGCGCTGGGGACGTACGTGTTCCTGCGGACCTGGTCCGCGTTCGCGCGTCGTTGGAGGGGGGAGATCGGGCTCGAACGGGTGGACTCCGCCGCCTCCTCCCTGACGGCGTTGGTCAACGAGGTGGCACGGGAGGAGTGGTACCCCGGCACGGAACGGCGCCGCCTCGCCGACGCCGCACGCGCCGCCGCCAGTGCCGCACGCGCGGTCGCCGACGCCCTGTCCGAGGCCACCACCCCCGCGTCCCCTCCTTCCGCCCACGCACCCGAACTGGAGTCGGTCCTGCACGGGGACCTGGCGGCACTGGCCCGTGCGGCCCTGGAACCCCTGTGGTCGGGTCTGCGGTCGGGCGTCCCGGTCGGAGACCCCTACCAGGGCACCCGGGACAGGGCGGCCGACCTGTTGGAGGAGTACCGGTCACACCTGGCACGGGTGGGCCCCCACACCCCCCCGCGCTTCACGGACGCCGGGACACCGCGACGGGTCCACGACGGTTCGGGGCTGGACCGGGCACTGCGGACCCTGCGCATGGAACCCGGTGAACGCATGCTGCAACTGTGCGACCCCAAGCACCTGCGCCTGCTCGGCGACGCGGTCTCCTCGATCGGCACCGTCCGCTTCGCCCCGAAATCCCTGCGCGAACAGCTGAGCCACGACGGAGACCGCGCGTTCGAGGCCGCCCAGACGACCGTGTGGACGCACGGCGGGCGGCTCGCGGGGATCATGCGCCTGGTTCCTCTGCGACCAGGCGTGGTGAGGACCCAGTGGTTCGTCCCGGCCGCGCCCCGTACCCGGGCGGAGGCCGAGTCCCCCGAGGAACACGAAAGGAACACGGCGGCGGAGGAAACGGGCGCCGGGGACGGCCGCTCCGTCTCCTCCCCGTTCGAGGAGGACTACCTTCGTTGAGCGAGAACGGTTCGCGTGACGGCGTCTACACGACCCCGCACCGGGAGGAGGTGCCGTGCCGACTGCTCCGTGTCGGGCCCGTCGCCCCGGACGTACCCTCCCATCCCCTGCTGGAGTACGACCTCGTCAGGGACGAGATCAGCGGTCGGGAGCTGCTTCGTGTCCGTGTGGACGCCTCGGGACGGGAGCGGCCCCGGGAACGGGTGAGGGCCTTCGCCGCCCTGGACAACGAGATCCTGGCCGGTGTCCGGGTGGCCAGGATCGCCAACGGTTCCCCTCCCCCGGAACTGGGCGGGCTGGTCGGTTACCACGACGATCCCACCGAGCCCTTCGCCCTGCTGGAGCCCTACCGCGGTGAGTCCATGGACCTGCTGGCCCGACGGCGGCAGCTCTTCGACGAGGAGCAGCACGCCTTCCGGGAGGGGCTGCTCCGCGCGCTGAGCTGGCTGCGGTCCTGCGAGGTGGTCCACCGGGACATCCGCCCCCGCACGGTGCGGTGGGACACCGCTCGCAGGAGTGTGCAACTGTGCGGCTTCGCCCACGCCACCGTGGCGGGTACACCCCGCACGGCCGTGGGCACCGAACCCTGGACCTCCCACGAGCAGCGGAAGGGCACGGGGGTCTGCGACCCCCGTGACGACCTCTGGTCCGCGGGCCTGGTCCTGTTCCAGGTCCTGAGCGGACACGACGTCGAGAGCGGGGGCCTGCTACCGGTGGAGGACTTCCCCGGTCTGGCCGTCGAACTGAAGGGGGTCTTCGCCAGGACGGCGCGCGACCGTCCCGACGTCGACGAACTGCTCTCCCGGTTCTCCGGAGGCGCGGTCCCCTACCGGCGCGGGATCGACACCCGTCTCCGGCCGGGCCATGCGCGCTTCGAGGAGAGCCGCGACCGTAAGAGGATCGCCGCGGGCTTCTCCCCGTCCGAACCCGCGGAGGCGCCCTCCACGCCTCTCCGGGAGGAGGAACCGGCCCCGGCGGGGTCCGGGGCCCCGCGTACCGGGGGTGACGTACGGCCCCCGGAAGCCCGACGCCCGGACCACCTGGGAAAGCTGGCGCTGCTTCTCCTGGTCCTGGTGGGTGCCGCCGTGACCCTGTTCGCCTACTTCGGTTGACGGCGGGCCGCGTGTCCGGCGCCGTCTCCATCCTCCGTACCCCGATCGAGAGGCAGGCCTGTGTGATGAGCGAATCCGACACGACGTCCCCGGGGGTGCGCTGTCCGATGTGCCTGAGCCGGGTCGTCGTGGACCACGACGAGCTGTGGCTGTGGGAGGACGGCGGGTACCGGAGCCTGGACATCCCGCCCGGTGCGACCCCGGAGCAGCGGCGCAGACTCCTGCGCCACGCCCAGGTGCGCTGCCCGAACCAGGCGGACGAGTTCCCCGAGCACCACCTCCCCTACCAGTACGTCAGCGCGGAGAGCGATCCGGTGGTGATCGCCCTGATCGGGAACTTCCGTGCGGGCAAGACGCACATGCTCGCGGCGATGATCGGTTCCATCCAGAACCAGGGCCTGGAGCGGTACGGCCTGTCCGTGTCGCCCCTGGACGTCCACGGATACGAGGAGTTCACCAACACCAAGGTGCGCCCCCTGCTGGACCGGGACCAGATGCTCGACCGCACCGGTCAGGACGTGTGGGAGTTCGAGGTCGGTCTGATGATCAGTGACCTGGACTCCCCCTCCACCCCGCCCAGGGCCGTGGCCTTCTTCGACGTCGCCGGGGAGGTCCTGGGAACCACGGGCACGGCCGCCGAACAGGCCTTCCTGGACACGGTGGACGGGTTCCTCTTCGTCTTCTCCCCCGAGGACATGGAGGACGGCCGCCCCGACAACACGTTCGCCACCGTGCTGGACATGGTGGAGGACAAACAGGACAAGGCGGCGGTCCTGGTCATGGGCAAGGCGGATCTGTACCGGTTCGAGTACCCGGTGGACCGGTGGCTGCGCGACGGCGTGCCCGCTCTGGACGCCGGCCGGATCGAGGAGGAGACCCGCGATCTCTACGCCTTCATCAGCGAGCACGACAAGGGCGGGAACTACCTGCGGCCCTGGTTCGAGTTCGGCAGGGCGGCCATCCACGTGGCCTCCGCCACGGGCGGGTCCCCCCAGCCCGGCGGCAGAAGGTACGCGCGTCCGGTACGTCCCCAGCGCGCCCTCCAGCCCTTCCTCACCCTCATGGCCGCGACCGGGGTGCTGAGGACCGCCGAGGCCCGGAAGGTGGGTCGCTGACATGGTGGAATCCACAGAGGACCACGGCCCCTCCGAGACGCTGCACTGCATCTCCCTCGGTGTGCAGGACAGCGGCCTGGTGGGCCCGGGGCTGGGCCCCGCCGGGACCTCCTTCTCCCAGGAGGACTACGCCCAGGTGTCCACCTGGAGGAACCGGCTCGCCAGGGTGGCCTCTCCGGAGTTCGCCTCCGGCGAGACCGGCCCCAGCTACTGGTACCGGAGGTTCGGGGACGGCCAGGGAGCGCTGTTGCGCCGTTCACCCGAGGAGAACCGGCTGGACGGCCGCGGCGACAGGGCGCAGGCCCTGGTCGGCGCCCGGCTGAACGTGCCCAGCGCGCTCATGGTCGCCCTGGACGGGTGGCCGGAGGTCCTGGACCGCTTGGAGGAGCCGGGGAGGATCCCTCCCGGATGGAACACCGTCCCGTCCTTCGCCCTGTCCGGGGCCGAGGAGTACGCGCGGCGGCTGGACGTGGAGGCGTCCGCTCAGCCGGGGCTGGTCAACCTGGTCGCGGCGGCACTGTTCCGTCGGACGGATCCGCTCGACGTCCTGGTAACGGCCGGGGGCGGCTCCTCGCTCGGTGAGCGGGAGCGGCTCCTGCTGCTGTGGGGCCTGTACCGCACCACGCGCGACGTCGTCGGAACCGAGAGGCGCCCTCGGTACGCGGAGACCGAGTGGTCGTTCTCCACCTACGACCCCTGGCCCGTGAGGAGGGGCGCGGTCCAGGAACGGCCGAGAATCGCCTTCCGCCCTCCTCCCCCGCCGGAGCGGAGCGACCCCGGGGCCTTCGTGGACGTCCTGGCGCCCGAGCGGGACACCTCACACCACGAGATCGCTCGGTGGCTCGTCACGCGGTTGGGCACCGTGGACGGGACGCTCACCGATCTGGGGCGGGAGCTCGACCGGGTCGGCGACGATCACCACCAGATCCTGGAGTACCTGTCCCTCCTCGCCCGGCCGACCGTCACCACCCGCACGCCCGCGCCCCCGACGACCGAGCCCCAGCCGACCGGGGCCCGGGGGGCCGCGCACGAAGGCACCCGGCCCGACACGGCCGGGAGCAGGACGGATGGCGGGGACGGGACCTCACACCGTCCGGACACCGTTGGACACCACCAGAACCCGGAGAACCGGCCTTCGGAGGCGAGCGACCGGTACCGCGCGCCGGTCTGGAACCCCCGGCGGGGTCCCGAGCCACCGCACCCGGGCGGGTACGTCCCGCCTCAGGACGTCCCCGGACCGCCTCCCGCCCAGCTCCCTCCCGTCGAAACGCGGGTCCCGGGTCTGTTGGACGAACTCAGGGGTGCGCGCGACGCGAACCGGTGGGCCGCCATCGCCACCGAACTCGTCCGCCAGTACCACCACTTCCCGCAGCACCTCGTGGTCCGGGGACACTCCAGAGGGACGGGACCGACCCCGGAGACGGTTCTCTTCTTCCTGGTGGTCCTGATTCTGCTGCTCCTCGTGGTCCTCCTCGTGGTGAACCTGACGAACTGAACCGTGTCCGTCTCCGGAGGCGGCCCGGGCGGGGCCGGACGACGGGCGCGGCCCGCCGGTCGGTTCCACTCTTCTCCGACCAGCGGCCCGCTGGGTGGCGACTCCCGTCCGAGTCGCCCGCTACCGGACCTCGGCGACGTGGGGCTCGCCCAGGCCGAGAGGTCCGCCGAACTCCACGCTGGCGGGGGTGAACGCCCCTTCGGCGGTGACGACGCCCTCGGCCCGCTGACCGGGGCTCAGCGTCATCGTGTCGATCTGGTCCTCGGCCTCGCCCAGGCCGCCCGAGGTGTCGTACTTGGTGCCGTCGTCGGCGACGATCGCGAAGTACAGCGGGTTGACGTCGACGTTCTCGTCACCGTTGTTCTCGACAGTGACGTACACACTGGTGAACTCGCCGCCGTCGTAGAGGATGCTGGGCGTGAACTCCACGGCCTCGGCCGTCACGACGACGTCCGACTCCTCCTCGACGACCTCCTCCGCGGGCTCCTCCTCCGCGGGCGTGTCCTCGCTGGTCTCCGGGGTCGTCTCCTCCTGTGTCGCGGCGGACTCCTGGGCACCGCCGGCGGAGTCGTCTCCGGACAGTGCGGCCATGCACCCGCCGAGCAGGAGCAGGACGAGGAGGACTCCGAGGCATCCACCGCAGCCGAGGCCGATCTTCTTCCCGGTGGACATGCCCTGGTGGGGCGGCATGGGCTGGCCGTAGGGCGGCTGGGGCTGGGTCATGGTGTGCTCCGGTCTGTGTGTGCAGGGGGGCAGCACGGATGCTGCCGGGAGGTGCGCCGCCCACCGGGCGGGGCCGCACGGTGAGCGCGGAGGAAGCGGAAGCGGCGTGTACACGACTCCCGCTCTCCTCCGAGCCCCCAGAACTCTTGGCTGTGTTCACACAGTACTACATAGATCGTGAACATAGCCAACCACATACACAGGATTCAGTTTTTCTCTACATCAGCACCGGTTCACACAGATTCCAGAAGCCCGGCGGGGCTCAGGTTCCCACGGTGGCACCCCTGGTCGCTGGGGTCCGGAACACCTGGTGCGGCTGAAAGACGCAGACGTTGGTCTCGCCCTGGGCGTTGGCGTCGGTGATCTCGACGAAGTAGGCGTAGGCGGTGTCGGCCTCCAACCCGGCTCCGACCTGCACCTCGCTCCGGTTGAGCCCGGCGTCGGCGAGGCCGCGCATGCGCTGGACGAAGATGTTGTCCCACCAGGTCAGGTTCTGGGTGTCGAACTCCCTGGCGGAGGACCCCCTGGACAGCCGGTGGATGTAGTAGGCGTCCGGTCCCCCGGTCCGGTCCAGGGTCTGCCAGGAGCAGCGCAGCTCACCCACCTCGGGGACGTCGGTGAGTTCCCGCCCGCCGGACGGGGTGAAGGAGGCCAGCAACGTGTCCCGGTGGGAGGTGTAGTGCTCGACCAACCGACGGGACGCGCCGCCGTCCTGGTGGCGCGACCGCGTCTGCACGCTTCCGTCGGTACCGCGCACCTCGATCGTGTACTCCCCCTCGGGAAGGAATCCCGTGGGCAGGTTGACCATGTACCAGTAGTGGTCGAGGGTGCGGTCGTAGATGTAGCCGTCGGTGTTGGCGGGCGTGAAGAGCTGGTTGGTGAACTCCACCTCGTACCCGCCCGGGCCACGGGCGGTGATCGACTCGACGAGTTCGGGGGTCGGCGCCCCGGGGGTGGGGTGGAAGGAGACCAGGAACTTGTGCTGCTCCCTGGGCAGCGGGGTGCCCTCGAAGTCCCAGTAGACGTCGCAGGCCATGATGTCGTGGACGCGCGGTCGCGGGTCGCTCACGGTCGTTCCTCTCACTGTGTGGTCGCACTGCCCCGTGAGTGTGTGCCAGGAGCGACCGTTCACGCATCGGTCATACCTCGGCCCTTGGTACGGCGGCGCCCGGCTCCACGCCCTCGGCGCGGGACGCGCGAAGGTCCCGGGCGGTCGCTGGCGCGCGGCCGCCCGGGAACGGGCGCCTCCCGGACGCTAGATGAGTGAGTCCGATGTCTTCAGTGGT
>NZ_ANAX01000109.1 GCF_000341065.1 Nocardiopsis halotolerans DSM 44410 | reverse complement strand
CCACTCCTCCAACACCCGACGACGCTCGACACCACCGAGGACCGGGATCTCCAACGCCTTCCGGTCCGCTCCCGCCTCGTCCTCCAGGGCGCTGACGAGACCCTCCATCGCGGTCTCCAGGTAGGTGATGACCAGGCCGGCGTCCTGGGCGCGGTCGATCTGCGCGTCGACGGAGAAGGCGTCCCCCAGGTCGTCCACGGAGAGGGCCACCGGGTAGTTGCTGCGCTCGATCACGCCGACCAGCGACCTGACGCCGACGCGCTCCAGGTCGTCCTCCCCCGCTCGCTCCTCGCCCTCCAGGTGCCGGTAGTTGAGGATCGCGTTGAAGAGCGGGACGTCGCGAGGGGCGCCGCTGCACCCGTGCGCCGCCGACATGGACGTCCGCTCGTGCCGGGCCAGTTCGCGTAGGTCGCGGTCGACCTCGGTGACCAGGTCGCGCGCGCTCCTGCCGTCGAGGGAGACGCGCACCGGCAGGGTGTTGATGAAGTTGCCGAGCATCCGCTCGATCCCCTTCGGGCCCTGCAACCGGCCCGACATCACCGTGCCGAACACCACGTCGTCGCGTCCTCCGCAGGAGGACACGACCAGTGCCCACCCCGCGTGGAACAGGCTGGCCGGGCTGACGCGCAGCTTCCTGGCCAGGTCGCGGATCCGCTCGCCCAGTCCCGCGTCCAGGAGACGGCGCAGATCGACGACCCGGCGTCCGTCACCGTGCACGTCGCGCAGGTCGAACATCACCGTGGACTCGGTGACGTCACCCAGCCGGGACCGGAAGTAGCTCTCGGAGTCCACCGTCCTGGCGAGGTGCTGGGTGTGCGCGACGAAGTTCCGGTAGGGCACCGGCTCGTCCAGGGCGGCCGTCCCACCGTCCATGTGGTCGACGATCTCCCTGAGCAGAACACCCAACGACGTGGCGTCGTCGATCAGGTGGTGCAGGTTCAGCACGGCGAACAGCGTGCCCGTGTCCGGGTCCTCGGCCGTCCTCAGCCGCAGCAGCGGTGCCCTGTCGATCGGCATGGCCTGCGGTTCGGCGAGCACGGCGCGGACCTGCTCCTCGACGGGGACGCCCCGGGTCACCGTCAGCGGCTCGACCTCCAGCTCGGCTCGGCGGAGCACGACCTGGAGCGGTTGGGGAAGGCCGGAGGTGAGGACCACCGTGCGCAGCGCGTCGTGCCGGTCGACCGCGGAGCGCAGGGCGTCGACGAAGGCGTCCATGCGATCCCGGTCCGCGAAGGAGAAGGCACCGGAGAGGACGTACGGGTCGTACCGGTCCTCCTTCAGGTGGTGGAACAGCATGCCCTCCTGGAGGGCGGCCAGCGGGTGGACGTCCTGGAGGTTGGCGGCGCCGCCCGGCACGGCGGCCACGACCGTCTCCAGCTCCTCCTCGGTCAGTGACACCAGGGGCAGCATCTCCGGTGTGACGCGCGTACACCCCTCCGGAACCCGGGCGGCGGGGAGGGTGAACCCCTCCTCCGCCCGCGCGGTGTCGACGCGCTCGGCCAGGTCGCCGAGGGACGAGGCGGCGAAGACGTCGTTCAGGTCGCAGGTCACTCCCCGGTCGGCGAGCCGTACCACGAGCTTGGGGATGAGCAGGGAATGCCCGCCGAGGGCGAAGAAGTCGTCGCCCAGCCCGATCCGCCCCGGTTCGAACCCGAGGACCTCGGCGCAGGCCGCGACCAGCGCGTGTTCGGTGGGGGTCCGCGGAGCCACGTGTTCCCGAAGGGCGTGCGCCTCCGCCTCCGGCGCGGGCAGGGCCTTGCGGTCGAGCTTGCCGTTGGCCGTGACGGGCAGGTCGTCCAGACGGACCAGGGCACTGGGCACCATGTACTCCGGGAGCACCCGCCGCAGGTGGTCCAGCAGCTCGGTGCGGCGGTCGTCGTCCCCGTCGACCACGACGTAGCCGACGAGCCTCGGGTCACCGGGAACGTCCTCGCGCGCCAGGACGGCGCAGGCGCGTACCGCCGGGTGCTCGGCCAGCCGCGCCCCGATCTCGTCCGGTTCGATCCGGAAGCCGCGGATCTTGACCTGGTTGTCGGCGCGGCCGAGGTACTCCAGTGTGCCGTCCGGCAGCCAGCGGGCCAGGTCGCCGGTCCTGTACATGCGCGCGTCGGGGGCCCCGGCGAACGGGTCGGGGACGAACCGCTCCCGGGTCAGCTCGGGATTGTTCACGTATCCCCGGGCCAGCCCGTCACCGGCGATGTGCAGTTCGCCCACGCACCCGACGGCCTGCCGCAGCCCGAAGTCGTTCAGCACGTGGAGCCGGATGTTCTGGATCGGACGGCCGATCGGCACGGTGGCGGGCGCTTCCCCGTCCGGGCACGGCCAGTGGCTCACGTCGATGGCGGCCTCCGTGGGGCCGTAGAGGTTGTGCAGGCGCGCCCGGTGGACGGCGTGGTGCCGGGCGGGCAGCTCCGGTGGGAGCGCCTCTCCACTACAGAGGACCCGTCGGACGCTCGTGCAGTCCGCCCAGCCCGCGTGCTCGACGACCAGGCGGAACATGGACGGTACGAAGTGCAGGGTGGTCACTCCGGTCCGCTGGATGAGCGACACCAGGTAGTCCGGGTTCTTGTGCCCCTCCGGTTCGGCGACGACCAGCCGGGCACCGGTCACCAGCGGCCAGACGAACTCCCACACCGAGACGTCGAAGCCGAAGGGGGTCTTCTGCAGGACGACGTCGTCGGTTCCGAGCCCGTACTCGTTCTGCATCCACTCGATCCGGTTGACCGCGGCCCGGTGCTCGACCATCACCCCCTTGGGGCGACCCGTGGAGCCCGAGGTGTAGATGACGTAGGCCAGGTCCCGGGGGCCGACCGCACGGGCGCCGTCGCCGTCGGCCGCGCCCTCCGGTGCGGCCGTGCCCGCCCAGCGTCCCTGGTCGTCGAGCGGGAGGACCTCGCGTGCGGCGGAGCTCCCGGGGACGGTCAGGTGCGGCTGCCCCAGGACCAGTTCCGCCCCGGAGTCCCGGAGCATGTACTCGATCCGATCGGCGGGCAGATCCGGTTCGACGGGCAGGTAGGCTCCGCCCGCCCTCATCACGGCCCAGAGCGCCACGACCATCTCCACGGAGCGCTCCATGCAGACGCCGACGACGGTGTCCGGGCCGACACCGCGCAGGCGCAGCTCGTGGGCCACCTCGCCGACGCGCTCGTCGAGCTGGGCGTAGGTCAGGGTCCGGTCCCCGAACTGGAGGGCGACCCGGTCCCCGTGCCGCACCGCCGCCGACCGGAAGAGGTCGTCCAGGCGGCTGTCCCGCGAGTAGTCGCGCCGCGTGTCGTTCCACGCGTCGAGCTGCCGGTGCTCCTCCTCCGACAGGTGGGAGTGCCGCGACACCTCCTGGTCCGGGGCGTCGAGCAGGGCCTCCAGCAGGACCCGGTAGTGGGTCAGCATCCGCTGGACGTCGGCCTCCCCGAAGCGGTTGGCGTCGTACCTCAGGTGGAGCGCGACGTCCTCGTCGCGCTCGAAGACCTCCAGGTGGAGCTTGAACTCCCCCTCCTGGGCGATCGTGTCGACGAACCGCATGGACCCGGCCAGGTCAAGCGCCATGACCTCGTCCGCGACCCGGGTCATGCTCCGGTTCTGGAAGGCGTAGGAGACCTGGAACACCGGGGAGACGCCCGGCGCGGTCGACAGGTCGAGGTCCCGCGCGATGAGGGGGAAGGGGTAGGCGGCGTGGTCGAGGCCGTCAGCCAGGGTCAGGGTGAGTTCGCGGAGCAGGTCCGGGAACGGGGCGTCCGGACGCAGGCGCTGGCGGACCGGCACCATGTTGACGAAGTGGCCGATCGCCCCGGCCTGGTCAGGCGCGGGGCCTCCGATCGTGGGCACGCCGACGACCAGGTCCCGCACACCGCTGTACCTGTGCAGGAGCAGCTGGTACACCGCCAGCAGGAGGACGGCGGGCGTGGTCCCGTACGACGCGCACACCTTCGTGATCCGGTCGCTGAGCTCGGTGCCCAGGTCCAGTCTGGCCGTCTCCCCCACCACCGGGGCGGGTCCGTCGGTCCGCCGCTCGATGTCGAGGTGCACCACGGGCAGGTCGCCGTCCAGGGCCTCGCGCCAGTAGCGGCGGTGCTCCTCGCCCTCGGAGCTGGAAAGGAACTCCTCCTCCCGACGCGCGAACTCGGCGTAGTCGCCGTTCGCCACGGGGAGTTCGGGCCGCCTCCCCCGACGGAGCGCCTCGTAGGTCACGACCAGCTCGCTCAGGAGGACGGGGGCGGAGGCTCCGTCGAACACGAGGTGGTGCAGGACCAGCAGCACGAAGGTGTCCGACCGGGCGGCCGAGCACACGTGGACGCGTGCCAGCGGCCCCTCGTGGAGGTCGAACGGTTCCTTGGCCCTGTCCCGCAGCATGGAGACCACGTCGTCCTCGGACCAGCCGTCGACCCGCTCGTGCTCGAACCCCACCCGGACCGGGAACCGCGACTCCAGGTACGGAGTCCCCTCCTCCTCCACGACCACGCTCGACAGGTGGGGGTAGCGCGAGACCACGCGTTCGAACGCGTCCCGGAAGACCGCGGTGTCGAACGGTTCGTCCGTCCGGAAGCAGACGGGGACGTTGTACACGTCCGTCCCCGCGGCCATCTCGTGCAGGAGCCACAGCCCCTTCTGGTTCTCGGAGAGCGGGTACCGCTCGGCGGGCCCCTCGAGCCGCTCGTAGAAAGCGAGCACGTCCTCGGTGGACAGTGTCCCGGCGTCGAAACCCGCGAGGATCCGGTTCTCGTTCACGCGCCCGTCGTCTCCTTCTTCATGAGTTCCTTCAGCTCGTCACGGCCGATCTCGCCGCGCCGGAACCTCTCCAGTGCCCTGGTCCTGGCCGCACGGACCCGGTCCGCCCCGGGCTCCGCCGACGACGGCGGGACCTCCGCCGCGTCAGGGGCGGTCGGCGCCTCGGACCGCTCGGCACGTTTGTCCTCGAGCCTGGCCAGGACCCGTTCCAACGTGGGGCTCTCCGCGATCTCCCGGGCGGAGAGCCGGAGTCCGAGGTCGGCGTCGAGCGCGCGCCGCAGCCGCACCCACAGGATCGAGTCGGCACCGACGCTCTGGAGGTCTCCGTCGAAGGGGAGGTCCCCCGGAGCCAGGCCGAGTGCCTCACCGAAGAACGATTCGAGGTACCGGCGCAGGTCGACCTCCCCGGACGGCTCGTCGGGCGTCGGCGGCGCGGGCGGCTCGCCAGGCACGGGCCGCGCGGCGCCGTCGCCCTCCGTCCGGGGGTGCCACGTGCGGCCGACCCAGTAGCTGCCGCGTTGGAAGGCCGTGGTCGGCAGGGAGAGCGTTCGGGGCGCGCGTCCCCGGTGCAGTCCGTCCCACGGGATGCGCGCGCCGCAGGTCCAGAGCGCGGCCAGCCGGTCCAGTTCGCGGTCGGCCACCAGCGCGGAGAGGAACACCTCCCCGGCGGCCCCGGAGACCACCGCCCTCACCGGACCGGCGTCCCGCTCGGCGTTGCCGGTGTGGAGCCCCGCGTCGGAACCGGCGTCCTCAGGCCCGGTGTCCAGGTGGCGCCCGAGCACGGCCCGGAGCTCGTCGAGGGAGTCGACCACCACGGCGAGGCGTTCCGGGAGGTGGTCACGGCCCGACTGCAACGTGTGCGCGAGGTCCCGCAGGGACGGTCGCGCGGCGCCGTCCCCGGTGAGGTCCAGGAGCCGGCGCGCGGTGGCGCGCAGTCGGTCGGTGTCCTTGGCAGACAGCACGACGAGCTGCCGCTCCGCGGCGTCACCGTGGTCCTCCTGGGAGACGTCACCGGTTTCCGGGGGTGCCTCGACGACCATGCTCACGTAGCTGCCGCCCGCCCCCACGGAGTTGATGAGTGCCCGCCGGGGCGGGGCGCCCGCGGCCCCGTCCCCGCCCGACCGACGCGGTTCCCAGGACGACGGGCCCTCGCACAGCCGGAGGGGGCCGCCCTCCAGTCCGAGGTCGGGGTTGGCCCGGCCCACCTCGACCAACGGAGCGAGCTCCGCGTGTCGGAGTTGCAGGACGACCTTGGAGAGCTGCGCGATGCCCGAGGCCGCCTCCGGGTGTCCCAGGTTGGATTTGACCGAGCCGAGCGCGACGGGCTCCGTGACCCCGCTGAACACCTCCCGCAGAGCCCTGACCTCCACGAGGTCGCTGAGCGACGCTCCGTTGGCCGCGGCCTCGACGTAGCCGATCGACTCCGGCTCGACCTCGGCCTGCTCCAGCGCCCGGCGGAGGACGTTCACCTGCGTTCCGTAGCTCGGCCGCATGAACTGGTTGGCCCCGCCGCCGTGGAGGGAGGCGCTCCCCCTGATGACGGCGTGGATCGTGTCACCGTCCCGGAGGGCCTCGGTCAACGGCTTGAGCAGTACCGCTCCCACCCCCTCGGCGGGCAGGTAGCCGTCGCCGTCGCGGAAACTACGGCTCCCGGGATGGCTGCCGAGCATCTCCGCCTGGGAGAGGGAGAGGTACTTGTTCGGGTGCAACGTCAGGTTGACCCCGCCCGCGATCGCCAGGGTGCTCTCACCGCGACGCAGGTCCGCGCAGGCCAGGTGCACGGCCATGAGCGACGACGAACACATGCTGTCCACCGCCAGACTCGGCCCCTCCAGACCGAAGGCGTGGGAGACGCGGTTGGCGATCAGGTTGTACGACGTAGCCGACGTCATGGCACTGCGCACGACGTCCTCGTCGTCCGCCTGGTACATCTGGTACATCGATCCGACGTAGACCCCGACCCGGCGCCCGTAGCGCCGTTCGAGGCGTTCCTGGGTGAGTCCGCTCCCCTCCAGCAGCCGCCAGGCCGTCTCCAGGAAGAGGCGCTGCTGCGGGTCCATGACCTCCGCCTCGCGGGGCGAGATCCCGAAGAACAGCGGATCGAACCGGTCGACGCCGTCGAGGAACGCGCCCCAGCGGCCGTAGGCCTTACCGGGCACCCCGCGTTCGGGGGAGTACAGCTCGTCGTGCTTCCACCGGTCGGCCGGGACCTCGGTGACGCAGTCCCTGCCCGACCGGAGGTTGGACCAGAACTCGTCGAGGTCCTCCGCCTGTGGATAGCGCCCGCTGACGCCGATGACGGCGATGTCGCCGTCGCGTCCCGGGCCGCGACGCTCCTCGTGGCCGGGCCGCGGCCCGGCCTCCGCCACCGCCGCCGGACGCCCACGCGTCGGTGCGCCTCCGGGCCGGTCGGTCCCGGTGTCTCCGGAGGGCTCCCCTCCGGAGGGGGAGCCGAACACGGACCGGATCGTCTCGACGTGTTCGTCCATGAGGTACTCCACCAGTGCGCGTACGGTCTGGGCCTCGAAGAAGAGCGTCTTGGGCAGGGGGCCGAACGACTCCTCCAGAGCGCTGACGAGCTCCGTCGCGACCATGGAGTCCAGGCCGTACCGCTCCAGCGGCGTGTCGTCGTCGAGCAGTCCGGGATCGAGTCGGAGCGCCTCGGCCAGCTGGCGCCCGAGCCGGCGCCGAACACGGTCCGCCAGCGCCGCCGCCTCGGTGTCGGGGAGCGGCGCCGGTCGCCGGGACGGGATCGCCGGCCCTTCGGAACCGGTCGCGGTCAGCCTGGGCAGCAGCGCGTCCCGGTTCCCGCTGAGGACGAGCAGCCGGGCCTCGTCGAGGCCGTTGTCCTCCGCGGCCAGGCCGCACCGGAGGGCGTACAGGCCCTGCTCGGTGGCCAGGGGGGTGAGGTCCATCCCCGCCAGCCGCTCCCGCGTGGCGGCGTCCGTCCCCATACCGCCCTCCTCCCAGAGGGGCCAGTTCACGGAGAGCGTCCTGCCGTGCCTCCGCCCGGAGCGGACGAGGCGCGCCCGGTGATCCGCGTAGGCGTCCATGAAGCCGTTGGCGGCCGCGTAGTCGGCCTGTCCCGGGTTGCCCAAGGGGGCGGTCGTCGAGGAGAAACAGACGAAGAGGTCCAGCGGCTGCTCCCGGCTCAACTCGTCGAGGTGGACCAGCCCGCTCACCTTGGGCGCCAGCACGCGCGCCGCGTCCTCGGTGCTCTTCCCGGCCACGAGGCCGTCCCGGAGCACACCGGCGCAGTGCAGGATGCCGGTGAGCGTCCCGTGGGTGTCGGCTACGTACTCCAGCAGACCGGCGACCGACGCGCGGTCGGAGACGTCGACCCGTCGGTGGTCGACCCGCAGGCCCGCTCCGCGCAGCCGTTCCAGGGCCCCGCGATCGTCCTCGGTCAGCTCGGACCTGCTCGTCAGCACGACGGTGGCGCGCCCGGTCCCCGCGGCGATCGCGTCCGCCATGATCCTGCCCAGGGCGCCCGTGCCGCCGGTGATCAGGTAGACCCCGTCCTTCCGCCAGGGGGAGTCCGACGCGGCGGGGGAGTCGACCGGCTCCAGCCGCCTGACCTGGCGCCGCCCGTCGCGGTAGCGCACCTCCGGATCGCCGGTGCGCGCCGCCTCCCGCCGCAGCCGGTCGGCGACCAGTGCGGGATCGGCTCCGTCGGAACAGTCGACGTACTGGGTGCGCAGGTGCGGGTTCTCCAGGTGCGCCGTCCTCAGCAGGCCGCTGAGACCGGACAGGCCGGTCGCGTGTCCGGAGTCCGGCTCGGCCCCGCCGACGAGGACGACCTGGAGGAGGGCGGAGGGGCGGGACGCCCGTCCGAGCAGGTCGCGGAGGCGTCCGAGGACGTGCTGGACCGCGTTGGTGTACCGGGCGTCCGCGGTTCCGGGCCCCGGAACCGCGAACGTGGTGTCGACCGGCTCCGGAAGCGCCCGGGCGAGGGCCTCCCGGCTGGGGCCGTCGGGGTGGCCGATGATCACGACGTGGTGCTCGTCGACGTCCGGGTCGGCCACGGCGCTCCCCCGGCCGTCGATCGGGGCGTCCTCCCAGAGCGGACGCATGAGCAGCAGGTCCCCGCGTTCGGTCCGGTTCCCGGCCACGGACCCGGCCCCGCGCAGCGCTCGCAGGGCCAGCCCCCGCAGTTCCGCGCACACCCTCCCGTGTTCGTCGCACACCGTCACGTCGATGCCGGACGAGGAGGCGTCGGAACCGCCGTCCTTCCGGTACCTGATCCAGGCGTAGGCCCTGGTCGGGGTACCAGCGGCCGATTCCANGCGCGAAGGGGAGCGCGGCCTCGGCGGCCACTCCCTCGCCGTGCTCGGCCGGGAGCCCGAGGCCGAGCGTGGCCTGGAGGGCGCCGTCGATGACGCTCGGGTGCAGGTGGTACCGGTCCGCGCCCTCGGCAGAGGACGGCAGCGACAGTTCGGCGAGTACCTGGGGCCGCCCGTCCTCGCCCGTCGCCACGTCGAGCCGGACCAGCGACCGGTGCGCCGGACCGTAGTCGATGCCCGTCCGGGCGTACCGGGCGTAGACCTGGTCGGCGGAGAAGGAGGTACCGGCGCAGGCGGCGCGGATCTCGTCGAGGGGCAGCGGGCGCCGGGCCGTGGGCTCCGCCAGGCTCGCCCTGCCCTGGCCGCACAGTGCGCGCGTTCCGTCGGCCGCCACGACGTGGATGGCGTACTCACAGGTGCCCGCCGTCCGGGGCCGCACGCTCACCCGCACGTCGAGACCGTCCGGTCCGCACACCGCCGGACGCAGCCACACGACCCCGTCGAGCCGCACGTGGGCCGGGCCCTCGGCGCCCAGGGCCCGGCTGACGGCCTCGCGCGCCATCTCCAACTGGGCGGCTCCGGGGAGTACCCCGCCTCCCTGGACGACGTGGTCGCGCAGGAAGGGCTCGTGCCCGTCGAACGACGCCGAGTACAGGAACTCGTCACCGCCCGGCTCGCTCCGGTGCACCAGGGGGTGACCGCCACCGGTGTCCGCGGGCGCGGGGGATTCCACTCGGGATCCGCCGCCCACCCAGTAGCGCTCCCCGGCGAACGGGTAGGTCGGCAGGCTCGTCCGCCTCGGGGAGGCCGCGGTGGGGGACGGCGGAGGCCAGTCGACGGTCTCCCCACGGACCCACCCCGACAGGAGCCGTTCGGGGTCGTCCGCCACAGGTGGACCCGCGGGAGACGGGTCCCCGCCGGTGCCGGAGCCCGCCGTGCGCCGGGTGACCGAACCGCGGTGCCACCCCTCCGCCGAGCCCTCGACGAAGGAGGCCAGCCTGCGCCGGAGGTCGTCGGTGGAACCGACCCGCGCGGCGATCCGCTCCTCCATCGCGTCACGTCCCACCCGCAGGGTGTGGGCGACGTCCGCCAGTTCCCGCCGGTCGGGACGGTGCTCGTCCAGGTACCGCATCAGTCCGCGTGCCTGTTCGCGCAGCCCCTCGTCCGTCCTCGCGGACAGGACGATCGTCTCCGGGACCGCCTCCACGTCGGGGCCCCGCTCGCGTGGCGTCCGCGGCTGGTACTCCTCGAGGACGACGTGGGCGTTGACCCCGCCGAACCCGAAGGAGCTGACACCGGCGCGCCTCGGGACCTCCCGGCCCTCCACGTCGCGCGGACGGTCCCACGGCCGCCGCTCCCGAACGACCCGGAAGGGCCCGTCCCCGAGCTTGAGGTGGGGGTTGAGCTCCTGGGCGTGCAGGCTCTCGACGAGGGTCCCGTGCCGCATCTGCAGGACCGTCTTGACCACCCCGGCCACGCCCGCGGCCAGCTCCAGGTGGCCGATGTTGCTCTTGACCGACCCCAGCCAGCAGCTCGTCGGGGCCTCCGTGCTCGCGGGCACCTCCTCACGGAGCGACGCGAAGGCGGCCCTGAGGGCGTCGAGTTCGATGGGGTCACCGAGTTCGGTCCCGGTTCCGTGCGCCTCGACGTAGGTCACGGTGCGTGGATCGACCCCGGCCTGCCGGTAGGCCGCCCTCAGCAGTTCGGCCTGCGCGACGGGGTTGGGCGCCGTCAACGAATGGGCACGCCCTCCGTGGTTCTCGGCGCTGCCCCGGATCACCGCGTGGACGTGGTCGCCGTCGCGCTCGGCCTGGTCGAGCGGCTTGAGGACCAGCAGGCCCACGCCCTCTCCGCGCACGTAGCCGTTGGCGTGGGCGGAGAAGGTCTTACAGCGGCCGTCCTCGCAGAGCATCCCCGCGCGGCTGTAGCTGATGTGGAGGTCGGGGCTGACCATGGTGTTGACGCCGCCCACGAGCGCCATGCGGCTCCTGCCCTGGCGGAGCAGCTCGACACCGCGGTGGACCGCCACCAGCGAACTCGAACAGGCGGTCTCGATCGGCTCGCTGGGCCCGTGCAGGTCCAGGAGGTAGCTCAGCCGGTTGGGACCGATCGAACCGGACACCCCGGTGGCCGAGTGGGCGTCCTCCCCCTGCCGCTCGCGCAGGACCAGTTCGCCGTAGCCGCTCGGCGCGGTGCCGACCAGCACCGCCGTGTCACTCCCCGCCAGGCTCGACGGCGCGTATCCCGCGTCCTCCAACGCCTTCCACGCGTGGGTGAGCAGCAGACGCTGCTGCGGGTCCATGACGGCCGCCTCCCGGGGGGAGATGCCGAAGAACAGCGGGTCGAAGCGGTCCACGTCGTCGAGGAAGCCGCCCCACCGCACGGGGCGCCTGCCCGCCGGTGCGTCGGAGTCCGCGTCCACCGCACGCCAGTCCCAGCGCTGGGAGGGGATCTCCGTGATGCAGTCCCTGCCCTCGCGGAGGTTGTCCCAGAACTCGGCGAGGTCGCTGGCCCCCGGAAAGCTGCCGCTCATCCCGATGATGGCGACGGGGGCCGCCCCGGACGGCTCCGCGCTCCGGGCGGGAACGGGGGGTTCCGGTGCGGGTCGTGGGGCGGCGACGGGGATCGCGACCGGTTCGGCCGGCCCGGCCGGTCGGCCCCCGGGGGCTGGGGCGAGGCGCCCGCCGTAGGCGTCGACCAGGTGGGCCGCCACGCTCGCGAGGGTCCTGTGCTCGAAGAAGACCGTGGGCGCCAACTCCAGGCCGTACTCGTCGTTGAGGCGGTTGGCCAGGGTGGTGAGGCTGATGGAGTCGAACCCGAACTCCCCCAGTTCCTCGTCCGGGTCGAGTTCCCGCGCGGGTACCCCGAGCTGCTCGCTCACATGGGCGACCAGCGCCTCCAACGTGCCCGCGCGGGGATCGGCGTGCTCGGCGCGGCCGGGGGCGTCGGCCTCCCCCGGGTCCGGGACGTGTTCGTCCGCCTCCGTGCCCAGCCTCGCCGCCAGGCGCTCCAGCAGGAGTTCCCGGTCGCCCGCCAGGACGAGGGTCTGTCGGCGACCGCTGGCGGCCAGGGCCCGGAACGACCACAGGCCGTCCTCGGTACGCATCGGCGTCACACCGAGGCGGCGCAGTCCGGTCAGCCCGGCCTCGTCGACCCGCATTCCGCCCTCGGACCAGAGCGGCCAGTTGACCGTCAGGGACCTCCCCGACCGCAGGCCCCGGGCGACGAGCCGGTCCCGGTGGCCCGCGTAGGCGTCCATGAACGCGTTGGCCGCCGCGTAGTCCGCCTGTCCGAGGCTGCCGAGTACGGCGGCGTTGGAGGAGAAGGCGACCAGGTAGTCGAGCGGTTGGTCCCTGGTCGCCTCGTCCAGGTGGAGGAGTCCGGCGACCTTGGGCGCCAGCACACGGTCGACGTCCTCGTCCGACTTGGTGCCGATGAGCCCGTCACGGATCTCCCCGGCGGCGTGGATGACGCCGTGGACCGCGCCGTGCCTCCGTACGACCTCGGCGACGAGGTCCTCGACCGCGCGCCGGTCGGCCACGTCGACCCGGTGGTACTCGACCGTGAGCCCCGGCCGTTCGAGGGAGGTGACGCGCCGACGCCGCTCGGCGTCCGGAGCGGAGCGGCCCGCCAGCACGATCGTTCCCTCACGCAGGCTGTCCGCCATCTCCTCGGCGAACACGAGGCCGAGGCCGCCGAGGCCGCCGGTGATCACGTGGACGCCGCCGTCACGCCAGGGTCCGGGGGCCGCCTCCTCCGGCCCCCGCTCCACCTCCACGAGACGCCGGACCTGGTGACGGCCGGAGACGCGGCGCACATCGGGCTCCGTGGGATCACGGCGGAACGCGCGTACGGTCTCGGCCAGCGCGTCGGCGGTGGGGTCGTCGAGGTACTCGACGCACTGTGCGCGCAGTCCCGGGTGCTCCAGTTCGGCCGTTCTGAGCAGGCCCGACACACCGGTGAAGGCGGCGGCCGAAGAGACCCCGTCACTCAGGACGACGACCTGGACCAGGGCGGCGCCCCCGCGTGCGGCGCCCTCCCGCACCGAGTCCAGAAGGGCCCTGGTCAACCGTGGGAAACCGGTGTCCGGCTCACCGGGGTCGAGGACCCGGAGCCGCACCCCCACGGGAAGGAGTCCCCTGAGGGAGTCCTCGGTCGGGCCGTCGAGACGCCCGACCACCCACACGTCGTGACCGGACGGGTCGGCCGCCGCGCCCCGCGAGCCGGAACCCTCGGTCGGCGCGTCGCGCCAGGTGGGCTCCAGCCACAGGAGCTCACCGCGGTCCGGCTCGCCGGAGCCGTCTTCCGGAGCACCGCGGTCCGGGCCGCCGTCACGCCGCGCCGGGCTCGTGTGGGGGATCCAGTAGGACTCCCTGGCGAACGGGTAGGTCGGCAGTGTGATCCGTTCGGGGCCTCCCTCGTCGAACAGACCGTCGTGGGCGAGCGTGCGTCCTCGCGCGAACTGTTCGGCGAGGGTGCCGAGGACCGCCGCGTCGACCTGCTCGCCGCCGTCCGCCGGTCGCGGGGCGCGGACCGGCACCGAGGTGTCGGGCCTGCGGTCCCCCGTCCTGACGGTGGACACGTCGCTTCCGTCCAACCAGTGGCGCAGTTCGAGTGCCGCCCGCTCCGTCGTTCTCGCCACCAGTGCCAGGCGGTGGCGGAAGTGCTTGCGCCCCACGAGCAGCGTGTGGCTGACGCCGCGCAGGCTCTCCCCCGGGTGGGCCTCCAGGTGGGCGAGCAGCTGCTCCGCCTGCTCCCGGAGGCGCTCGGCGGACCGGCCCGACAGCACGATCAGCCGCGCGCCGGCCGGCCGGGTGGGTGCGACGACGGCGGGGGCCTCCGCCAGCACCAGGTGGGCGTTGGTCCCGCTGTAGCCGAAGGAGCTGACCGCCGCCATCCGCGGCTTCCCCCGCGTCGGCCAGGGCCGCGCACGGTCGTTCACGTAGAACGGGGTGTCCGACAGGTCGATGTGGTGGTTGGTCCGCTCATGGTGGATCGTGGGCGGCAGGACGCCGTGTTCGAGTGCCAGCACGGACTTGATCGTTCCGGCGACCCCGGCCGCGCACGCCGTGTGGCCGATGTTGCTCTTCACCGAGCCCAGCGCGCAGTACCCCCTGCGGTCCGTGTACGCACCGAAGCTCCGGACGAGACCGTCGACCTCCACGGGGTCCCCGAGTTCGGTGCCGGTGCCGTGCGCCTCCACCAGCTCGATGTCGTCCGCGTCCAGGCCGAAGGACTCGTACACGCGGCTCAGCAGCGCGGCCTGGGCCTCGGCGTTGGGGGCGGTGATGCCGTTGGACCGGCCGTCCTGGTTGACCCCCCACCCCCGGATGACGGCGTGGACCCGGTCACCGTCGGCCTCGGCGTCGGCCAGGCGCTTCAGCAGCAGCACGCCCACGCCCTCCGCCGGGACGAAGCCGTTGGCGCGCTCGTCGAAGGCGAAGCACCGTCCGTCCGGGGACAGTGCCCGCAGTTGGCTCATCGCCACGTGGACGCCGGGGCCGGGGATCACCCACACCCCGCCCGCCAGCGCCGCGTCGCTGCTGCCGAGGACCAGGCTGTCGCAGGCGTTGGCGATGGCCACGAGCGACGACGAGCAGGAGGTGTCGATGGAGAGGCAGGGACCCTTGAGGTTGAGTACGTAGGAGATCCGACTGGCGAGGATCGCGCTGTTGGTGCCCAGGTTCTGGTGGGCGCTCAGGTCGGTCTCGTCGGTCCATCCCCCGTAGCCGTTGACGGAGGCGCCCATGAAGACACCGCACCGGCTCCCCGAGAACGCCTCGGGACTGTAGCCCGCCTCCTCGACGCAGCGCCAGCTCTCCTGGAGGAGGACGCGCTGCTGCGGGTCCATGTACTCCGCCTCGTTGGGCGATATACCGAAGAAGAGGGGATCGAACAGGTCCGCGTTCTCCAGGACCCCCATCCACCGGCTGTAGCTGCGTCCGGGGGTGCCGGGCCGTTCGTCGTAGTAGTCGCCCACCGGCCAGCGTGAGTCGGGGACCTCCGAGACGCAGTCACGCCCGTCCATGACGTTGCGCCAGAACCCGTCGAGGTCCTCCGCCTGGGGAAAGGCACCGGACATGCCGACGATCGCGATGTCGGTGGGCGCACCGGCCGGACCGCGCGTGCCGACCGCATGCGGTGCGCCGGCCGCGTCGGGGGTCCCGGGCGTGCTGTCCGTGACCGCCGACGCCGTGTCGGAGGCGGTGGGCCCGGGCTCCGGAGCGGCTCCCTCCACCCGCTGCTCCCGCGCCAGGTACTCCGCGAGTTCGCGGATCGTCGGATGGGAGTAGACCGTGGTCGCGGTGAGCGCGAGCCCGAACCGCGTGTTGATGGACCGTGTCCAGGTGACGCCGGTGATCGAGTCCAGCCCCAGCTCCACGAACGGCGCCTGGTCGTCCAGCTCGGACTCGTCCAGCTCCAGCTCCGCCGCCAGGCTCGCGCGTAGCCAGGACGCGAGGGCGTCGCGCTCCCCCACGGGTCCGGGATCCTCCACCGTCTCGACGGCGGGCTCCTCGGCCGGAGCGGCGTCCTCCCCGTCGAGGCGCTCGACCAGGTAGTCCGTCAGTTCCTCGATCGTGGGCCGACTGTAGATCTGCGTCGAGGACAGCGAGAGCCCGAAGTGCGTGTTCAGCCGCCGTGTCCAGGTGACGCCGGTGATCGAGTCCAGCCCCAGCTCCACGAACGGCGCCTGGTCGTCCAGCTCGGACTCGTCCAGCTCCAGCTCCGCCGCCAGGCTCGCGCGTAGCCAGGACGCGAGGGCGTCGCGCTCCCCCACGGGTCCGGGATCCTCCACCGTCTCGACGGCGGGCTCCTCGGCCGGAGCGGCGTCCTCCCCGTCGAGGCGCTCGACCAGGTAGTCCGTCAGTTCCTCGATCGTGGGCCGACTGTAGATCTGCGTCGAGGACAGCGAGAGCCCGAAGTGCGTGTTCAGCCGCCGTGTCCAGGTGACGCCGGTGATCGAGTCCAGCCCCAGCTCCACGAACGGCGCCTGGTCGTCCAGCTCGGACTCGTCCAGCTCCAGCTCCGCGGCCAGACTGCGCCGTACGTACGCCGCGACGTCCGGGGTGGCTCGGGTGCGGTGGGGTGTGGCAGGCATGTGTTCTCCATCGGCGCCCCGGATCAGGGCGGCCAGTTCACCGAGGGTGGGGTGTTCGCAGACCTGCGCCACCGAGAGCGGCAGGTCGAGGGTCCGGTCGATCCGGCGCAGCCAGACGAGGCAGAGGATCGAGTCCAGCCCCAGGTCGACGAGGGGCACGTCGTCGCCGGTCCGCGTCAGGTCGGTCTTCAGTACGGCGGCCAGGGACTCGCGCAGGAAGGGGAGGGGGTCCTGCCGGGACGCCGCGGCCGCGCCGGGGGATCGGGTCACTTCTCACCAGCCCCCATCCGGTCGATGTGACGTTGGAGGACGGCGTTCAGTGCGTCGGGGTCCTCCAGCATCGGGAAGTGCCCCACGCCCGTGACGAGTTCCACCTCGACTCCGCGCGCGCGTGCGGCGTCCAGGTTCGTCGGCATCCAGGAGGTGGAGTTGACCAGGGTCAGCGGTGCCGCGAACCGGTCGGGCAGCGCCCGGAGGTGGAGCAGCATCTCGCGGAAGGCCGACGAGATGACCTCCGCCCCCGTGTGCTCGCGGGTACGCCGCACCAGTTCGACCAGGTCCTGTCGGGCCGTACCGGGGAACAGCTCCTCCGCCTCCACCGGCCGGTCGGCGAAGCTCCGCACGAAGCGGTCGATCCGTTCCGGGCTGAGCGGCCTCGGAGCGAGGTCGTGCAGCGTGTCCACGCCGATCATCCCCCGTACCTCGGCGGCGAGGAGGGGGGCGGCCTCCAGCATCACGGGCCCGCCCAGCGAGTGGCCGACGAGGACCACCTCGTCGACGCCGACGTGGTCGACGACGGCCGCCACGTCGTGGGCGAACTCCTCGACGGTCCAGCGGCTCCGGTCGCGGCCGGAGCGGCCGTGCCCCGCCAGGTCGAGCGTGACCACGGTGTGCCGGTCCTCGAAGTGCCGCACCTGGTGGTGCCAGTACTCCCCGTCACACCCCAGGCCGTGGACGAACACCAGCGCCGTCCGGCCGGACCCGCGCCTGCGGTGGTGGAGGTCGTTGCCGTCCCTCGACCTCGGGAGGTTCGCCCTCCGCGGCGGGTCCTCCGGTCTGCGCGCGATCACGCCGACGTGTTCCATGCCGGGACCGGGCGCGCCGTGGGCCTGCTGTCCCGAACCCACGGCACCGAAGAACCCCGCACGTTCCACCACGAA
This sequence comes from Nocardiopsis halotolerans DSM 44410, assembly GCF_000341065.1. GTDB lineage: Bacteria > Actinomycetota > Actinomycetes > Streptosporangiales > Streptosporangiaceae > Nocardiopsis > Nocardiopsis halotolerans. The sequence goes on along the minus strand of NZ_ANAX01000109.1, from coordinate 3,525 downwards.
CCCGGCGGCCTCGCACTCCCTCCGGAAGACGTCGGGGTCGAGGGCGTTGATCAGGTTCGGCCCACCGACGACGTGCTCGGCGGGGAAGTGGGCGGCGACGTCGTCGATGTGGCCGGGCCACGGGTCGCCGTCGCGCTTGCGCCTCTCGTACTCCGCGGCCCTGGAGGCCCAGTATCCGAAGTAGGGCGAGTCCGTGCTCAGGAAGACCTTCCCTCCTGGTTCGAGCCAGCGCATCATCTTCCGCAGTGTCAGCCGCACGTCCTCGGGGCTGAGGAAGTGCAGGACCCGGCTGGCGTGGACCGCCCCGAAGCGCCCGTCGGGGAAGTCGACGTCCGGCAGCAGACCGCGCATCGTGGTGAGCCGCTTCCGGGCGCCGTCGGTGAGGCGCTGTTCGAGGATGTCCAGGTGTTTGCGCTCCATGTCCAGCGCGACGACGCGCGCTCCGCGTTCCAGTGCGGCGACGGTGGCCACGCCGTAGGCACAGCCCAGGTCCAGCACCTCACCGCCGCACTCCCCCGCGTACTCGGCGAAGTCCGAGGAGTAGGGGATCAGGTGCTCGACCATGACGCCGGTGCGGTTCAACGTGGCGACCATGCCGTCGAACCCGGCGCCGGCCGCCGCCTTGAGGTCGACGAGGACGTCGCGGTCCCCGTCCACGGCGGGCTCCGGCAGCGCCGTCAGTCGGACCTGCGGCCGCTGGCCCGGGGGACGTCCCACGATGCGCTCCGGGCAGTCCTCCGGGCGGACGAGCACGACACGGCCGGTGGCCGTGCGCTCCCGGGGTTCGACGCGCTCCGTCGCCGTGTGGTTCCGGGGTTCGACGCGCTCCGTCGCCGTCCCCGCGTCCCGCGCCCCGTCCGCACCGGTCCGCGAGCGCACCCAGTACCGGTTCCGGGCGAACGGGTAGGTCGGCAGACGCAGGCGTGCCGCACGTCCCCGCGTGTCGCGTGTCCTTCGCCAGGGAACCGCGTACCCCCGGACGTAGTACTCCGCCAGCGTGTTCAGGACCCGTTCGCGCTCCGCCCCGTCGAGTCCCGTGTCCGTCACGCGTGCGACCAGCTCCTCGATCCGTTCGGTGTCGGAGTCGTCGGGGTCGAAGCCGCGCGCCACGGTTCCGGAGAGGTACGGGGCCNCCCGCCCCCGCCTCCAGTGGTCGGCGGCCTCGGTGAGCGTTCCCGCGACGACCGCGAGGCGGTGGCGGAAGTGGTGCCGTCCGGTGAACAGGGTCTCGCTCATCCGGCACAGATCCGCGTCGGTCAGGGAGCCGTCCTCGACCCGCGCGATCATCGCGTCGACCAACCGCTCCAGGGCCGCCCCGTCCTTGGCCGACAGCGGCAGCAGATGGGGGCGGGGCCCCTCGTCGGCGGAATCCGGGGGCCGGGGCACGTACTCCCGCAGGATCACGTGTGCGTTGGTACCGCTCATGCCGAACGCGCTGACACCACCGGTGCGCGGTCCCCCGGTCGGCGTCTCCCAGCGCCTGGTCTCCTTGTTGACGTACAGCGGGCTCCGGTCCCAGTCGATGTACTCGTTGTCCTGCTCGCAGTGGAGGCTGGGCGGGATGACGCCCCTGCGCACCGACTCCGACAGGCAGACGAGGCCGACCAGGCCCGAGGCGGCGAAGGTGTGGCCGACGTTGGTCTTGGGCGAGGTCAGCGCGCAGAACCCGCTCCTGTCGGTGCCCGCCCGGAAGGCGTCCCTCAGGGCGTTCACCTCGACCGGGTCGCCCAGCCGGGTCCCGGTGCCGTGCGCGACGACGTAGCCGATGTCCTCGACGTCCACTCCCGCGCGCTCGTGGACGGACTCCACCAGGGCGCGCTGGGCGGCCCCCGCGGGGGCGGTGATGCCGTTGGTCCGGCCGTCGTAGTTGGTGCCGCTGGCCACGACGACGCTGTGGATCGGGTCGCCGGACTCCTCGGCCCGGTCCAGGGGCCTCAGGACCAGGGCCGTCACCGCCTCGCCCGGCACCATTCCGTCGGCCCGCTGGTCGAAGGCACGGCACCTGCCCTCGGCGGACAGCATCCCCGCGCGCTCCATCGCCGCCAGCGACTCCTGTGTCAACACGAAGTTCGCCGCGGCGACGACCGCGACGTCGCAGTCCCCCTGACGCAGGCTCGCGATGGCCTGGTGCAGGGCCACCAGCCCGGACGAACAGGCGGTGTTGACGGCCAGCGCGGGGCCGTCCAGGTCGAGGAAGTACGACAGGCGCGCGGCCAGGACCCCGTCGTGGTTGGAGGTCAGGTTGCCGTCGCCCCCGACCAGCAGTTGGTAGTCACCCTGTTCCACCCCGACGAACACGCCGACGCGGTGCCTGCCCAGTTCCTCGCGGCCCAGGCCCGCGTCCTCCAACGCCCTCCAGCACTCCTGTAGGAGGTGGCGCTGGCGCGGATCCATGGTCCGGGCCTCCTTCGGCGCGATCTCGAAGAACGCCGGATCGAACTCGTCGGCCCAGTCGACGGTCCCCATCCAGCGGTAACCCGGCTTCCCCCCGTCCTCACCGGTGGAGGACTCTGGAGCGAAGCGCTCACCCGTCAGCTCCCGGACCATGTCCCTGCCCTCGGCCAGCGCGTCCCAGAACTCGTCGACCGACCGGCAGCCGGGGAAGATCCCGCTCATCCCCGTGATGGCGATCGGGGCGTCCACGGGGCGGGCCCCGGCCACGGGGGCGTCCCCGCCGTCGGAGGCGGGTCCCCCCACTCCGTCGGCGGCCCGGTCGGCGAGGTGGTCCGCCAGTTCCCGGATCGTCGGGTGGTCGTAGAGCTCGGTGGGGGACACGTCCACGCCGAGGTGCGCGGAGGCCCGGTGCGCGAACTGCGTCAGGCGGATGGAGTCGAGCCCCAGGTCCGTGAAGTTGCTCTGGTCGTCCAGCTTCTCCTCGGACACCCCGAGGACGTGCCGCGCGACGGCCCTGAGCTCACCCGTCAGGGAATTCCTCCGCGCTCCCGGTTCGGCCGGAACGTCATCCGGCGCCGGGGTCCGTGCCCCGCCCGTGACCGCTCCGCCGCCGGTGCCGACGGCGCGCTCCAGGATCGCCTCGGCCGACCCGCTCCGGGTCTGGAGGACGATCGGGTTGGCGTGGCCGGAGGCCAGGACGTCCTCCATGGCGCGCATGCCCGTGGCGGTGTCCAGCGGTCGCTGTCCGGTGGCGGCGAGGTAGGCCCTGGTGAAGTCGCCGTCGGCCTCCTGGTGGGCCGCCGAACCCAGGCCGCCCTCCTCCCAGAGCGGCCATTCGAGGGCGACCGTCCGGCTGGAGGGGTGGCGCTCGCGCAGGGCGCGGGCGTAGGCGGCCTGGAACCGGTTGGCCGCCGCGTAGTCACAGCCGCCGAAGTCTCCGAGGGTGGCGGCGACGGAGGAGAAGTGGCAGACGAAGTCGGGTGGCCGGTGCCCGGACGCCCGCTCGAAGGCCCGCTCCACGGCCAGTGTCCCCTGGACCTTAGCCGCCAGGACCGCTTCGAAGGCCCCCTGCGCCCTGTCCGTCAGGGACGACGCCTGGGCCGCCCCCGCGAGGTGGAAGACCCCGGAGAC
>NZ_ANAX01000108.1 GCF_000341065.1 Nocardiopsis halotolerans DSM 44410 | reverse complement strand
CCGCTCGGCCAGCGCGCGCTCGTCGGTCACGTCGAGCGTCCAGGACTCGACCCGGCCGCCGTGCGCGCGCAGCGCCTCGACCCACGCCCGGTCGGCCGCCCCCGACGGGGACCGGCCGACCAGCACCAGATCGGCCCCGTACTCCTCGGCGAGGTACTCGCTGACACGGCGGCCGAGTCCACCGAAGGCACCGGTGACCAGGTAG
>NZ_ANAX01000107.1 GCF_000341065.1 Nocardiopsis halotolerans DSM 44410 | reverse complement strand
CCCGCCGCACGCCCGCCTCCAGTCGCCGTGTGGTGCAGACGTACCGCCGCTCCCCCCGGTACATGACGCTGACCCGGCGCTCCTGGCACTGCTCGGTGAACAGGAGCTCGGCCCACCGCTCGGGCGTCGCCGTCCCCTCGTGCAGGACCACCCGCGTCGCCGTCCCGGGCAGGACCGAGCCCAGCGAACGCTCGTAGCCGATCACCGCGTCGAGGGCGGCCTGCCCGACGGCGTCGTGGAAGTGTCCCGCGACCAGGAGGTCGGTCACCTCCAGCGCGGAGGCGGCCAGGGCGCGCACCAGCGGAGCCAGGTCCGCGAGCACGCGGAGCACGGTGTCGCCGCCGTACTCCAGGGGCCACAGGTAGTGGATCGCACCGACGGCACCGTGCTCCTCGGCGACCGCGTCGAGTGTCCGACGCAGGCCCGCCTCGTCACGGGAGCCCACGCGGTACACGCCGTCGGAGGGGGTGGCCGACGTCTCCGCGTCCCCCCGCCCGGCCCTCTCGACGAACACCAGACGCGCGTTCCCGGCGTGCTCGGGCACCGACCGTCGGAAGGCGTCGCGTTCCTCCTCTCCGGTGAGGAAGCACACCACCACTCCCCGTGCCTCAGCGACCCCGGCGGCCGGCTCCGGTGACCAGTACTCCTCGAAGTACCGGAGTTCCACCTCGTCGGAGCCGCGCCCGTCACCGCCGGGAGCGTCGGCGACCCGCCGTGCCGGGCGTTCGGGCAACCAGTGGTACTCCTCGCTGAAGGGGTAGGTCGGGAGGGGCACGCGTCGGGGGCGGTGCGCCCCGACGCGGAGATCCCGCCAGTCCACGTGTCCGCCCTCGACCCACAGCCGGGCCACCTCGTCCAGCCGCTCCTCGGCCATCCACCGGCGTGCCAGGTCGCGTTGGTCGTCCCCGTTCGACGGGGAGGGGAGATCGGCCGATCCGGGCCGGAAGCACCGCTCCCCTCCCCCGCCGTCGGCGAAGTCGTCCAAGGCGTGCACGAGTTCGTCCACGCCGTCCACCACGAAGGCCACCCGCTCGGCCATCGGAGTCCGCCCCACCCGCAGGGTGTGGGCGACGTCGGCGATCCGGAGCGCCCGGCCGCGCGACCGGTCCTCCCCGGAGATCCGGCGGGCGAGGTCGCGTGCGTAGCGCCTCAGGTTCGGCAGTCCCCGGGCCGACAGCGGCACCAGGTGCGGACCGGACGGCTCCCCGTCGTCCGCCCCCTCGGGTGCCGGCGGCTCCTCCAGGAGGGCGTGAACGTTGGTTCCTCCGATACCGAAGGAGCTCACCCCCGCTCGCAGCGGCCCCGACGATGGCGCCAACTCGGTCAGCTCGGTCACCACGTAGAACGGCGAACCCTCGAAGTCGATCTGCGGGTTCGGCTCCCGGTGGTTGATGGTCGGGGGGACACGGCGCTCACCCAGGGCCAGGGCCGCCTTGAGGCACCCGGCGAGACCCGCTGCGGCGTCCAGGTGGCCCAGGTTGGACTTCACCGACCCGATCCCGCAGAACCCGCGTGCGTCCGTGTACCGGCGGAACGCCGCGGACAGCGCGCCCACCTCGATCGGGTCACCGATCCTGGTGCCGGTACCGTGGGCCTCCACGTACCGGATCGTCTCGGGGTCCACGCCGGTGCGTTCCAGGACCGAGGAGATGACCTCCGTCTGGCCCGTGGCGCCGGGCGCGTAGTAGCCCGCTTTCTCCGCGCCGTCGTTGTTCATGCCGACTCCGCGGATCACCGCGTAGACGTGGTCGCCGTCGCGTACGGCCGCCCGGGCGTCCTTGAGGAGGAACACGACGACGCCCTCTCCCCCGACCATGCCGGTGGCGTCGTCGGAGAAGGGGCCGCAGTGTCCGTCCGAGGACAGCGTCATGCCCTCCTCGTACACGTAGCCCACGGGCCGTTCGCCGTACATGCCCGCCCCGCCGACCAGGGCGTGGGTCGTCTGGCCGGACCGGATGGCCTGGAAGGCCAGCGCCAGACCCGCGAGGGAGGACGAGCAGTTGCTGTGCACGAAGAGGCTGGGGCCGTGCAGCCCGAGCTTGTGCGAGATCGTCGTCGGGATGGTCCCCGGCTGCGCGTGCAGGAAGCCCACCAGCGCCTCCGAGTCACGCGCGGCGCCGTCGGTCCGCAGCGGCGCCTGGTAGAGCATGTTGCTGGTCGACACGTACACCGCGGCGTCGGCGACGTCCTCGGGCAGGTACGCGGCGTCCTCCACCGCCTTCCACGAGTGCTGGAGCAGCAGGCGCGACTGCGGGTCCATCAGTTCGGCGTCGCGCGCCGAGATCCGGAAGAAGTCGGCGTCGAAGTCGCCCTTGCCGCGCATGCTGGCCCTGACCGGGACGAAGGCCGGGTCCTCGGCCAGGCGCCCGTCGACTCCCGCCCGACGGAGTTCGTCGCGGGAGAGGACCTCCACGCTCTCCTCGCCGGTGAGCAGGCGGGCCCAGAACTCCTGGTGGTCCTCGGCTCCCGGCAGTCGGCAGGACACGCCGACGATGGCGACGCCGTCGACCGAGGACCCGGGGAGGCCCCCGGCGGTGTCGTCCCCGCTCCCCTCGTGATCCCGCCCGGACCCGTCCACCCGCGCGCGTTCCGCGCGCAGGCGCTCCGCCATGCCCCGGGCGTTGACCCCGGTGAAGACCTCCGCCGACGTGAACGGCGTGCCGTACCTTTCACTGACCCGTTCGGCGAGGACGGCGGCCAGGACCGAGCTTCCCCCCGCGTCCAGGAACGCGTCCGTGGGCGTGAGGTCGTCCGCGCCCAGGACCTCGCGCCACAGCGCGAGCACGTCCCCCTCCTCCGGTGCGGCGTCCTCCCGCTCAGGAGCGGGCTCCGGCCGCCGGGTGCGCTCCGGCGTTCCCGCGTGCCGGATCACGCCGAGTTCGGCCAGCGCCTCCCTGTCCACCTTCCCGTTCGGGGTGCGGGGCATCCGCTCCACCGGGACGAGGAAGGCGGGGACCATGTAGTCCGGCAGCCGACCGGCCAGGTACCGGCGCAGTTCACCGGTGTCGGCGCCGTGCCCGTCCACGGGCGCGTAGTGGACGACGAGCTGTTGGGTGCCCGACTGCCCCCGTGCCTGGGCCACGCACTCCGCCACCGCCGGGTGCGTGGCCAGGACGTGCTCGATCTCGCCGAGCTCGACACGGAACCCGCGGATCTTGACCTGGGAGTCGATGCGGCCCAGGCACTCGATCGACCCGTCACCGCGCCACCGCGCCAGGTCGCCCGTCCGGTACAGCTTGCCGCCGGGCGGGAAGGGGTTGTCGCGGAACCGCTCCGCCGTGAGCTCCGGCTTGTTGAGGTAGCCCAGTGCGACCCCCTCACCGGCGATGCACAGTTCACCCGGAGCGCCCGTGGGCACCAGTTCGCCCCGCTCGTCGAGGATGTGGACCTGGGTGTTGTCGATGGGCCGGCCGATGGTGACCCCCCTGTGGGCCTCGACCCGTTCGACGGTGGACCACACGGTCGTCTCCGTCGGTCCGAACATGTTCCAGACCTCGGCCCCCGAGGCGACCAGGCGGTCCTTCAGGGTCTCGGGCATCGGTTCCCCGCCGCACAGGACCGTCATCCGTTCGTCGTTGGTCCAGCCCGCGTGGAGCAGCATCGTCCACGTGGAGGGGGTCGCCTGCATCAGGGAGGGCCGGACCGCGCCGATCATCCGCCGGAGGCGGTCCGGGTCACGCGCGGTGTCGCCGTCGCACAGGTGGCACAGGGCCCCGGTGACGAGCGGCAGGTAGATCTCCAGGGCGGCGATGTCGAAGCTGTGCGTGGTCACCGCAAGCACGCGGTCGCTCGGCCGCAGCCCCGGGCGCCTGGCCATCGAGCACAGGAAGTTCGTGAGCGCCCGGTGGGGCACCACCACGCCCTTGGGCGCGCCCGTGCTCCCCGACGTGTAGATGACGTAGGCGGGGTCGTTGCCGGTGACGCGGTCGGTCACGTCCCGGTGCGCGCCCGCCGTGTCCGCGATCTCGGACCAGTCCTCGTCCACGAGGACCACGCGGGGTGTCCCTGAGGCGGTGCCCCCCGGTGTCAGGGCGGCCACCCGGTCCCGCAGGTCGGCCTGGCTCAGCACCACCCCGGCCGCGGCGTCGTCCAGGATGTGGGCGATTCGCGACCTCGGATGGGAGGGGTCCAGCGGAACGTACGCGCAGCCGGCCCTCATCGTCGCCAGCAGCGCCACCACCAGGTCGAACGACCGTTCCATGTACACCGCGACCCGTGCTCCCGGGCGCACGCCCAGGGTCTCCAGGTACACGGCGAGCCGCCTGGCCCGGTCGTCCAGCTCGCGGTAGGTGAGGGAGTCGCCGCCGAACACGAGGGCGGTCGCCTCCGGGACCCGCGCGGCCTGTTCGGAGACCAGTTCGTGCACGTGGAGCGAGGGATGGGACGCGGCGGTGTCGTTCCACTCCACCGTCAGGGTCCGCCGCTCCTCGTCGGAGATCAGCGGGGCCTCGCCGACGGCCAGGCGAGGCCGCGCCAGGACCTCCTCCAGGAGGCGGAGGTACTGGCGTCCCAGGTTCCTGACCGTCTCCCCGTCGAACAGGTCCGGCCGGTACTTCCACCTGACCGAGTACGTGGTGAGGTCGTCGGCGGGCTCGACGACCTCCAACACGAGTTCGTACTCGCCCTCCTGGTGGATGCCCTCGACGTACTCGAACTCCCGGGTTCCCCCGGTCACGTCCTCGTACCAGTCCTGGTACATGAAGGCGTTGCCGAACACCGGCGATCCGCCGTCGGCCGTGGAGAGCCCCAGTTCACGCACCAGCGCCGTGAACGGGTAGGCGCGGGCCACGCCGCTGGTCAGGGCCGCCTGGACCTCCCGGCACAGTTCGAGGAACGGAGCCTCCCGCCGCACACGGCTGCGGACCGGGACCATGTCGACGAAGTGGCCGACCGTCCCGTCGAACCGCCGGTCGGGCCGGGTGTTCACGGCCGTTCCGACGATGACGTCGTCCTGCTGCGTGTGCCGGTGGAGCAGGGTCTTGAACGCCGCGAGGAACACCGCCGACGCGTAGACGCCGTGGTCGTGGGTGAACCGGTCGATCCGCACGCCCAGTTCCTCCGTGAGCCGCCACGTCTCGGTGGCGCCGCGCGCGTCACGGTCGGCGAGGGACCGGGGCCGGTCCGTGGGGAGGGCCAGGGCCGGGAGCGGGGAGGACAGCCGGTTCCGCCAGTACTCCAGCCTGGCGGTTCCCTCCTCACCCCGCATGCCGGACTCCTCGGCGGTGACGAATTCCGCGTACGTCGCCTCGGGAGCGGCCGCGTCGGGGACCCCGCCGCCGGTGAGGGCACGGTAGTGCGCCAGGAGCTCCTTGAGGAGCACCATCGCGGACACGCCGTCGAGGACGAGGTGGTGTGCGTTCACCAGCACCCAGGCCGTGCCGTCCGACAGGTGGAACACGCTGATCCGGCACAGCGGCCCGTGTTCCGGGTCGAAGGGTTCCTTGGCGTGCTCGCGGACGAGCCCGAACACCTCGTCGCGCGTCATCGGGGGCAGGTGTCGCTCCTCCAGCGCCGGTTCCGCCCCCGGCGAGTGCCGGAGCACGGGCGCGCCCCGCTCCACGCGGACGACTCCGGAGAGGACGCCGTGCCTGGCCCGCACCGCCGTGAACGCCTCGGACAGCGCGCGGACGTCCAGGTCGGTCGCCCTGAAGCACAGGGGCACGTTGTAGGCACTACTGCCCGGGGCCTCGCGTTGCAGTGCCCACAACCCCTGCTGTGCCTGGGACAGCGTGTGGGAGGCCGGTTCCGCGCCCCGGCGTTCCCCGGCGGCGTCCGCCCGCTCCCCGCGGTCGGCGACCACGGCACCGCGTTCCGCCAGGTGGTCCGCGAGGAGGTCGACGGTGTCGTACTCGAACAGCGACGCGGCGTCGAAGTCGGGATCGGGGCCGCTCTGGATCTCCCTGGCCACCCGGACCAGGGACCGGGAGGACAGTCCCAGCGCGGGGAGGCTCTCGGTGGTGTCCAGGTCCCGCGGATCGGCGGCCAACTCGGCGGCGAGAACGTCCCGAAGCCAGTCGCGCAGACGCGTCTCCGGGACCGCCTCCCCCCGGTGGGAGGGAGCCTGGACCCCACGCGTGCGCGGTTCGGGGTCCGGGGCGACGGCGGCGGCCTCCCCCGAGCGGTACCAGTGCTCCGTCCGCGTGAAGGGGTAGGTCGGAAGGCTGGTCCGCCGGGGCCGCGAGGTGCGCCAGAGCTCCTGCCAGTCGACGCTCCCGCCGTCCAGCCACCGCAGGGCGGGGTCGCGCACCTCCCCGTCGGGCTCCGTCCGCGCGTCGGCCTCACCCGAGGCGGCGAACCTCCGCAGCTCCGAGGCGAGCTGACCCGTGGAGGACACGGTGAGGAGCATCCGGTGGGGCAGGGCGTCCCGCCCCACCTGCAGGGTGTAGGCCACGTCCCGGAGCGGCGCCTCGTGCGGCGTACCCGCCACGCGGTCGAGGTGGTCCGCCAGGAGCAGCGCCGACTCCCTCAGCTGTTCCGGCGTCCTCGCCGACAGCGGTACCAGGTGCGGACCCCCGTGCCGTTCCTCCTCGGAGCCCGGTGTCCCCGTGTACTCCTCGACGACCAGGTGCGCGTTCGAACCCCCCGCGCCGAAACAGGAGACCCCGGCACGTCTGGGCACCGGTCGGCCCCGGTCGTCCACCGGTTCCCACCGTACGAGCTCCCGCCGCACCGAGAACGGCGTCCTCCGGAACACGATGCCGCTGTTGAGCTCCTCGGCGTTGATGGACGGGGCGATCCGGCCGTACCGGAACTGCATGAGAACCTTCGTGAGCCCCACGACGCCGGAGGCGCTCTCGCAGTGGCCCAGGTTGGACTTGACCGAGCCGACGGAGCAGTTCCCCCCGGTGCGCGGCCCCTCCTCCCCGAAAGCCTGGGCGAGCGCCGAGATCTCGATCGAGTCGCCGAGCTGGGTCGCCGTGCCGTGCGTCTCCACGTAGCTGATCGTGCTGGGTGGGGTGCCCGCCTTCTCCAGCGCGCGTGCGACGACGTCCCGCTGCGCCCGCAGGCTGGGTGTGCCGTACCTGCCGCTCCTGCCGCCGGCGTTGACCGCGCTCCCCCTGATCACGGCGTGGACATGGTCGCCGGAGGCCAGCGCGTCCTCCAGGGGACGCAGGACGACGGCGCCGACGGCCTCCGCGGCGAGGAAACCGTCCGCGTGCTCGGAGAAGGGACGGCACCTCCCGCTCCGCGACAGGAGTCCGTGCTCCTCCAGGACGCGGAAGTGGTCCTGGTCGAGCAGCAGGTTGACGCCTCCCGCGACCACGCAGTCGTTGTCACCGCTGTAGAGACTCTCCAGGGCCATGTGCACGGCGGTCAGGGAGGACGAGCAGGCGGTGTCGACCGCGACGCTGCTCCCCTGGAAGTCGAAGAGGTGGGAGGTGCGGTTGGCGATCGAGGAGTGGGCGGTGCGCCCGTTGTACGTCGAGTTCATGACGCCCACGAACACCCCGACGCGCCCCTGTTCGTTGAGGCCGGCGGTCGTGTGGCCGCTGTCCTGGACGGCGCTGTGCACCGTCTCGACGAACAGGCGCTCCTGCGGGTCCATGGCCGCCGCCTCGTCCCCCGTGAGGCCGAAGTACTCGGCGTCGAAGCACGCGGCGTCGCGGACGAACCCTCCCGTCGGGCGCGTGTCCTCGTCCCACCGGCACCACCAGCGGTCCTCCGGGTAGGGCGCGGTGGAGTCCGTGCCCCGGCACAGGTTGTCCCACAGCTCCCGGGGGTTCTCCGCCCCCGGGTACCGGCCCGCCACGCCCACGACGGCGATNCCGCCGTGGCCGGTCCGCCGGAGGGGGCGGGTTCGGGTTCCGGCCGAGGCCGTACCTCCGGCCTCCGCTCCGGGGCCGGTGGCGGCGTCCGCTCCGCGGCGGAGCGGTCCCGGGGAGACCCCCCGCCGAGGACCTCCTCCAGCCGTTCCCGGCGCGTCGCCACGAAGTGGTCGACGAGCTCCCCCACGGTCGGGTGGTCGAAGAACAGGGAGTTGTCGAGGTCGTCGAAGACCCGGCCCAGCTCGTTGTTCATCTGGACGACGAGGATCGAGTCCAGGCCCTGGTCGAACAGGTTGGTGTCCGGCGCGAGTCCGTCGGGAGCCAGCCGCAGCGTGGCGGCGGCCAGGTCCGTGAAATAGGCGGTGGCGCGGGCGCGGAGGGTGGGCCGGTCCGTCCGGGGCCCGTCGAGCCCGAACAGGCGCGCCAGTTCGGGGCGCCGCGTCCGCACGAAGTGGTCGACGAGCTCCCCGAGGGAGCGGAGCTCGAAGAAGAGCGTGCTGCCGACCTCGTCGAAGTCGGCGGCGAGGGCGTTGTTCATCCCCGAGACCAGGATGGAGTCGAGCCCGCGGTCGTGCAGGTCCTCGTCCAGGTCGATCAGGTCCGCGTCCAGCCGCAGGGTGCGGCCCACGAGGTCCCTGAAGTACGCCTCGGTCCGTTCCCTCAACTCCGTGTCGGTCCCCGTTCCACCGTCCCGCTCCTCCTCCGGCGCGGTTCCGTGTCCTCCTCGTCCCACGGGAGCCCCGGAGCGCTCGTTCCGGACGCGTTCCCCGGTCGGGGCACCGGTGTCCAGCGGGGTGCGGACGGCACCGTCGCTCTCGGCGATGACGAGCTGCTGGCCCAGGTCGTGCGCTTCGACGCCGGGCTGACGGACACGGCCGAAGCCCTCGTCGGACAGGACCTCCCTCCATCCGTCCGGCCCGAGGACGGGGCTGCCCTCGATCCGCAGGGCGTCGTCCTCGTGGGCCCACCAGCCGTCGAGGAGCCCGACCGTCAGGTGGGCCAGGACCGTGTTCCCGCTCATCTCGTTCACGAACAGCAGACCGTTGGCGCGCATCGCCGCCTTGACGTTGCGCAGCGTCCGGGACACGTCGCTGGTGGCGTGGAGCACGTTGGTGGCCACGACGACGTCGAAGGCGCCGGGATCCACCCCCTGCGGCCCCGGCGGGTGCTCGACGTCGAACAGGCGTGTGGTCAGGTACGGGTGCCGATCGCCCAGCCGTTCCTCGGCACGGAACAGGAACGCCTTGGACACGTCGGTGTAGCAGTACTCCTCGACGGGGGACCCCAGGGCGTCGAGCGCCGCCAGGACCTTGGTGGTGGTCGCCCCGGTCCCGGCCCCGACCTCGAGGACGCGGACGCGTCTCGTCGGATCGTCCCGGAGCCACGCGCGGACGGCGGAACCCACCAGGGCGGCCAGCTGGTCGTTGAAGTGCTCCGCGACGGGGTCGTCCCGGTAGACCCCCTCCACCAGGGACGTCGAGGAGTCCGGGAACAGGACCTCGGTCGCCTGCCGGCCTCCGGTCAGGACGTCGGGCAGGGCGAGCAGGCACGACTCGACCAGGTCGACCCGCGCCGCCTGGCTCGTGCTCGTCCGCCACCGCTCGCGTTCGGCGTGCCACCGCCGCCACAGTTCCTCGTGCGGGGCGCCCCGCTCCAGGAGCACCCTTCGGCCGTCGACCACCTCCACGAGCCCGGACCGGGCGAGCAGGCGGTCGCTCTCCTCCAGCCACCGGTGGAGTCGGGCGGGCACACGCCGCTCCAGGTCGTCCGGGCCGAGGTCACGCAAAGTCGCGAACAGGAGCTGGACGGCCAGGTCGCACATGCGCTCGTCCGGAAGGTGCCGCCGGAGGCGCTCCAGGTCGCCGGGGGAGGCACCGTACCCGCGTTCGGCCTCGTCGATGACGGAGGGGAGGCGGGCCGGTTCCCGGTGCAGCCGCTCGTCCAGAGCGAGGCCGCGCAGCGCCCGGTCGCCGAAGGTCCGCATGAGCACGGCCTGGTCGTGGTCGTCGGAGAGGAAGGCGGCGAGGTGGCGGAAAGCCTCCTCGGGATCGAGCGAGTCGACACCGGCCTCGGCCAGACGCTCACGGTAGAAGGAGTCACTGACCACACCGGCCGCACCCCAGTAGCCCCAGTTGATCGTCTTGACCACGGGCGGGGTCCGCTCCGGACCGGCGGACGCGTCCCGCCACCGCTGACGCAGCTCCCTCGCCAGGGCGTCCTTGAAGGTGCAGCCCGCCGCGTAGTTGGCCTGCCCCGCCTCCCTGGCGAAGCTCTCCACCGACGAGAAGAACAGGACGAGGTCCGGGTCGTCGGCACCGAACACCTCGGCGAGGTTGACGCCGACGTCGGTCTTGGAGGTGAGCGCCGCACGGAACTCGTCCTCGTCCATGTTCCCCAGGACACGGTCGGCGAGGACGATCGCGGAGTGCACCACACCGTCGATCCGGGGGTGGTGTTCCCTGATCCGCCGACGGGCGGCACGCAGGCTCCCGAGGTCGCTCGCGTCCGCGGAGAGGTAGAGCGGCGGTCGTGCGCCGCGGCTCTCGGCCAGCTCGGCGAGCCCGGCCAGTCGCCGTTCGACCGCTCCCGCGAGGGGGCGGCGGCCGATCCACACGATCGACGCCTGGTACCGCTCGACCATGTGCCGGCTCCACAGCTCCCCGATACCGCCGGCGCCGCCGACGACCACGTAGACGCCGCGGTGGCGGTAGGGCGCGGTGCCCGGCCGCGCGTGCGGCACGCGCAGGAGCTCCTGGGAGAACCACCGGCCGTTCCGCAGGGCCAGTGTGGCGCCCGGCCTCGGGGGCGTGGGCGGGGTCCCCGCCCCGGACGGTCCGGGCTCCCCGTCACGGGGCAGGTCGACGGCGCGCACCGTCCACCGGGTGTGCTCCTTGGCCAGGCTGCCCATCAGCCCGTGCACACTCGCGTGGGTGGCCGCCACGCGCTCCCCCTCGCGCACCCGCTGGGTACCGAAGGTCACGGCCGTCCACTCCAGGGCCCTGGTCCCGTACCCGAGCCCGAGCAGCGCCTTGACGATCCGGAAGACCTCGATGACGCCCCGTTCCTGACCGGACGACGCGCCCGTGGACCCCTCGGACGGCGGAGCCTCCTCCGGGGCCACCCAGATCACGTGTGCGAGCGGTTCGGTGTTCGAGGGCGCGCCGATCAGCTCGGCGATCTCCTCCACCGTGGCCCCCGGCCGCAGCCGGACCTCGCGGTACCCGGGGGGCGGATCACCGATCCCGCCGCGCAGGCGCTCGGCGGCGCCGAAGACGAGGACCCGGCCCTCGGCCGCGCGCGCGTCGGCGGCCGGGGCGAGCACACCCGCGCTCCGCCGTCGGCCGGTGTTCCTCGGCTCCCACACCGGTACCAGCGTGTGCAGTCGGGAGTCGCGGTCGGCCCCCTCGGCCGTCGGTCGCGTCCCGACCCTCCGGTAGGCGAGTCCGCGCATCGCGACGCGGACCCGTCCCCGCCCGTCGACGAGGTCGACGTTCAGCACCGTGCCGTCTCCCCCTCGGCCGGCCGCCGGACGCACCCATGAGTACATGACCTCCTCGACGGGCCCGTGGGCCGTGAGCTCGTCCAGGGCGAACGGCACCGCCGTGGCCGCCTCCCCGTCGGCGGACGCGGCGGAGGTGTCCAGCGACGGGTCCAGGCCGAGTGACGCGTGGATCGCGGCGTCCAGGACGCTCGGGTGCAGCGTGTGCTCCTCCAGGGAGCCGCGGAGGTCCTCGGGCAGCCGCAACTCGGCGAGCACCTCCCGACGCCCCTCGCGCACCCCGCGGAGGAGCGTGTGGACCAGGCGGAAGCCCGGACCGTAGCGCACCCCCATGCGGGCGATGCGTCCGTAGCACTCCTCCCCGGTCACCGGACGTGCTCCCAGTACCGAGCGCAACCGCTCCAGGTCGACGTCCGGTGCGGCGGGGGCGGGCCCGGTCTCGACCCGTCCCTGGACGTGGACCCGGTCGCCGCCCTCCTCCCGGGAGGCCAGCGTGAAGGTCAGGGGTCCCGACGGGACGTCCGTGCCGTCCCCGGCCGCCGGGGCCAGGGTCAGCTCCACCTCCCGGCCGCCGGGACCGACCTCCAGCGGGCGCAGCCAGGCGACGTTCCTCAGGGTCACGCGCCCGTACGCCCCGGGCACGGTCCGGCTGACCCGGGTGTGGACCATGTCCAGACAGGCCGTGGCGGGGAGGATCGCGCGACCGTCGACGACGTGGTCGCGCAGCAGGTACTCGTCGCCCGTGAAACGCGTGCGGTGGACCCGCTCCCCGTTCCCCGGCAGGGACGCCCGGCCCGGTGGACGAGCGTGGGCGCCCACCGCGGCCTCCCTCGGATGGCCGGACCCGGGCCAGGGGTGGCGCACGTCGCTGAAGGGGTAGGACGGCAGGCTGGTCCGGCGGCACTCCTGGGTCCTCGGAAGTGCGCGCCAGACGACCTCGTCCCCCCGGACCCAGGCCCGGGCGAGCTCCTCGGCTCCACCGTCCTCCGTCCGGCGGACGGGCGGAGCGCTCCCCCCGCTCCGATCGGTCGCGGGGACCCGTCCGGCGTGCCGCCGCGCGGACGCGTCCCCCCGGACGAACAGCGAGAGTTCGGCCTCCAGTTCGTCGAGGTCGCGCACGACGAACGCCACCCGGTGCTCCATCGGCACCCTCCCCACCTGGAGTGTGTACGCCAGGTCGCGGAGTCGGAGGGGTGTGGGCGCGCTCCGGGTGTCCCGGTCGCCCAGGTGGTCGAGCAGATCACGCGCGTACTGCGTGAGGTTGTCCCGTCCCCGTGCCGACAGCGGCACCACGTGTTCGCAGCCGTCGTCCTCGACGTCCCGCACCGCGTCCCCCTCGTACTCCTCGAAGACGGCATGGGCGTTGCTTCCGCCCAGGCCGATGGAGCTCTGCGCCGCCCGTCGCGGCGTCCGCCCCGCGGACCAGTCGGTCAGGCGGTCGACCACGCGGAAGGGCGACCCGTCCAGACGCAGCTGGGGGTTGGGGGCGGTGTGGTTGATGGTCGGAGGCAGTTGACGGTGGTGGAGGCTGAGCACCACCTTGAGGCTGCCCGCCAGGCCCGCGGCCGTGTCGAGGTGCCCCAGGTTCGACTTGACCGACCCGATCCCGCAGTAGCCGACCTCCTCCGTGAAGGTCCGGTAGGCGTCGGTCAGGGCCGTCAGTTCGACGGGGTCCCCCAGCTTCGTACCGGTGCCGTGCGCCTCCACGTAGCCGATGGAGGCGGGGTCGACACCCGTGCGTTCCAGGGCCTCCCGGATCACGCGGCTCTGCCCCTCGACGCTCGGGGTGTAGAACCCGGTGGCCTGACCGCCGTCGTTGTTCGTGGCCGCGCCGCGCACCAGCGCGTAGACGTGGTCCCCGTCGGCCACGGCGTCGCGCGCACGGCGAACCAGGAACGCGACCACGCCCTCTCCGGCCACCATCCCGTCGGCGTCGGCGTCGAACGCCTTGAGGCGGCCGTCACCGGAGAAGTTGAGCCCCGGCTGGTACACGTACCCGAGGCCGTCGTGCCGAGACACCGAGGCGGCGGCGACCAGCGCCTGGTCGGTCTCGCCGGACCGGATCGCCCGAACCGCCAGGGACAGCGCGCTCAGCGACGACGAGCAGTTGGAGTGCACGGACATGCTCGGTCCACCGAACCCGAGCTGGTGGGAGATCATCGAGGCGATCGTGCCGCCCTGGCACATCACCCACGACAGGTACTGCTCCGGGTCCTCGATCACACCGCGGGGGGTTCCGTCGCCGTCCGAGGGCGCCCCGTAGAAGTGGTTCCCGCTGCTGACGTAGACACCGGTGCCGGGCAGGTCCCGGTGGTCGTACCCGGCGTCCTCCACCGCCTTCCAGGCGTGCACGAGCAGCTCACGGAACTGCGGGTCCATCAGGGCCACGTGCCGGGGCGACAGGCGGAAGAACTCACCGTCGAAGGAGTCCTTGCGGTCCAGACAGGACCGGAGCGGAACGAAGGACGGGTTCTCCAGCAACCGCTCGGGAACCCCGGCGCCGCGCAGCTCGTCCTCCGTCCACAGCCCCGTGGCCCGCTTGCCCCGCGTGAGGTTCCGCCAGAACTCCCGGTGGTCCTCGGCGTCCGGGAACCGGCAGGAGACACCCACGACCGCGATCGCGNNGGTCGGCCGCCGCGGCTCCCGCGGTGTCGCGGCCCCGCTCCCCGTGGCGGGCTCGGTGCCACCGGAGGGAGCGGGCCCCTCCGCCGCCCCCCGCGAACGCGCGTCGTGTGCGTACCGGGCGACGGCACGGGCGGTGGTGTACCTGAACAGGTCGGGGGCCGCGAACGGCACGTCCAGGCGCTGGCTGATCCGCTCGGCGAGCATGACCGCCGACAGCGAACTCCCCCCGAGGTCGAAGAACGACGCGGTGGGGCTGGCGCCGCTGACACCCAGCACGTCACGCCAGCACCCGAGGACCTCCGCCTCCACGTCCGCGAGGGTCCCGGTCCCGGGTGCCGCGCCGGTGTCCGCCACGACGATCTCCCGCCGTGTCAGCGCGCCGCGGTCCACCTTGCCGCTCCCGGTCAGCGGGATCGTGTCGATCGGAACGAAGTGGGCCGGAACCATGTACTCGGGCAGCTTGTCCCGCAGGAAGTCCCGGAACCAGCGCGCCCCCCGCCCGGCCCCTCCCGGGCGCTCCGGCGTGTAGTAGGCGACGAGCTGCCTGGCGGTGTCCTCCCCCCGGGCGACGACGACGCACGCGGCGACGTCCTCGTGCCGTCCCAGGTGGTACTCGATGTCGCCCAGTTCGACACGGTGGCCCCGGATCTTCACCTGGAAGTCCATCCGGCCCAGGTAGTCGATCTCCCCGTCCTCGTTCCAGCGGGCCAGGTCCCCGGTCCGGTACATCCTCCCCTCCGGCGCGAAGGGGTCCCGCACGAACCGCTCGGCCGTCAGCTCGGGCCGGTTCAGGTAGCCCGCCGCGACCCCGGGACCGGCGATGCAGAGTTCGCCCGTCTCGCCCGGGGGCACGGGACGCAGCCGCTCGTCGAGGATGTGGACTCGGGCGTCGGCGACCGGGGTGCCGATCGTGATCGGCGCGTCCCTCCGGACCAGCGTGCCGGTGGCGTAGACGGTCGCCTCCGTCGGCCCGTACAGGTTCCACACCTCGGTGCCGGAGTCGAGGAAGTGCTCCTTGAGCGTCCTGGAGAGCGCCTCCCCTCCGGTGAAGGCGCGCAGGCACTCGGCGTTGCGCCAACCCGAGTGGAACAGCATGCTCCACAGTGCCGGTGTGGCCTGCATGACGGTCGGGCGGACGGCGCTGATCCGGTCCTTGAGCAGCTCGACGTCCCTGATC
Source organism: Nocardiopsis halotolerans DSM 44410 (assembly GCF_000341065.1). Lineage (GTDB taxonomy): Bacteria > Actinomycetota > Actinomycetes > Streptosporangiales > Streptosporangiaceae > Nocardiopsis > Nocardiopsis halotolerans. The sequence continues at coordinate 34,807 of NZ_ANAX01000107.1, read as the reverse complement.
GTGGCGCTGTCGCACACATGGCAGTGCGCCCCCGTCACCAGGGGGAGGAACAGCTCGACCTGCGCCATGTCGAAACTGGTGGTGGTGACGGCGAAGAGGGTGTCGTCCGCGCTCATTCCCGGGCGTTCGGCCATCGAGCGAAGCAGGTTGCCCAGCCCCCGGTGGGGAACCATCACGCCCTTGGGACGGCCGGTACTCCCCGAGGTGTAGATGACGTAGGCGAGGTCGTCGCCGGTCACCTCCACCTCCGGCGTCCCGGCCCCGTCCCCGACCGGATCCGTCCATCCCCCGTCGAGTACCACGACCTCGGCCCTGGGCGCGTCGGACGTGCCGTCGGGAAGGCGGTCGAGCAGCTCACGGGCGGACGCCTCCGACGGCCGCTGGGTGAGGACCAGGCGCGCACGGCTGTCCTCCAGGATGTCGGCCAGGCGCTCGGCGGGCAGTTCGGGGTCGAGCGGCAGGAAGGCCGCGCCCGCCCTGAGCACGCCCAGGAAGGTGACGACCACGTCGGAGGAACGCTCCATGAGCACGGCGACGAGGTCGCCCGGGCCGACGCCCCTCTCACTCAGGCGGGCCGCGAGCCCCCGGCTCCGGAGGTCGAGTTCGCGGTAGGTCAGGGATCCGCGCGCGTCGGACACGGCGACCGCCTCGGGGCGGCGCCGGGCCGTATCCCGGATCATCTCGTGGACGCGGGGGGCCTCCCCACCACCGCCGAAGCGCTGGCGCAGCTCGCCGACGGTGGTCTCCGGCCTGGTGGTCACGTGGTCGAGGAGTCGCAGGAACCGCTCGCCCAACCGGGTGACGAAGTCCCGGGAGAAGAGTTCCGGGTGGTACTTCCAGTGCAGTCGGAAGCCCGCGCCCCGCCTCCACACCTCGAGGGAGAGCTCGTACTCCCCCTCCTGGTGGGGTTCGTCGAGGTACTGGTACGGGCGGTCGGGTCCGCCGATCCCGTCGAGCACGTCCTGGTAGACGAACGCCGTCTGGAAGACGGGGGACCGGTGCTCCCTCCGCTCGGCGCCCAGCTCCCGGACCAGTGCCGGGAGCGGGTAGCCGTGGAGCATTCCGTCGAGGACCTCGCGCTGGGTACGGTCCACGAGGGCCTGGAACGGCGTGTCCTCGGCGAGGCCGATCAGGACCGGCATCATGGTGATCATGAGCCCCACGGCCCGGTCGGACTCCGCGCCGTCCCGCTCGTCCACCGGCATGCCCACGACGATCCCCGGCTCCCGGGAGTAGGTCGCCAGCGTCGCGGCGAAGGNAGCTGTAGCCGTGGCGGGCGTCCGCGAGACCGGCGACCCTCGCGGCCAGTTCCTCGGGCAGATCGTTGGAGTGGGTCGCTCCGGCGAACGGGTTCCGGACCCGCGAGTGCGGCCGCTCCGTGGGAAGGGCCAGGAACGGCAGCGGACCGTCGAGCCTGTCGCGCCAGTGGGCGAGCGCGGAGGAGCGCGTCTCCGCGAGCCTGCGCCGTTCCCGCCGCACGAAGTCGTGGAACGCCACCTCTGCGCGCTCCGGTCCGGGGGCGTCCCTTCCCTCCAGCAGAGCCTGGTAGGCGTCGAACAGCGAGTCCGCCAGGATCCGGGCCGAGCTGCCGTCGAAGACGATGTGGTGGACGACCACCAGGACGACGGCCTCGTCCCCGGCGCGTTCGAGGACACGCACCCGGAGAAGGGAGCCCCCCTCGATCTCGAAGGGCAGCTCCTTCTCCCGTCGGAGCGCGTCCCGCATCTCCTCGTCCCCGGCCAGGTACCGGTGGGAGAAGTCGAGCGGCCGCTCCGGGTCGACGGACTGGTACGGAACACCCTCGGAGCTGTGGATCACGGTGCTGAGCACCGGATGCTCCCGCACCACCGCCCGGCAGGCCTCGCGCAGGACGGCCGTGTCCAGACCGCTGACGCGGAAGCACATCGGAACGTTGTAGGCGGAGGTTCCCGGATAGGACCTCTGGAGCGCCCAGAGGCCACGCTGCCCCTCCGAGAGCTCCTGGGGCCGCTCCCCCCGCCTCGTCCGTTCCAGCAGGTCCCTGACCGTGTCGCCGCTGATCCTGCCGGCCTTGTAGTCGGCGATGAGGGCGCTGAACTCGTCCTGCAACTTCCTACCCTCTCTCAGCCAGAAGAGCGATGACCTCGTCCAGGTCGGTGCCGTCGTCACGCAGCCGTTCCAGCGCGTCCAGCACCGGGTCGTCGGGGGTGCTCCCCCCGCCGGGCGGCGGCGGTTCCGGGTCACCGTCGCGCCGTTCCCCCCTTCGCCGGGCGACCAGACGGGCCAGCTCCCCCGGACGCCGGGCCACGAGGTACGCCGACAGGTCGGCGACGGTGTCGTGTTCGAAGAGTGCGCTGGGCAGGAACCCGGGGTCGACCGTCCGCACGAGCTCCCGGGCCAGGCCGACGGCCGCGACCGACGTCAGGCCCAGGTCGAGCAGGGGTGTGTGGGGGGCGATCTCGGTGGCGGACCGTCCAAGCCGCACGGCCACGAGGTCGCGCAGGAACCCCCTGGCCCGCTCGTCGAGGTCGGCGCTGAGCGCGACGGCGTCGGGCGGTGCGGGTTCGCCCTCGGGAAGGACGTCCCAGAGGAGCCCGCCGGGGGACGCGGGGGTCGGCCCGGACTGGTGCGGCTCCGACCGCTCGGACCGTGCCTCCCCAGCCGTGTCGGGCGCGCCCGCTCCGGCGTCCGACCGGACCCAGTGCCGGTCTCCGGCGAAGGGGTAGGTCGGCAGGTGGAGGCGGCGCGGAGCGGAGTCGTGCAGCGCGGTCCAGTCGAGCTCGTACCCCTGGAGCCAGAGTTCGGCGACCTTGTTCCACGCGCCCTGACCGGACCACCGCCGCACCAGGTCCCGCCGGAGGTCGTCCTCGTCCAGCAGGGCGGGGCGCGTGCGCGGATCCCCGACCCGGCCCCTCCAGAGGTTCGGGACCGACCGGCCCTCGGCCAACGCGTCGAGGGCGTCCCTCGCGTCATCGACGCCGTGGGCCAGAAGGACGGCCCGCTCCTCCAGGGCGACGCGGCCCGTCTGGAGGGTGAAGGCCAGGGAGCGCAGGTCCACGCGCTCGCGTGCCTCCAGGAAACGCAGGAGCCGGCGGGCGTAGGCGCGCAGCCGGTCGTCGTTCCTGGCCGAGATCGGGACCAGGACCCCGTGGGGGACCGTGTCACTGACCGGATCCTCCCCCGTGGGGGCCTCCTCCAGGATGACGTGTGCGTTGGCCCCGGTGGCCCCGAAGGCGCTCACTCCGGCACGGCGGGGGCCGTCGACGGTCCACTCATCGAGCCGTGTCTGGAGGCGGAACGGTGAGTCCTCGAAGTCGACGTACGGGTTGGGTCGGCCCGTCTCGGGCTGCGGGGTCAGCGTGGCGTGGTGCAGTTGGAGGACGGTCTTGGTCAGGGCGCTGATCCCGGCCGCCGATTCGGCGTGCCCGATCCCCGCCTTGACCGACCCCAGGGCACAGAACCCCCGCTCCTCGGTGTGTCCGCCGAACACCCTGCTCAGTGCCTGGAACTCGATCAGGTCGCCCAGTTCCGTCCCCGTCGCGTGCGTCTCGACGTAGGAGACGGTCCTGGGGTCGACGCCCGCCCTGTCCAGGCACTCGGTGACGAGCGCCTCCTGGGCGGCCACCGACGGGACCCGGAACCCGGACGTCCGCCCGGAGTGGCTGACGGCGCTGCCCCTGATGACGGCGTAGACGCCGTCCCCGTCCGCGAGTGCCCTGTCCAGCGGCTTCAGCAGCACCGCGCCCACGCCCTCCGAGGAGACGAACCCGTCCCCGCCCGCTCCGAACGGCCGCCCCGGTTCCCCGCTGGCGTGGAGGTCCTGCAACCCGTAGGTCTGGTACTTACTGGGGTGCAGGGAGAGGTTGACCCCTCCGACGATGGCCACCCGGCACTCGCCGCGTCGGATGTCCTCCGCCGCCAGGTGCACCGCGCTCAGCGACGACGCGCACACCGTGTCGATCACCATGGACGGGCCGTGGAAGTCGCAGAGGTGGGACACGCGGTTGGCGATCGGTGCGTGGTTGAGGGCGAGGGGGATCGTGTGCCCCGCGGCGTCCCGCTGCACCAGGGCGTAGTCCTTGTGCATGACCCCGGCGTAGACGCCGACCGGGCGGCGACGGCTCACGCCCTCCGCCTCGACGAGGTTGTCCGGCGTGTACCCCGCGTCCTCCATCACCTCCCAGCACGTCTCCAGGAACAGGCGCTCCTGTGGGTCGAGAAGGGCCGCCTCCTCGTCCGGTATCCCGAAGAAACGGGCGTCGAACCGGGCGACGTCGTCCAGGAACCCGCCCCACCGGGACATCTCCCGTCCGGAGGGGGAGCGCACACCGGCGAGGTGGTCGCGGGACCACCGCTCCTCGGGGACCTCGGTGACGCAGTTCCGGCCCGCCTTCAGGTTCTCCCAGAACTCGGCGAGGTCGGCGGCCTTCGGGTACCTGCCCGCGATCCCGATGATCGCGATGTCCCGCCGTTCCGGTTCGGTCACGCCCGCGTGGGGCGCGGGACGGCCCTGGACGGCGGCGGCCTCCGTGACGACGGACCGGGGATCGTGCGCGGCCGAGGGGGCGGGGGCCGGGGAGTCCGGGGCCCCGGGAGCGAGGTCCGCGAGGTGTTCCGCGAGGGAGGAGACCGTCGGGTACTCGAAGAACAGGGTCGGGGGGAGCCTGGTTCCGAGGGCGCTCTCCAGCTCCCTCGTCAGCTGCAACAGCTGGACCGAGACCAGTCCCAGCTCGTAGTATCCGGCGGTCGTGCTGACCGAACCCTCCGGTACTCCCAGGTGGGAGGCGATGAGCGAGGCCAGGAGCGTTTCGTGCGCCCCCGGATCCACGGAGGTCCGCCGCGGCACCGTGCCGCCGTCCGGCCCCACCGGTTCGCGGCTGACCGTCCGGCCCCCCGTCCCGGTGTGCGGGCCGAGGAGTTCGGGGTCCCGCACGGCCTTGCACGTGAAGTCGGTCAGCTCGCCGATCCTGCGTCCACCGGCGTCGAAGAACTCCATCGTGAAGCTGAGCAGGTCCGCGCCCAGGACGACGGTGTCCCGCCGGACGCGCGTGTAGCACGTGGTCCGCAGGGGCGCGCTCGCGTGGAACGACCCGTGGAACAGGGGGAGGAAGAGGTGGCCGGCGCCGCCCGCGGCGCTCTCCACCGCCTCGATGGCCGCCACTGCGCTGGCGTCGATCAACGCCGGGTGGAACAGGTGCTCCCCGGCGCCGACCGGCGCCCGGTCGTCCACCGCCACGTGGACCCAGACGTCCCGTGGACCCGTGTAGGAGGCGCCGACGGCACGCATCGGCCCGTCGTGCACCAGCTCCCTGTCACGGAAACCGCCGTAGACGTCCCGGAGGTCCTTCACCCTGGAACCCTCCGCGTGGATCGTGTCCGGGCGCACCCGCACGTCATCGGCCCCGGTGGAGCGCTCACGCATCTCGGCCGTGACGTACGGCGGTTCCGCGGTCCCGTCGTCGGAACCCGCCTCCCGCACCTCGACGCGCCAACCGTCGGCACCGTCGGGATGCGCGGTGATCCTCAAACGCGCGTCCTCCCCCTCGGCCACGGCCAGCGGGCGGTGGATCGTGAGATCCCGCAAGGCGAACCCGGCGAAGTCCGCACCGGCCTCGGCGAACCACTGGTACAGCAGGTCGATCCAGGCGACGCCGGGCATGAGCCGTCGGCCGTGGACCCGGTGGTTGGCCAGGATGGGATGGGCCGCGTCCAGCCGCGCGGTCCACGTTCCGGACGGGTCGTGCGCGAGGACCCCGGCCGACGCGTCGGGAGCCGGTCGGGGATCGCGAGTCGCCGACGCTTCCCCGAACCGCACGTCGGACCGGTCGAGGACCGGGGGCTCCAGCGGTCGGCGCGGCACCCGCGTGGATTCCCGCTCGTGGTGCCGGAGGACGACGTGGCCGTTGGTTCCACCATCGGCGAAGCTGCTGACCGCCGCGTAGGGAATCCGCGTACCCGCCAGCTCTCGGGGGAGGACGAACCCGGCCGCGTCCATGTCGAAGTGTTCTGGGGGTTCCTGGCCGGACAGGAAGGGCACCAGGCTTTGGTGGCGCAACGTGAGTACGGCGCTGATGAACCCCGCGATGCCCTCAGCGCACAGCGGATGGCCGATGTTGGGTTTGACCGATCCCAGGTGGAGCGGGGCCGGGCGGGACCCTCCGTAGACGGCCTTCACGGCCTTGAGTTCGAGGAGGTCGGTCATCTCGGAGCCGGAACCGTTGACGTGGAGGTAACGGACCTGATCCGGCGTGCAACCCGCCTGTTCCAGGGCCTGGCGCATGACCCGCTCCTGGGCCCGCGGGTTGGGCGTGGCCGGGCCCGCCGTCCTTCCGTCGTTGTTGACGGCGACACCCTCGATGACCGCGTGGATCGTGTCCCCTTCGGCCTCCGCGCGCGCGAGTGGTTTGAGCAGGACCACGCCGACGCCCTCACCCAGCACGACGCCGGAGGCGCGCCGGTCGAAGACGTGGAACACCCCGTCCTCCTGGAGCAGACCGCGTCGGCGGAACAGTTCGTGGGACGAGGGGTCGGCCAGCAGGCTGACCCCCGCTACCAGTGCCTGGTCGACCGATCCGCTGGCCAGCGCGTCCGCAGCGACCCTCATCGCCGTCAGCGCGGAGGAGCAGGCGGTGTCCACGACCATGGCCGGGCCCTCCCAGTTGAACGTCTGGGAGACGTTGGCCGCCAGGTAGTTCTGTCCGACGGCCATGATCGGGTTGCGCGCCCGGCCCACCACGCCGGGGTCCGTGTTCGGCCGGCTCCTGGCGCCGACGTACACACCCGTCCCGGAGCCGTCGAGCTCGTCCGGGCGGTACCCGGCGTGGTGGACGGCCTTGAGGCTCTCCTCCAGCAGGACCAGGGCCTGGGGGTCCATCGCCCGCGCGTCCTCCGGTGACAGCGCGAACCGGGCGGCGTCGAACAGATGGGCGTCGTCGATGAGCCCGGCGTGGAGCCCGACCGGTTCCGCCCAGCGGCTCTCCGGGACCCGGCGGATACCGGAACGTCCGCGGGACAGCAGGTCCCAGTAGGAGTCGAGGTCGGGGGCGCCCGGCATACGGCACGCCATACCGATCACCGCGACGGACACGCCCCGTCCATGCGGCGCGGCGGCGCTCCGCCGGACGTTCGCGACCGGACGGGCGTCGTCGACCCGTGACGGTCCGGGGTTCCGCCCGTCCTCCCCCCGCTGTTCCTCCGGAGCGTTCCGACCGCCGAGGGCCGCGGCCACCTCCTCTCCGTGGGCGTCGAGCAGCCACTCCGACAGCTCCCGCACACTCGAGTACTCGAGCAGGGCCGAGGGCTCCAGGTCGGTTCCCAGGCGCCCGCGGAGCTTCTGGAGGACCTGGGCGAGCAGGATGGAGTCCGCCCCGTACTCCGCGTACGACGTCTCCTCGTCGAGCTGCCCCGGCCGGAGCCGCAGCTCCTCCTCGAACACCTCGGTCAGGTAGGCGGCCAGCGCTCGTGCGGTGTCGTCGCCCGGCGGCACCGGAGCCTCCGTGCTTTCCCTCCGGTCGCTCTCCCGGCGGCCTGTGACCGCCCCGCCCCGCGAGCCCGGCGATCCGGTCCCGGAGGTCCCCTCCCGGGGGAAGGCCAGGGCCTCCGCGTCGAAGCGGTCGGGATCCACCACCACGGGCATGACCACGGGCCCTCGGTCGGACCGGAGGACCTCGTCGAGCAGGGCGAGCCCCTCCTCGTCGGTGATACTCAGCAGCCCCGTGTCCGTGTACGCCCGGGCCGTCACCTCCCCGAACCCGGTCTCGCGCCAGCTCGGCCACTGAACGCTCGTCACGGGCGGGGACCCCGCGTGTGCCCGGGCGAGGTGGTCCATGAAGGCGTTGCCCATCGCGTAGTCGCTCTGCCCCGCGCCCAGGGCGGGAACCGCCGAGGAGACCGACGAGAAGAGGAGGACGAAACGGAGCGCACGGTGGTCGAGGCTCCGCAGGAGGTTCCGGCTCCCCTCCACCTTCGGCGAGACGACCCTGGCGATGCCCTCGGGCGTCTTGCGGACGAACGCCGGGTCCTCGGTGTCCACGAGCCCCGCCGCGTGGACGACGCCGGCGATCACGCCCATCTCCTCCTGGACCGACCGGACCATGGCGTCGACCTCGTCGGCCCGGTCCAGAGCCGTCGCCAGGACGCGGACCTCCACGCCCGCCGCCTCCAGGTCGAGGACGGCCCGGATCTTGTCGCGCACCGAGGACGGGTGTCCGTCGGCCGTGTCCCACAGACGGCGCGGTGGCAGCGCCTCCCGGCCGGTCAGTACCAGCCGTCTGACCCCGCACCGTTCGACGAGGTGTCTGGCGCACAGTAGGCCCAGGCCCCGGGTGCCACCGGTGACGAGCAGTACCTCGTCCTCGGCGAAGGCCGGGGCGCCGACGGGGGCTCCGGGCGCGGTCTCCTCCAGCACGGCGACGTACCGGCGGCCTCCCCGGAGGCACACCGCGGTCTCGGCCCCGGTGTCGGCGACCTCCTCCCGAACGGCGGCCGCGACCTCGTCGGGCCGTCCCGCTCCGGGATCCAGGTCGAGGTGGCGCGAGGTCAGGGCGGAGTACTCGCTGCCCAGCGTCCGGTAGAGCCCGACCCGGGACGCCCCGGCCAGGTCGACACGAGTGTTCTCCAGGTCCTCGAGCCCCCGGGTCACGAAGAGCAGGCGGAGTTCCCGCGAGGGCCGGGACGCCAGCGCCCGTTGCAGGAGGAGCACCGGTTCCGAGGCAGGCCCGTGCTCGCTCATGCCGGTGAGGTCGATCAGGGTCGAACAGTTCTCGATCCGGGATCCGAACCTCTCCCACGTGTCCGGGGCGACCCCGACCGCCGTCGCTCCGTCGAGGAGCGCGACGACCGCGTCCGCCAGCGGCCCGGTCGCGGGGTCGTGGAGGACGACGGCGTCCGCGGGTACCGCCGGCCCCCTCCTGACCGGGGTCTCACGCCACGACCTGCCCAGGAACCGTGTCGTACGACGCGCGGTCCCGGTCCGCTCGGTGTCCCCCGAGGTCACGGCGGCCTCGTCCCGGGGGACCCAGTGCCGCTCGCGGGCGAAGGGGTAGGTCGGCGCGCTGGTCCTCCTGGGCGTGCGGTCACCGTGGAGCCGGTACCAGTCGGGCACCGCGCCCTTCACCCAGAACCTCAGGACGTCGGTCAGCTCGCCCCGCTCCAGCAGACCGCCGACGATCCGGTCGAGGTCCTCCTCGGGGATGAGCGCCAAGGCCTCCCTGCCGTCCCGGACGTCTCCGCTGAGCACCCCTTCGGCGGAGGTGTCCCCCGCCAGGTACCGCTCCAATCCGTCCGCCAGGGAGTCCAGCGAGTCGGCGAGGACGCCGAGTCGCACGTCCATGGCCTCGCGTCCGACCTGGAGCGTGAACGCCAGGTCCTCCAGGGGTGTGCCGTCCGCACGGCCCCGCTCCTCCCGCACGAACCGCAGCAGGTCGTCGGCGTAGGCGCGCAGGCGCTCACCGTCCCTGGCGGACAGGGGGACGAGGACAGGCCGTCCCGGTTCCGCCTTCGGCCGCCTGTCGACGTGTTCCTCGACCACCAGGTGCGCGTTGGAACCGCCGGCCCCGAAGGACGAGACCCCCGCGACACGCGGCCAGGACCGTCCCCCGAAGACGGGACGCTCCCACTCGCACAACTCCTGGTTGACCTCGAACGGCGTGTTCGCGAAGTCGATGTCGGGATTCAGGGTGCGGGAGTGGAGGGAGGGAGCGATCTGGCCGTGCTTCAACTGTAGGAGCACCTTGCTCAGGCCCGCGATGCCCGCGGCGCTCTCACAGTGACCGATGTTGGACTTGGCCGAGCCGATCCGGCAGTACCCCGTGTCCTCGTGGTCGCCGAACGCCTGGCTCAGGCCGCCGATCTCGATGGGGTCGCCCAGCTTGGTTCCCGTGCCGTGCGCCTCCACGTAGCTGACCGCCCTGGGGGGCACCCCCGCCTCGTCCAGCGCGGCGCGGACGGCCGCTCCCTGTGCCCTCGGGTTGGGCACCGTGTAGCCGTTGGTCCGCCCTCCGTGCGTGACCGCGCTGCCCTTGATGACCCCGTAGACGTGGTCACCGTCGCGCTCGGCGTCGGCGAGCGGCTTCAACAGCACGACACCGACCCCCTCGCCCGGGACGTAGCCGTCCCCGCCCTCGCCGAAGCTCTCGCAGTGGCCCTGGCTCGAGATGAACCGACTGTTGCTCAGGCTCAGGTACTTGTTCGGGTGGACGGTCACGTTCACCCCTCCCGCGAAGGCCATTCCCGCGCGTCCCTGGCTGAGGTCCCGGCAGGCCAGCTCCACCGCCGTCAGGGAACTGGAGCACATGGTGTCCACGGTCATGCTGGGGCCGTGGAGGTTCATGACGAACGAAACGCGGTTGGCGACACTGGCGTAACTGGCGCCGATCGCGTTCGGGTTGCCCTGGACGCCGTTCCCGTTCCGGAACAGCAACTGGTACTGCCCCCACATCACACCCGCGTACACGCCGACGCGGCCCCCGAGGGGTTCTCCCCCGACGCGTCCGAGGGCCTCCCTCGTGTAGCCCGCGTCCTCCATCGCCGCCCAGGCGTGTTCCAGGAACAGGCGCTCCTGGGGGTCCAGGTAGTCGGCCTCACGGGGGGAGATGTTGAAGAACAGGGGGTCGAAGCGGTCCACCTCCGGGATGAAACCGCCCCACTTGCTGTGGTGGCGGTCCGGCACCGTACGGTCCTCGGTGTAGTGGTCGCGCCAGTCCCAGCGCCCGGCCGGAACCTCGACCACACAGTCGCGTCCGTCCCTCAGGTTGCGCCAGTACTCTCCGAGGTCACGGGCCTCCGGATAGCGTCCGGAGAGCCCGATCACCGCGATGTCCAGTGCCGACGACCCGCGGTGCGCGGGGGCGGACGGCCGGGTGCCGTCCCCGGCCGGCTCCGCCGCGGCCCGTCCCGCCTTGGTCGGGGCGTCGGGTGCCCGCCGGGTGTCCTCACTCCGCGGACCCTCCTGGGGGAGGAGCGCGAACAGCCTCGACCGGTGCCTGTCCACGAGATATCCGCCGAGTCCGGTCAGGGTGTGGTACTCGAAGAGGAGCGTCTTGGGCAGGGAACCGAACGTGGCCTCCAGCCCCGAGGTCACCTCGGTGGCCAGGATCGAGTCCATGCCGTAGGTGCCGAGGGGCTCGTCGGCGTCGATCTCCGCGGCCCGGTGTCCCGTCCGCGCGGCGATCTCCTCCCTGAGAAGTCGCACCGCCTCCCTGAGCAGGGTCCGGTCGTCACCAGCGGCCGGGGCGTCACGGTGTGCCGGGGCCGTCCGGGCAGGACCGTCCCCGGACCCGTCGGTCCCTGGAGGGAACGGGACCGCCCGGTCCCCCTCTCCCGCCATGACCAGTACGTGTACCTCGCCGCTCCCCATGGCGCGGTAGAACGCCCGGAACCCGTCCGGTGTCTCCAGCGGAACCAGCCCGGCACGGGAGCGCAGTGCGTCACGCGTGGCGTCGTCGGCCCCCATCCCGCCGTCCCGCCACAGGGGCCAGCCGACGGAGAGGGTGCGGCCCGTACGCCGCCCCGCGCGCACCAGGGCGTCGCGCTCGCGCGCGAATCCGTCCATGAACGCGTTGGCCACGGCGTAGTCCGCCTGTCCGACGTTTCCGGTCACGCCCATGACCGAGGAGAACAGGACGAAGAAGTCCAGTTCCTCGTCCCTGGTCGCCCGGTCGAGGTTGAGACATCCGTCGACCTTCGGGCTGAGCACGCTCTCGAACTCCGCCGCGGACTTCCTCACGACGAAGTCGTCATGGATCACCCCCGCCGCGTGGACGACACCGTGGAGTGCGCCGAAACGCCGTTTGACGTCCGCGACGAGTGCCTCGGTACCGTCCGCGTCGGAGACGTCGAGCCTGTGGTACTCGACGCGCGCGCCCCGGGCCTCCAAAGCGTCCAGCCGGTCCCGCCTCGCCGCGTCCAACGGGGATCGGCCGGTCAGGACGAGCACGGCCTCCTGTGCGTACCGCACGATCTCCTCGGCGAAGAGGACCCCCAGGCCGCCGGCGCCCCCCGTGATCACGTAGACGCCCTTCGACCGCCAGGGGACCTCCGCCGCGTCCTGGGACACGGGCAACGGCCGCCAGTCGAGGACGCGCCGCTCACCACCCTCGTGGCTGATCTGGTGGTCCTTCGGGGCGTGCGCCTCCTCCTCCAACCGCTCGACGAGGTACGACGCCGTCGCGTCCCCGGGAACGGTGATGACCTGCCCGACGATGTCGGGGTTCTCCTGGTGGGCGGACCTCGTGAGCCCGGCGAGGGCCCGAAGCGCCCAGGCGTCCTCACCGGAGCCGACCAGGACCTGGACCAGCGCGGGGGCTGAGGGCCCGGCGAGGAGGGCCTCCCTGACCGTTCCGAGCAGGTTGAGCGCGTGGTTCCTGAGGGTGTCCGCCACGGACGCACCGGGCTCGGTCACCTCCGTGAACTCGATGTGCGGTGCCAGTGCGCGCAGTTCGGCCAGCTGCCCGCCGAAGCCGCAGGCGAGAACCGACCGGGCCTGGTACGCCGGTTCCGTCGACCGTTCCGGCACGGGGCGGGGGGCCCATTCCGGCCGGAGGAGGGAGATCCGGGTGTCGGTCCCCCGCCCGGTGGCTCCTCCGGACTCGCCGCCCCTCATCGTGTAGCCGCGCAGGCTCACGAACACCTCACCGTGTTCGTCGCAGAGGTCGAGGTCCCAGCGCTCCGCCCTGTGCGCCCCGGGCCGTGCCTCACGGATCCACGCGTACGCGAGCGAGGGGGAACTCCCGTACACCTCGACGCCCTCGGCGGAGAAGGGAAGCGCGGGAGCCCCTCCGGACCGGCCGTGCCGTGTCTCGTGGGCGCGCGGAACGATCACCGCTTGGAGGGCTCCGTCGACGATGCTCGGGTGGAGGACGCCCCCTCCCGGGTGGGTGTCCGCGCCGTCCGGCAGGGCGATGGCGGCCAGGAGTTCCCCGTCACCCAGCCAGACCGTCCGCAGCGAGCGGTGCGAACCGCCGTAGTCGAACCCGGCGTCCCCCAACGCCGCGTAGCACTCCTCGTGACTGAGCGTCCCAGCGCTCATCCTCGACCTCAGGGAGTCGACGTCGAGGGCCGGAGGCGGGAACGCGGGACCGGGGGCGCCCGTCCCGCGGGAGTGGACGACGTCCCGCCCGTTCCCGCCGTCCGAACGGAGTTCGTAGGAAACCGTGCCGTCCGCTCCGTCGACCACGGACACGTACACCTCGCGCGGGCCGTCGTCGACGGTGAGGGGGCGTGTCCACACCACGCCGCCGAGGCGCACCGGGGCGTCGTCACCGCGGTGCAGTGTCCGGGCGACCGCTGCTCTGGCCATCTCCAGGTGCACGGCCGCCGGGAGGACCGGCGCGTTCCGAACCCGGTGGTCCGCGAGGAAGGGTTCGGCCCCGGTGAGGACGGCGCGGTGTCCCGTGGTGCCCGGCTCCGGCGCGCGCTCGCCGAGCGGCGGCCGCGGAGACGTGTGCCGCGGACGCGGTCCCGTCACGGGTTCCTCGATCCAGTAGTGCGTCTCCGCGAACGCGTGGGTGGGCAGGGGTACGCGCCTCGGCGGGGTGCCGTCCGCGTACAGCAGCTCCCAGTCGACCTCGGCCCCTCGGGTCCAGGCCTCCAGCAGCCCCGCGTGGTCCTGACTCGCCAGCCAGGCCCCGGTCGTCTCGGTGGCGGAGGCCGTGCCGCCGGCGGTCCTTCCCCGTCTCGGCGCGGCGGTTCCCCGGAAGACCCCGGGTGTGCCTTCCTCCCCCCGGACGAAGGCCGCGAGCAGGTCCTCCAGCGGGCTCCCGTCCACGGGCAGGAAGGCGACCCTCTCACGCATCTCCTCGCGTCCGACCTGGAGTGTGTAGGCCAGGTCGAGCAGGTCGTCGCCGTCCGGTTCCGCGCGCCGCAGATACGCCAGCAGGTGTTCGGCCTGGCGGACGAGCTGCGCCCCGGTCCCGGCCGAGAGCACCGGCAGCACCGCGTGGCCGTCTCCGCCCGCGGCCTCCCGGGTGTCCGCGTGCTCCTCGACGATCACGTGGGCGTTGCTGCCCCCGGAGCCGAAACTGCTCACTCCTGCCAGGAGGGCGGAACGCCGCCCGCGTTCCCACCGACTCCACCCGTCGACGACGTACAGCGGGGAGTCGTCGAGGGTGATCCTGGGGTTGAGCCTCGTGTAGTGGACGTTGGCGGGCAGCGCCCCGTTCCGGGTGCACAGGACGGCCTTGAGCAGTCCCGTGACGCCCGCGGCCGCCTCCAGGTGGCCGAGGTTGGTCTTGACCGACCCGAGTGCGCACGGCGACCGGGAGCCGGTGAACACCCGGGAGAGTCCCTGGACCTCGATCGGGTCACCCAGCGCGGTCCCCGTACCGTGTGCCTCCACGTAGCCGACGTCGGAGGGCTCGGCCCGGGCGTCGGCCAGGGCGGAGGCGACCAGTTCCGACTGCATGTCCGCGTTGGGCACGGTGAGCCCGCCCGACTGGCCTCCGTGGTTGGTCGCGCTGCCCCGGATGACCGCGTGCACGTGGTCGCGGTCCTCAAGCGCCTTGGCCAGGGGTTTCAGCAGGAGGACGACGCCGCCCTCCGAACGCACGTAGCCGTCGGCCGAGGCGTCGAAGGTCTTGCAGAGCCCGTCCGGGGAGAGCATCCCCGCCTGGTGGTAGGCGAGGGTGTTGGCCGGGTGGCACAGGGCGTTCACGCCCCCGACGACCGCGGTCTCGCACTCGCCCTCGCGCAGGGCCCGCACCGCCGCGTGCACAGCCACCAGGGAGCTCGAACACGCCGTGTCCGTCTGGACGCTGGGTCCGCGCAGGTCGTAGAAGTACGACACCCGGTTGGCGATGATGGCCATGGAGGTCGCCAGTCCGCTGTGTGCGCGTACCGGCACCCCCGCCGAGTCCATGAACCTCTGGTAGTCGGACCCGCTGGCACCGATGTACACGCCGGTCGAGGTGCCCCGGAGCGAGCTCGCCCGGTATCCCGCGTCCTCCAGGCAGGCCCAGGTGAGCTCCAGCATCCATCGCTGCTGCGGATCCATGAGCCGCGCCTCGTTGGGCGTGATCCGGAAGAGCTCGGCCTCGAAGCGGTCCGCGTCGGTGACGAAGCCACCGCGGTCGATCCCCGGGTACTGGGCCGGGTCGATCCCCTCAGGCCAGCGCCAACGCGACTCCGGCAGGTTTCCGACGGCTGACCCGCCTGCCTCCAACAGTCGCCAGAGGTCCGTGTAGTGCTCGATGCCGCCGGGGAGGCGACAGGCCATGCCGACGATCGCGATGTCGCGGGGCCCGCCTCCCCCGTGCTCCGCGACTGGTGACCGCCCTGCCGCGGCGTCCGGGTCCTGGTCTCCGTCACGGTCCAGCGCGGAGATGATCCGGGCTGGGGTGTCGTGGTCGAAGAGGAAGAGCGGATCGAGGCCCAACCCGTAGCGCTCCTCGATGGCGCCCTGGAGCTCCAGGAGGTCGGCGGAGTCGAGCCCGAGCTCGAACAGCGGGGTGTCGAGGAACCCCTCCTCCGTCTCCTCGGTGTCCGACAACCCGGCGACGGCCTCGACCACCTCGGCCGTCAGTCGTTCGGTGCCGGGGATCTCCGACGCTCCGTCGGCGCCACCGCGTGCGTACTCCCGGACACGCTCCTCCCTGCGCTCCAGGTCGTACTCGACCAGGACACCGTTCCCGCCGTTGGTCCGGTCACCGGGCCGGTAGCCGGGTACCAGTCCCCGTACCTCGGCACCGTGTGACTGGTGCATCCGCAGCACAGTGTCGAGGAGGCGCCCCTGCGGGGTGCGCTCCCGGATGTAGTCCTCCAGGTCGATGCCGGGATGACGTTCGATGTCCTTGCACCGGGTCACGCCCACGACCGACCGGACGGCTCCCTGCTCCCGACACAGGGTCAGCAGGTGTTCCAGCAACGTGTCGCCGTATCCCCTGCCCTGTCTTCCCGGGTCGATGTTGAGGGAGAGGACGTGGGCGACCTCCGCGTCGGGGCGGTGAAGGGAGTCCGCGGTGGCGAAGTCGACGGTGAAGAGCTCCTCCGCCGCGTTGATGCGCTGGGAGTAGATGACCCCCCAGACACACCCCTCCTCCTCGACGACGAAGTGGGAACCGGGGTTTTCGGACAACCGTCGGCGCAGGATCTCCTCTGGGAGGCGCAGCCGTTCGGGCCAGCAGAGCCGTTCCAACTCCATCAATCTGACGATGTCGCCCTGTGCCGCCCGGCGAACAAAGCCAAATCGAGCACCAAGCATACCAGATTTACCCATATTCCAGGCTTTGCCAATCCACATCGCCACAGGACTTCCCAGGAGCCGGAGAGACCATGGCTGCAAAGAACGTAGAAGTTGAATTTTCTACATAATCTGGACCGCCCCGACAGGGACAGAAGTAACATATAGGACATGCCCCTCACCTGCCAAGGGACCGCCCCCGGCCCGCCCTCCCAACCCACCACCCGCACCGGAGCCCACCGCCCCCACCGGCACGACGGGGGCGGCAAAACTCCTGCGCAAGGCAGTCATGCGAGAATCGGAACCCATCTCCTCACGTGCTCCTGACGCCACCAGAAAACCCGTGTCCGAACCCGGACACATCTTCCCAGCAAGCAAAATGCTGCGATATGCATTCACCAAGTCACGCCCCGTGAGAAAAAGTAGATGGAACTCTCCGCCCGCACCCAACGGCATCTCCACGCGCATGGGAACTCCGCCACAGGACCCCGCCACGAGAGGGGAGCACGCCTGGTCACCCGCCCCTGAACGCCGTGGCAGCAGCCCCACCGCCCACGCCGAGAGCCGGGCGCAGGCAGGCCCGAACGCGCCCGAAGATCACGGAAAAAATGCATGTGATCTGAATCACATAGCATGTCGGGCGAGGGCACCAAGCCAGAACCAAAGGCGATTACCACACGACCCCGACCCGAGGGAAGAGGCACCCGACATATTTCGGAAGTGGCCGAACCCGGCCATCACTCCGGCGAAGGTCAGGGAAAAAATTCCATGCCACCCGGAAACCAAAAAATCGCCGGACGCACCGAACGGCACCATCCTGAGGTCATTCCAAATGACAAGGAGGAGACGAACACCATGCCGCATGCACGCACGAACTCAGTGGCGCGGGTCGACACGTTCTCCGTCGTGACCAGTCATTCGGAAAACGGTTCCTGGGAAACCTTCGCACCTCTTTCGGAGCAGAGGAGTCCGCGTTCCGGTGGCAACGCCGGTTCATCTGACGCCCAACCAACGGAGAAGAACAGGGGAACACACCGGGAAAGCGTGGGAAACCCTCCACAGGGCCGTCGTGTGCGTTCGCTGCGGGGCAGGGACGAGACCCTGGAACGTATCGAATCCTTCCTGCGCGGGCTGCGGCGTTCCGAGGGAGGGATCCTCACGTTGGAGGGGCCCGAGGGCGTCGGGAGGACGTCCCTGATCGACTGGACCTGCCGGACGGCCGGGTCGATGGGGATCGGGGTCGCCCGCGCCTCGGCCGACGAGCTGCTCCGGATCGTCCCCCTCATGCCGTTGTACGCGGCCCTGGGAGAGTCCCCACCCCCCATGGAGGCCGTCACCGACGGTTCCCAGCGGCTCATGTCCTCGATCGGACACTTCCGTTCCAGGGTCGAGCAGCGGCTCCTGGAGCACCCCCTGGTCATCGCGGTCGATGACGTTCACTGGTCCGACCCCGGCTCGCTCCTCGCACTGCGAACACTGTCGGTCCAGCTCAGGCACCGACCCGTCGCCTGGGTCCTCGGCCGGTGCGTCGGCCGGGGAGGGGGTGCCGTGGACAGGTTGTTCGACAGCCTGCACGAGAACACGACGACGACCGCGGTCACGCTGTCCCCCCTGGACGACGGAGCGCTCCTGGAGCTTCTGGGGGACGTCCTGGAAGCGTCTCCGAGCCCGGAGGTGTCCTCCCTCGTGGGTCTCACGATGGGCAGTCCCCGCCTCCTGGTGGAACTCGTACGGGGCCTTCTGGAGGAGGGGCGGATCAGGGTGCGCGGCGGCCGGGCCGAACTGGACACCGCCCCCACCGCGAGCGTTCTGTTCCATGATCCGCGGGCCGCCGTCCCGCCTTTCCCCCTTCCCCGGCGGTTCCGCTCGGAGCTGGAACGGCGCCTGTCGTACCTGTCCCCCGGCGCCCACCAACTACTACAGGTGGGGGCCGTCCTCGGGAGCTCGTTCAGCCCCCAGGTGTGCGCCGAGATGATCGGCGAGTCCGTCGCGGGGATCCTGCCGTACCTCCGCGAGGCCGTGGACGCCCATGTCATCGCCTGCGGCGACGACGAGGCACTCGAATTCCGACACGAGCTTCACCGTCGGGCCGTACTCGACGCGATTCCCAGGGCGGTACGCGGGGCGCTCCACAGAGAGGCCGCCGAGATCATGCTCCGGCATCCGCACAGCACTTTCCACGGGGTCCAACACATGGCCCTGGGCGCTCGCCACGGCGACGGTGACGCCGTCACCGTCCTCGGACAGGCCGCCCGGGACCACGTCCGGAGCGCCCCCGAGATCTCGGCCGAACTCGCCCTGCGTGCTCTGGAGTTGGTCGATCCCGGTTCCGAGCAGGCGGCCGACCTCACCAACACCGCGCTCCAGGCCCTCCTCCGGCACGGTCCACTGGACAGGGCCATCGACATCGGAAACCAGGCCCTGGAGAGAACCGCCAGCGGTCCGCGACGGTCGCGCATCCAGTGCGCGCTCGCCCAGGCGATGCTGCTCGCCGAACGTTGCGAGGAGGCACGCGACCACGTGGACTCGCTGCTGATCGACCCCGCGCCACCCGAGGACGTCCGGTTGGACGCCCACCTTCTCCGTGTGCAGTCCTCCCTCGCCGCGACGGGAGCGGACCGCCTCGATCCCGCCGAAGCCCTGCGCGGGGCCGAGCACGCGCGTACGGGCTCGGCCGCGTGGTCGACCGCCATGTCGATGGCCAGGTGGAAGGTCGGCGATGTCGAAGAGGCGCTCACCGTCCTCTCCGAGACGGCGGGGGACGGTGAGGGACTCCTCCCCGACGCCACTCCCCTCCGACCGTTGCTCCACGCCGAACTCCTTCTCGCGGCACGGCAGACGGACCGGACCGTCGACCTGCTGCGGTCCGTCGCGGAGGCGGCGGACTCATACGGATGGCGCGTGCCGCTGACGTGCGCCCAAGCCCTGTGGGCCGAGGCCGATCTCGTCGCCGGCCGACTCGACCACGCCGCAGAACGGGCCGCTGAGGTCGTCAGAGCGGCACAGGAGGTCGGTCTGCCCTCGTGCGCGCGCCGGGGCCACGGTGTGCTCGCGGCGGTGGCCACCCACCGCGGAGACGTCGGGGAGTCCCTCGCCCACGTGGCCCGCCTACGGCCTGGGAACACGGGGGCGCGGTTCCGGGGATTGATGGGTCGGCGCGGCGGTCCCGAGTTCCTGTGGCACTCCATACGAGCCCTCGACGCCGACGGTGAACAGGAACGCGCACGTGAGCTGGTACGGACCGTGGTGGAGGAGGACGGCGCCCAGCGCCTCATGCTGGTCGGAGGGCCCACCGTCGGACCGTGGAGCGTCCGCCTGGCTCTGCACGGTGGTGACCGGGCGACCGCGCGGAGGATCACGACGGAGGCCGGGAGACTGGCGGACCGCAACCCGAACGTCCGGATTCTCCGCGTCGCCCACGACCACACGCGTGGCGTGCTCGACCAGGACGTCGGCCTCACCCTCCGCGCGACCGAAGCCGCCGACCCCTGGAGTGCCGCCTTGGCTCAGGAGGACCTGGCCGAGGTGGTGGGAGATCGGTCGGCCGCGGTCACGTGTCTGGAGACGGCCATGGCGGCATACACCTCGTTCGGAGCCGGACAGGACGCGGCCCGTGTACGCCGACGCCTGCGCGAACTCGGCGTACGGCGTCGGCACTGGTCGAGCTCGGCCCGACCGAGCCACGGATGGGAGAGCCTCACGGACACCGAGCGGGCCGTGGCCCGGCAGGTCGCGGAAGGGCTGACCAACCGCCAGGTGGCCGGACGGATGTTCCTCTCCCCGCACACGATCGGATTCCATCTCAGACGGATCTACCGCAAGCTCGACATCCACTCACGTGTCGATCTGGCACGCCATGTCCACGTCAACAGCGCCGCGCACGAAGACTCCGTCCGGTGAGCAAGGAGCCCCGCATGTCCGTTCCCCGCCCCTCAGACCCCGCCGTCCGCGGCACGGTGGACGCGTCCGACCTCGAGGACGGTCAGCGCGTCATGATGAGCCACTTCCCCACGGGGGTCTCCGTCGTCACCTCCCTTGACGCCGCGGGCCGTCCGCATGGGATGACGTGCACCTCGCTGACCAGCGTCTCCCTGGCTCCGCCCACACTGCTGGTCTGCCTGGGCACGGACAGCAGGACCATGCGGGCCGTGCGTGAACACGGCCACTTCGGCGTGAACCTGCTGCACCACCGCGCCAAGGAGACGGCCCTCCTGTTCTCCGGATCCGTCCACGACCGCTTCTCGCGGGCCAGGTGGGAGGGCTCCCCGGGAGCGCACGTCCCCTGGCTGGTCGATGACGCGTTCGCCACGGCCGAGTGCGCGGTACGGAACGTCTGGACCACCGGTGACCACGGGATCGTCGTGGGGGAGGTGGGGGATGTCAGGTTCACCGAGGACACCCCCCTCATGTACGGGATGAGGCGGTTCCTCGAGTTGCCGTCCCCGTCCACCGACGCGGGGCCGTCCGGGGACGGTCCGGTCAGCGCCCGTGCTGGTGCCTGAGGAACTCGTGGCAGCTGGGCAGCTCGTCCAGCAGCCGACGCCGCTCCTCCGCGATCCTCTCGTAGACCGCGCCGACGCCCTCCACCGCCTGGGGGAGGTGGCTGAGCCGGGGCAGGGGAGAGTCGGGAACCTTGCCGAGACCGGCGAGCACACAGTAGTAGTTGCTGTTGTTCCAGAAGTTCCGGAACTCCTCCTCGAAGTCCCCGTAGTAGACGCCCGCGTCATCACTGGACGGCTGGTTGATCGCGAGCCCCGCCGAGTACATCTCCACCTTACGCCGGATGTCCTCGCTGAGGTTGAGCTCCTTGTTGGCCCGCCAGAAGGGGGTGTCCTCGCGCGGCGAGTAGTAGTAGTGCGCCTGGATGAAGTCCCTCGTGTCGTCGAACATGGTGGCGATCTCCCGGTTGAAGGAGTCGAGGAGGGCACCGTCGAACCGCTTGTCCGGGAAGTGCTTCACCAGTTGGTAGAGGGCCGCGTAGGCGAAGTAGATGCCCGTCGACTCCAGGGGCTCGACGAAACACGACGCGGCGCCGATGCTGACGCAGTTCTTCACCCAGGCACGGCGGTTCCTGCCGACGCGGAACCGGATCCTGTTCAGGTCCGTTGCCTGAGGGTCCAGCCCCCAGAGGGAGCAGAACTCATCCACCGCTTCGTCCTCCGAACAGAAGCGGCTGGAGTAGACGTAGCCGGTGCCGAACCGGCCCGGCATGGGGATCTTCCACGTCCACCCCGAGCTCATGGCGATGGATGAGGTGTAGGGTTCCACACCCTCGGCCTCGTCGTCATGCGGTACCTGTGTCGCCACAGCACTGTCGCACAGGAGGTGGTCGCTCATGTCGAGGAAGGGCTCTTCCAGCGTCTTGTTGATGAGCAGGCCACGGAAACCCGAGCAGTCGACGAACAGATCGCCCTCGACACGGTCCCCCGAATCCGTGACCAGGGCCTGGATGAACCCGTCGGCGTCCTGGTCCGCCCGCACCATGCGGCCCTGGACATGGCGGACGCCGAGTCCGTCCGTCGCCACACGTGTCAGGTAACGCGCGACGAGCTGGGCGTCGAAGTGCCAGGCGTAGTTCGTCACCCGGGTTCCGTCCATGAGACGCGGAGACTTCTTGGCGTCCATGAGGGCCGGTTCCTTGTAACAGGAGTAGTCGAACGGCTCCTTGGTCTCCCCGTTCAGATAGCTTCGGGCCCAGTAGTGGGACAGGGGAATGCCCTCGTGATGCGGGAGCAGTCCGAAGATGTGGTAGAAGTGGTCGACTCCGGAATCCATTTGCCGCGGCCCGGACTCCCCTGACCCACCGGTTCTCCAGTTGATGAAGCGGATCGCCGTCTTATAGCTCGCGTTGCATTCACGCATCCAGTCGTCTTCGTCGATTCCCAGGAAGTCAAAGAAAGCAGTTTGCAGGTTGGGAATCGTCGCTTCACCGACTCCGAGGGTCGGGATCTGCGGAGCTTCGAGAACGGTGACCCTGGCTGTACCGTTCATTGCCTTGGCAAGGTAGCAGGCGGACATCCACCCGGCCGTACCTCCGCCGAGGACAACGATATCCTTGATCGCATCAGTCATGTTCTTCATCCCATCAGAAGCCACCTAGAAGGCAAACGACACAAATACGCTGGCTCCACTTTGTGAGGATATCCGGAGTCGCTGAAATTTCCCATCGTCCGTCACATCCGCCAACCACCAACTACTCAACCGTGTGGGTTGGGGACCCGCTTCCACACCAGGACCGCACGGAGCGAGCACACATCCAGCGTGACCACGCGGTGCACACCGACCTCCCGTGCGGGGTATCCGGTGATGTCGGTGACGCGCTCCGGACCAGAAGGCCGGGAGCCCGGGTCCTCCCGAGCGCACCCCCATCACCGCTGAGGCCTCCGACGGTGCCGCCTGGCCACCAGAACCGGGTGGCGCCATACCCTCGTAGCGACCTCGCAGGCCACAGGGGCCACTCATGAGAACACGACGGATTCCCACCCTCGGCGAACGCGGGGAGATCGGCGCACCCACACACGGGGAGAAGGCGTACGCGCCATCGCCCGCCTGGTCGTCCGGGACCGGTCGGTTGTCAGCCGTGGGCCACGCCGTAACGCCTCCAAACGCGGATACCGGTCCGCCGCCCGCCCACCAACGCGCCCGTAGGAGCCGCGCACGCCCCAGCGGCGCTCGATGTCCACCGGTCCCCTCATTCGCCGACGGGTCCCAGCTGACCTTGAACATGGCTGCGGTCAATTCCGGCCCATGGCGCGCCGGACACCGAACGACACGCATACCTGCTGTTCAGTGTCACGGAAAGCGACGGGCGCGGCGGGGCGGGATAAACCAAAGACCCCGGAAACGGACATTCACCCCTGCACCCCCGTTGGGCACCCCGCGGAAAGCAAGAACCCGGACGAAGGGAAAATTGTTTTCGAACAGCAGCGGACCAGGCACCCCCGTATCCAATGGTGAGAATACTTGCCGACTCTCCACCCTGGGGACTCGTTTCATCCCCAGGGGCTCCTTTCCGAACTTCGCGGATTACACCCACGAGTTCATGAGGGCGTACTCGGAAACATCCTCGGTCGTGTCGTCGGCCCCGGTCGACGTCCTGGTCGATCAGGAGCCGGGGCACGCCGCCGAGGGCGGACGCACCCGGGCCGCTGTGGGTGTCCATGCGAGCAGGCACCCGCATCGGTCGTTCGCCGCGGACGTGCTCGCCGAGGAACCCGTGCCCCAGCTCGTGATCGACATGGTGCGCTCGGGTGGGATGCTCTCCTCAGTGCTTGCCGGGGGAAACCCGGCAACGGCTGACAGGGAGGGAACGCGAGCGTGAGAGCGCGGCAGAAGTTCGACGGCCTGTCCGATGACTACGACCTTTACCGCCCCCGGTACCCCGACGAATTCTTCGCGACCATCGCGGCGGAGCTCACGTCCTTCGCGGAGGTGACGGCGGTCGACACCGGCGCGGGCACCGGGATCGCCCTTGAGGGGCTGGTGCCGGCACTGGACGCGTCCACCCGCTATCTCGCGGTGGACGTGTCCCAGGACATGGTGGACAGGGGGCGGAAGAAGTTCCCGGAAGTCGAGTGGACGGTCGGCGGCGCGGAGGAGTTCCTGGAGGGACTCCCCCAGCGGGTACAGCTCGTGGTCGCCGCACAGGCTTACCAGTGGATGGACCGGAAGCGTTATGTGTCCGCCTGTCTCACGGCTCTGGCACCAGGGGGTCTGTTGGCGGTCATGCAGAACAACCGGGACCACGCGTCCAGCGCGTTCCTCGACGCATACGAGTCCCTG
The DNA here is from genome assembly GCF_000341065.1 of Nocardiopsis halotolerans DSM 44410. GTDB lineage: Bacteria > Actinomycetota > Actinomycetes > Streptosporangiales > Streptosporangiaceae > Nocardiopsis > Nocardiopsis halotolerans. Next base: position 10,872 of record NZ_ANAX01000107.1, on the reverse strand, counting down.
TTGGAGGAACACAGCCCGGGTTACGCCCGCGGGTACCGCGACTTCGACATCGGGTCGGAGATCGCGGCTGGCTTCGAGCCCTCCGGCGGCCGGGTGGACACGCGCATGGTGCGCTGGACCCGTTCGGTGCGGGTGGACGACTTCGTCCGCATGTCCTCTTCCTCGACCCAGGTCCAGAGGGCCATCTTCGAGGAGGGCGAGGGTTTCCTCGACCTCGTGCGCGACCTGTGCGCGGAGCACGCACGAGGCGGAGCGCTGAACGTCGCCTACACCTCGGAACTGTTCCTCGGAGTCCGCGGCTGAGACCAGGACACCGGGTGCCGTTCCACAGTCCCGACAACCCGACGAGGGGAACGCCTCATGCAGATCGATCTCTCCGGCCGTACGGCCCTGGTCACCGGCTCCACCCAGGGCATCGGACACGCCATCGCCCTCGGCCTGGCCCGAGCCGGAGCCCGGGTCGTCGTCAACGGCCGGAACGAGAAGCGCGTCACGGAGGCCGTCCGTACCGTGCGCGCCGCCTCCGGCCGTGACGACGTCACCGGTGCCGTGGGCGACCTGGCGACGGAGGAGGGCGCCGCCGCCGTACTGGAGGCCGCGCCCGCGGTCGACGTCCTCGTCAACAACCTCGGGATCTTCGGCTCCGCGGACCCGCTGGAGATCGACGACGCCGAGTGGCGCCGCTACTTCGAGGTCAACGTCCTCTCCGCCGTCCGGCTCATCCGCGCCTACCTGCCCGGCATGAAGGAACGGGGCTGGGGCCGCGTCCTCAACATCACCAGCGACTCCGCGGTGGTCATCCCCGCCGAGATGATCCACTACGGCATGTCGAAGACCTCGCTGCTGGCCGTCAGCCGCGGCTTCGCCAAGGACGCCGCGGGCACCGGTGTCACCGTCAACTCCGTCATCGCCGGACCGACCCACACCGGCGGCGTCGAGGGATTCGTCCGCGAACTCGTGGGCGACGAGCTGCCCTGGGACGAGGCACAGCGCGCGTTCATGGTCGAGCACCGGCCCCAGTCCCTGCTACAGCGCCTCATCGAACCCGAGGAGATCGCCAACCTGGTCGTCTACCTCGCCTCGCCCCTCGCCTCCGCGACCACCGGCGGCGCGGTGCGCGTCGACGGCGGCTACGTCGACTCGATCCTTCCCTGAGTCCGGCGACCGCCGGCCCTCCCCGTCCGCGGCGGAGAGGGCGAGCCGGTCGTCGAACAGACCGGTCGATTCGCGGATGACGACCCGCGTCATGTCCGTCGGTCCCGGACCGTCGTGGGACTCGTGCCTGTGCGCGGGCATGCGCCCGCACGCTCGCGCGGAGGGCGGGAGGCCGTGGACCGGGGGTCCCGTGCCCGTTGGCCGTCAGCCTCCCGGCTATCCTCCGGTGTGCCGTCTGCCGTGGCGGCTCCCGGGGAGACCGGGACCGCACGGCGCCCGCCCCACCCACGGAGGGCCCATGTCCGCACCCCGCTCGCAGATCACCAACTGGGCCGGCAACGTCACCTTCGGCAGTCCACGGGTCCACCGGCCCGGTTCCGTCGACGAACTGCGCCGCCTCGTGCGTGACAGCGCACGGATCCGCGCCCTCGGCAGCGGGCACTCCTTCAACCTCGTCGCCGACTCCGACCAGGACCTGGTGCGCCTGGACGGCCTGCCCGAGGAGACCGTGATCGACGCGGGGAACTCGACCGTCACCGTCACCGCGGGTACGCGCTACGCCGAGCTGGTCACCGCCCTGGACGCCGAGGGGTTCGCGCTGGCCAACCTGGCGTCACTGCCGCACATCTCGGTCGCGGGGTCCTGCGCGACCGGCACGCACGGATCCGGTGACGGCCAGCGCTGCCTGTCGGCCGCCGTCCGCGCGGTGCAGCTCGTCGGCCCCGACGGCGGCCTGTCCTGGCTGAGCCGTGACGCGGATCCCGGGGTCTTCCCCGGCGTGGTGGTCGCGCTCGGCGCGCTCGGCATCGTCACCCGGCTCTCTCTGGAGGTCGAGCCCGCGTTCGAGATGTTCCAGGAAGTCCGTGTCGGTGTCCCGCTGGAGGAGGCGGCCGACCACGTCGACGACGTGTTCGGGGCGGCCTACAGCGTCAGTCTGTTCACCGACTGGCGCGACGAGGGCGTCGTGTGGTTCAAGCAGCGCGCCGACCGGCCCGGGGCCGGGTGGGACGGCGGTCGACCGGCGCAGCGGCCGATGCACCCCGTTCCGGGGATGTCCACGGAGTCCAGCACGGAGCAGATGGGCGTCGTCGGCCCCTGGCACGAGCGCCTCCCCCACTTCCGGCCCGGGTTGGAGCCGAGCGGCGCGGGTGAGGAGTTGCAGTCCGAGTTGTACGTGCCCCGGGAGTACGCGAGGGACGCCTTCACCGCCCTCCGCGGGATCGGGCGCCTGGTGGCCCCGGTGCTGCACACCGCGGAGGTGCGGACGGTCCGCGCGGACGACCTGTGGCTGAGCCCCGCCCACGGCCGGGACTGCGTCGCCTTCCACTTCACCTGGGTCAAGGACCTGGCGGCCGTGACACCGGTCCTGGCCGCGGTGGAGGAACGCCTGCTGCCGCTGGGCGCGCGCCCGCACTGGGGCAAGCTCACCACGACGGCCGCGCCGGACATCGCCGCCATGTACGAGCGCGCCGCGGACTTCGCTCGTCTGATGCGGGACCTCGACCCGACAGGGAAGTTCCGCAACGCCTTCGTCGACGGCCTCTTCCCCCTCGGGTGACGGGGGTCGGGAGGGCGAACGCGGGAGCGGCGACGCCGATGGCCGCGATACGACGGACGTTCATGGGTGTTTCCCCTCGGCCGCCTCCGCCGTGAACGGAGGGGTCCTTCCTTCCGGGCACCCGCCGCGCTCGCTGCGGACTCGCCACCACCCTGGCCGGAGGGCGAGCCGAGACAAATCGTCGGAAGTGTGCCATAACGCGTGCGATCCGGCGGACAAACCACTACGAACAAGGTGCGAGTGGCACTGAGGAAGGAAAAGGACACAACACCAGGCCAGCGGATATGGGTCCGTCACCTCACGGGTTGGTGCGCCGCGGTGGGGCGTCCGTGGATCCTCCGGGGAGTGAATCAGTACCCGGCCGACCGGAGCCTGCGCCAGGCGGTCGTCCAGCGCTGGAGTTCGCCCGCGTCCTCACCGGCGCACGCGGTCACGAAGGCCATCAGGAACACGTACCTGGGCAGCTGGGTGCCCTCCAGGACGTCACGGAAGGTGGATCCCCGCACCGCTCCCCCACACAGGTACTCCAGCTCCAGGTAGGACCAGTCGCCCGCCCAGACGAGGTAGCGGCGCATGGTCAGCAGGAAATCGGCGGGTGTCTCGGCGTTCAGGGGGTTGGGGCGGCGCTCGTAGCCGTCGAGGGCCCGGACGGTGGAGTGGCGCTCGACGACGGCACTGGGGGTCGCCAGTACCCGGTCCAACCAACTGGTGCGGCCAAGGGCGCGGTTGGGTCCGGTGGGTTCGAGGACGCCCGTGGTGGTCACACCTTCTCCTTTTCACCAGTCGAAATCGACGTCACAGGGTTCTTTCGTACGCGATGCGCCTGTTCGGCGCACACGGGAACACGGGGGTGGAGAGAACACCGGAGGTCGGAGACCGGCTGTCGCGGGAAGAACTCCGACTGTTCGGTTACGGATAAATCTACCGGACCGACACGACACACGAAAGCGCCCCGGGCCCCGGTTTCGGAGAGGTCTTGGTCTCCCTCTCATGCGACGCCTCCGCCCTTGCCGTCACAGAGGAGAACTTTTGCCGCAGAATCCGCCAAAGGCCATCTGACGCCTCCGCGAAAACGTCCTCGGTGGAGACAATGCCCGCGAGCGTCACCACCTGGGAAGGCACGGGAAACGGTCACAGGGGTTTCAAAATAAGATGGACCCAATACGCCATTTAATGCTGTCCGAAACTAGTCCTCCGGTGTCCACGCCAGCACGGTGGCGTCGTCGCTCCCCTTGCCGCGCGGATGCTTCCGTTGCTCCGGATCAGCGGCCTCCAGCGCGCGGACCCGGTCCAGCAGTGCGTGCGGGCCCTTGTCCGAAACCAGGGCGAACGCCTGACCCCAATCCAGGTCACCGAAGACGTCGACCACCCGGCTCGCTCCGTCGGTCATGGCGGTGAAGCGGCCCGCGGGCATGGTTCCGGACAGCGCCTCACCGGCTGCCCGAGGGTCCGCCCCCGCCGTCCAGAAACCGCCGGGCACGTTGCGTAGGGCGCGAATGGCGTCTCTCGGCCGCAACCGACGGGCCAGTTCGTCCCTGAGGTCGTCCAGACGGGTGTCCGTGAGCACCCGCACCCCGTCCGCCTCCTCCACCAGCAGCACGGAGTCGGACAGCACCAGGTACTCCAGTCCGTCCGCGCCCGCGCGCACCGCCACGACCGTGGCCGACGGGCTCTCCTGGTTGCCGAGGTCGCAAGTGTCCGCGTGCAGGGATGAGGCGGTCGCGATCGCCTCGGCCAGGGCCTCACGCAGGGGAAGCCCCGCGTCGGCCCCGGCCAGCAGGAACGCGCCGAGTCTGCGGGTGTACCAGGCCACCCCGTGCGCGCAGCCCGTCTCCACCCCCGGAGGCGCGCTCGCCCCGTCCAGGAGTACCGCGCTGGTGGCCGTCGCCGCGGCGAAGTCCTCGTTGGGACGGGCCGGGTCCCCCGGCTCCGTGGCGATACGGAAGGACATACCCCTGACCTCCTCGGTCCGATGGCAGGTTCCGGACGGCACACCGGTTCCTCGGGCGGCGCACCGGCCCCAGGGGCACCGCATGGCGAAAATCCGCGCCGCCCGGCGGGCACCACTGGTCCGATCCCCCGCACACGTGGAGGCGAATCCCGGAGCTCACCGGCAGCGGAATCCGCACCGGGGAACCGGGAGAGGAAAACCCTCCTTTCATGGTGGAGAACATCCCTCAGGGGATTTCCCGTGCCGTTCTCCGGAATGCGGACGCGCATTCAACCGCGAGTGCGTCCGTTTTTTCGGAATTTCCTCCCCTCCGTCCGCGGACGGTGGTGCGGGCCCCGGGACCGGGCCGCACGGATCAGCGCACCAGGACGGTGGTGTGCACGTCGATGTTGCCGCTCTCCCAGAGCCAGTCCATCGCGGCCAGGCTCACCCGGGCGCAACCGTGGGAGGCGGGCTGGGGCGGAACGACCGGGTACCCGTGCACGGCGATGCCGCCGTTGAAGTACATGGGTCTGTACAGCGCCCCGTAGGGGCCCGGGTCCCAGGCGTCGACCTCGCGGAAGACGGTGTAGCTGCCCGTCGGGGTGGTGGCGATGCGTTCGCCGCCGTCCGCGGCCTCGTAGGGCTGGCCGGATCCGGTGGAGGTGTTGAGCGCGCGTTCCACCTCGCCGTCGGACACCACCAGCAGCAGCTGCCGGTCCAGGTCGATCTCCAGCAGGTCACCGGAGGTGCTCGTGGCCTCCGGACGCACGCCCCCGGCGAGCGCGGAACGGGTGTCGGGGCCCACGACGCCGTCGCGGGCGATCCCGGCGGCCTTCTGGAGCGCGACCACGGCCTGCTCGGTGTGGAAGCCGAACAGCCCGTCCACGCCGTCGATCCAGTAGCCCAGCTCGGAGAGGCGCTCCTGGACGGCGGCCACCTCGGGCCCGGAGCCGCCCCGGCGCAGTTCCGGGCCGCTGTCGACCCGGGTCGGTGCGGCGGCGTGCGCGGCCGGGGCGGTCAGGGTGACGCCCAGGACGAGCGCGAACGCCGCGGCCAGGGCGAGGAGGAGGGTTCGTGTCGTGTGTGACGCGGGGAGTGATCGGGGGGTTGCCATACGTCCATCCTTACCCACACATCCGAGGATTCTCCCGGATCCGCGTCGCCTGTGGACAACTCCCGGAGCGGGCGGCTCATCCCCGGTGCGGGCACACATGCAGGGACGAAGCGACGTGGGCCAGGGCCCGGCAGCGCGCGAACTCCACGGCGGTGAAGGGGACCCCCTCCCTGCGGACGGTCAGAACGCCGCCGTCGGGCGAGGGAAGCGTCATGACCGTGCCGGACAGGTCCTCCCGGGGGCTTCCGGGGAGAGGAGCGGCGGTGTACTCGACCTCCCGGGCCGAGGCCAGGGACAGCAAGGAGCGCTCCAGAGTGGTCGCCCCCGTGACCAGTGCGCCGACCATGGCAAGGGTGCGACTGGTGGTGTCGCTGAGTTCGTGCACGTCGGCCCGGCGAACGGCGGCGTCACGTCCTCCCGACTCCCGTACGGCGGTGTACAGCTCGCCCTCGTCCACGCGCGCGGGGGCGCTGACGAAGAACTCGTCTATGGCGTCGGTCCCCGCCGGATGCACCTGCATGAGCCGGATGTCGATCCCGAGGGCGGCGAACCGCGCGGTGAGCGCGGCCAAGCCTCCGGGCACGTCGGCGACCGTCACGCGGACGCTCCACAGCAGGTCCTCGGAGGGGGCGCCCTCCGCGTTCTCCGTGGCAGGCGCCCCGTCCGGGGCCACCGGCTCGTCCTCGGCCGGGGAACCGCCCGCACGCGCGTTCCGGGACGTCCGCGTGGTGAACGCGGCTTTGTGGCGGCGCCACCGGTGGATCGCCGAGACCACGAGGAGGAGCAGTCCCACGGCGATCAGTACGCGGACACCCGCGTCGCTGTGCCCGAGGGAGAGCACCACGAGGTGCGCCGCGCCAGCGGCGAGGAGCAGGATGCCCAGGTCGAGTGCCTCGCGGCCGAGGAAGCCGTGGCGGTGGTCGTCGGTTCCGTGCCGGCCTTCGGAAACGTCCATGCTCCGAAGGTCCCAGGGAGACGTTGCGCCCGCTCACCTCCGTGTGAAGGCCCGGTAACGGATGGGGGTGACACCGGCCACCCCACACGGGACGCACCCCCGGCTCCGCACCCGGCCGGGGTGAGGGGGAGGCGACGCGCCACGACGAGGTGGCGACCGGGTGTGGCACAAGCCACACGCGCGGGCTCCAGGCGACTCCGAGTGGGGCGTTCCCCACCGAATCCCCATGGGCACCGCCGCTCCACCACCTCCGCGACGGTGGCGCACCCCGGGAGCGTTCCGGCCATGAGCAACGTCTTCGCAGGTCGGTGCCCATACGCGGAATGAGTTGCACCCAACCTGCCTTTTAACATGCGATGGAACGGCACTGGTGTGCCTTGCCCATGACCACACCCTCTGTTGGACAGACTTCGCCCATACGAGCGCATGGAGCACACGGAGAACATGAAGCGCGATGTGACCAGGACCGGTCTCCGGGCCGGAACCCGCACACCGGACGCACGGACCCACGACAACACGGCAGCACCAGTGCGCACGCTCCATGCACGGCATCCCACGCCCCTCCTGGTCACCGGAGCCATCGCCGCCGTGGTCACTCTCGTCTCCTCCGCCGAGATCGTCACCACCCTGGTGGGGCGTCCCCTGCACGAGATGGTGCCCCTCTGGGCCCACCTTCCCGAGGCCGCCGAATGCTGGGCGGCTCCCGAGATGATGCTCGCCTCCTCCCTGCTCGCCGCGGTGGGGCTGACCCTGGTCGTGCTCTCACTCGTCCCCGCGCGCGGTGACTGGCTGGCGCTGTGCGACGACCGCGTCCGCCCCGCCGACGGCGTGCCCCGGCCCTGGCGGGACGAGGAGCGGGGAGACGGGCGGTGACCCGGCGCGTCCCGTCCCTCTCCTGACACGGCGGCCGGGTCCGTTCACGGGTAGGGGCTCACCGGCCCCGGTCGGGATCGTCCAGGTCGACGACGTCGATGTCCAGCCGGACCACGGGCAGGCCCAACCGCTGCTCCGCCAGGGAACGCATGGCGCGGCGGGCGGCGTCGGCGGCGTCGGGGATGGGGAAGCCCACGGCGATCCGCGCCGTGGCCCGGACGGAGAGGCCCTCACGCGTCTGCTCGACCCGGCAGCGCCCGACGACGACCCCGGGAACGGACGCGGCGGAGGTCCGCAGCATGGCCGCCACGGCTGACTCCCTGACCTCGGTACCACCGGGTCCGGGCCCGGTCAGGACGATGGTTCCCTCGGAGCGCCGCTCCGCGCGCACCACGCGCATGACGTCCGTGAGCAGTCCGGGAGGAGCGGTGGCCTCCTCCTCACCGTCCCGGCGCACCGCGTCGACGAGCGGACGCAGCTCGTCCGCCTGCGCCCGGCAGTACTCGCAGGCGGACTCGTGCTCGGTGAGCCCACCGGACAGCATGTCGCCCAGGAGCGCGTCGACCGAGTTTCCGCAGGACAGTCGGTCGTGGTCGTCGGACGGATCTACCGCCATGGCTCAAGCGCCTCCACGAGATGGGTACGCGCGCGGTGAATACGTCCACGCACAGCGGTCGGGGTCGTGTCGACGATCTCCGCTATCTCTTCATAACCCAATCCTTCCATTTCGCGTAGAACCCAGCAGATCCGCTGCGGAGGCGGCAGTCCCGACAGCGCGTGGAGCAGCGCCCCGCGCAGGTCGCCGGCGAGCGTCTCCCCCACCGGCCCGGGTTCCCGGGACTCCAGCCGCTCCCCGTCCTCGACCGTCTCCACGGGTCCGCGGTCGCGCAGCACGTTCAGGGCGCGCCGTCCCACGATGCGGTTCAGCCATGCGGGGAAACTCCGGGGGTCGGCCAACTCGGGAAGCCTGCGCCACGCGGTGATGAGCGCCTCCTGGGCCGCGTCACGGGCGTCGGCGGGATCGCGCAGCATCCGCAGGGCGATCCGGTAGACGGTGTCCTGGTGCCGGCGGACGAGGGTCTCGAACGCCCTGTCGTCACCGTCCTGGGCGCGCTCCACGAGCACGCTCTCCGGAAGTGCGGTTTCCCAGTGCATCGGTGGTGTGCCCGCCCCTCCTCGTACGCACGCACAGCGAAACTACCGCAGGTTTCCGTCCGAACACGGAGAACCACGCTCCCGCCTCCCGCACACTGGTAGTGACACAGGTCACCATGAGGGGACCGTGAGCCCACGCCCCCTTCCGGTGTCCTCCCCGTGACGGCGCCACGACGGGTGGCCGCCGCAGTGAACGAGGAGAGCAGACCATGGCCGCGAGGATCACCGGTAGGGCCGCCCGTGGGGTCCGGGGCGTGCGCCACGTGGGAGGCGGGGCCGCGCGCCTCCGGCGCCGCACGTGAGCGCGTCCCCGGTTCCGCGTCCACCAGCGCCGCGGCGCGCGGCGTGTCCGTGGAGATCGTCGAACTCGCACCCGCGCCGCGGGTGCGCTGACCCATCGGAGGCAGCGGACATGACCTTCCTCCAGGAGGCGGAAGCCGACGGGGCGTCCCCGACCGCCGCTCCGGACGCCCTCCGTCCGGGGAGCCGGAAGGAGGAGCGGGACGCGCGGCGGACCGCGGTGCGGGTCTTCCGGCCCCGCCGGTCCCTTCCCGCCGTCGTCGTCGCCGTCTCGGTGGCGGTGGTCGCCGGACTGGCCCTCGCGGTGATCACCACGAGCCTGAGCGGCCGCCCCGCGCCGCTCCCCGTGGTGGACAGGGTGACCGCCCGGGCCGCCACGGCCCCGTGGGAGGCCCCCGAAGCCATGCTGGCCTCCGCCATCGCCGCCGTGCTGGGCCTGATGCTGCTGGTCGCGGCGTCGCTTCCCGGATTCGGCGGCCGCATGGTCCTGCGGACCGACGACCGCGACATGGTCGTGGGGCCGTCCAGGCGGGCCCTGCGCGACCTCCTCGCCGACTCGGCGCACGGGGTCGACGGCGTCCGCGGGCACGGGTGAGGGTGGGCCGCCGCACGGTGCGCGTGGAGGCCCGCACCCACATGCGCGGCGCCGGTTGGCTGCGGGACGAGGTGGACGCGGCGGTGCGCCGGAGGCTGGAGGAGCTCCTCCCGATCAGCGCTCCGAGGGTCCGCACGCGCGTACGGGAGGAGGCGTGAGCATGGCCGGCGCCGCGTCCGCCCCGGACGCACCGGCCCCGTCCACGATCCGCGGCTTTCCCCGCCGTGAGGCCCGAAGGGCGGCGCGGGGCAACCGGATCGGCCTCTTCCTCACGGGGCTGGTGCTCCTGGCCTGCGGAGCGGCCGGTCTCGGACCGCGGCGGAGGCGAAGGACTCGCCTGACCCCTGTGGCCCCGCTGAGGGGAGGGGCCGGGTCGGGTGGGACGACGGGGGCGGTGCGCGTCCACCGGTGACCGGGGAGACACCGGTGTGACCCCGCCCCCGTCAGCACGGACGGCCCCGGACTGGCCGACACCAGCCAACGCACACCGAAGGCGGGCACGGCTGTGCTATGTTCGCCACTCGCGGCGACCCGGACCTGAGCCTCCAGAGCGTCAGGGACGTGCCGGACCCCCGTGTCTCCCCGGCTCCCCCCGGTGTCGAGACCGGTAGTTCACCACCTGCACGTCTCGACCCACCGAGGAGCCCACGCCCGTGCGCGTCTACCTCGCGGTGTACGCCCGAGGGCTGCACCGCTACTCCACCTACCGTGCGGCCACGCTCGCCGGAATCTTCACCAACTCCGTCTTCGGGGTCATCAACGCGACCGTCATGCTCGCCCTGTTCTCCGCGCGTCCCCGGATCAACGGCTACGACGTCGGGGACGCCGTCACCCAGGTGTTCGTCGGTCAGGCCCTCCTCGGCATGGTCGCCGTCATGGGCCCGCCCCTGGAACTGGGCGAGCGGATCCGCTCCGGCGCCGTGGGCACCGACCTGCTGCGACCCGTATCCCTCCAGGGCTGGTGGCTGGCGGAGGACCTGGGCCGGGCCACGTTCAACCTCGTCCTTCGCGGAGTGCCCACCTTCGCCGTCGGCATGCTGCTGTTCGACCTGGTCCTGCCCGACGATCCGCTCCGCTGGGCCGCCGTGCTGGCGTCGGCCTTCCTGGCCACGCTCGTCTCGTTCTCGCTGCGCTACCTGTACGAACTGGCCGGGTTCTGGCTCATGGACTCCCGGGGCGTCTGGGCGGTGGCCGGGCTGCTCGGCCCGGTGGCCGCCGGGATGCTGCTGCCGCT
>NZ_ANAX01000106.1 GCF_000341065.1 Nocardiopsis halotolerans DSM 44410 | reverse complement strand
CCGACGTGCTGCGGCTGCTGCCGTGGGCGTCGATGGTGCAGGTCCCCGCCGAGGTCCTCCTCGGCAAGGACACCCTGCCCGGCGGCACCGTGCCCGGCGGGCTGGCCCTCCAGGCGGCGTGGGCCGCCGCCCTGCTCGGCCTCGGCGCGTGGACCACCGGTCGCGCGACCCGGAGGGTGGTGGTCCAGGGTGGCTGACGTCCTCTCCCGCACCCGCGAGTCCGTGCTGTGGCCCTTCCGGGCCTACCTGCTGCTGGCGTGGACCTGGTGCCGCGCCCTGGCCCAGTACCCGGTGTCGCTCGTCCTCATGACCCTGGCGACCTCGCTGGGCGTGTTCGCCGAGATGGGCGCGGTCCTCGTCGTGTTCGGCCACGCCGGTCGGCTGGAGGGGTTCAGCACGGCCGAGGGCCTGCTCGTCGCCGGTCTGGCCGCGACCTCCTTCGCCTGCGCCGACATGATCCTGGGGATGGTCGAGAACCTGGGCGAGCACATCCGGACGGGCACCCTCGACGTGATGCTGGTGCGCCCGGTGCCACCGTTGGTGCAGATGGCGACCGACCGGTTCGCGCCGCGTCGCCTCGGCCGGATCGTCCCGGGCGCGGTCGTGGTCGTCATCGCCCTGGTCGAGTGCGACATCGACTGGACCCCCGGCAGAGCGCTGATGCTGCCGGTGCTGCTGGTCTCGGGGATCGCGATCTGCTGCTCGGTCTGGGTCATCGGGGCGTGCCTCCAGTTCTTCGTCGCCGACGCCCGCCAGGCCGCCAACGCGATCACCTACGGCGGGCAGGCCCTCACCGAGTACCCGCTGGCCATCTACGGCCGCGAGGTCGTCCGTGCGGTGACCTTCGTGCTGCCGCTCGCCTTCGTCACCTGGCAGCCCGTCCTGTACCTGCTCGACCGCCCCGACCCGACCGGGCTGCCGGACGCCCTGCGCTTCGCCACCCCCCTCGTCGCCGTCGCCATGTGCCTGGTCGCCGCCGCCTGTTGGCGTTCCGGGCTGCGCCACTACCGATCCACCGGGAGCTGAGCATGACGTCCACCCGCGAATCCTCCGCCTCCGCCACCGGACCAACCGCCGAACCCGTCATCGAGGCCGTCGGCCTGGGCCGCGACTTCGTCCTGTCCGAGGGGCCGCTCCTGCGGCGCAGGCGGCGCACCGTCAGCGCCGTGAGCGACGTGACCCTCACCGTGCGGCCCGGCGAGATCGTCGGCTACCTGGGACCCAACGGCGCCGGGAAGAGCAGCACCATGAAGATGCTCACGGGCATCCTCACCCCCACGTCCGGGCACCTGCGGGTGACCGGGCTGGAGCCCTCCCGTCAGCGCACGAGGCTGGCCAGCCGGATCGGCGTGGTGTTCGGCCAGCGCACCACCCTGTGGTGGGACCTGCCGCTGAGGGACAGTCTGGAGCTGACCCGGCACATGTACCGCGTTCCGGCCGCCGACCACGCCCGCCGCCTGGCCGAGCTGACCGAACTCCTGGAACTGGGACCGTTCCTGTCCACCCCGGTGCGCCAGCTCAGCCTGGGCCAGCGCATGCGCGGCGACCTGACCGCCGCCCTGCTGCACGGGCCCCGGCTACTGGTGCTGGACGAACCGACCATCGGTCTGGACGTGGTCAGCAAGTCGACCATCCGCGGGTTCCTGCTGCGCCTCAACGCCGAGGAGGGCACGACCATCCTGCTGACCACGCACGACCTGGGCGACGTGGAGCGCCTGTGCGAGCGGGTGGTGGTCATCGACCAGGGACGCCTGGCCTACGACGGCGGCCTGGAGGGGCTGCGCGCGAGCGTGCCCACACCGCGTGTGCTGGTCGTGGACCTGGCCGTGCCCGCCCCGCCCATCGAGGTGGAGGGCTGCCGGTGCGCGCGCGTGGACGGCCCGCGCCAGTGGCTGGAGCTGTCGGATAACCCGGCGACGGTGATCTCCCGGGTCACCCGGCAGCACGAGGTGGTCGACCTGACCCTGCGCGAGCCCGACATCGAGGGCGTGGTCGCCGCGCTGTACCGGGGANNNNGGCCGCCGTGAACCGGTTCCCCGCAGGGCCTCCACGCGGACGGTGGGCGCGGGCCGACGTCCGGACCGGCTCCGCGCCGGGTTCCCCACCCCGGGGAGAACCGGACCGGGCGGGGCGGGATCATCGCTGTCATGGAATCGGGCGTGATGGTGGGGATCGTCTTCGCGGTGCTCTCGTGCGCGGCCTACACGGCCGCGGCGGTGGCCCAGCGCAGGCTGGCGGTACGGGTGGCCGGACCGCTGACCGGCGGCGGACAGCTGGCGACCCTGCTGCGGCACCCCCTGTGGTGGGTCTCCCTGGTGTTCAACGGGGGCCGGGCCGGTTTCCAGGTGGCGGCGGTGAGCAACGCGCCGCTGACCGTGGTGCAGCCGCTCGGCGTTCTGGTGCTGGTGCTCGGAATCCCCTGGTCGGCCCGGCTGGGCGGGCGCCGGGTCACCCGCGAGGAGTGGAGGGGCGCGGTGCTCACCTCGGTGGCCCTGGGCGTCCTGTTGGCGGTGACGGTGACCGGGGGCGGGGGCGGTGTACTCGACGACACCGGCTCGGTGGTGGTCGGCGCCGGTACGGCGGCGCTGCTGCTGGTGACCGCGTGGACGGCGGGACGGGTCCGTTCGGCCGCCTGGCGCAGCTATCTGCTCGCGGGCGCGGCGGGCGTGGCCTTCGGGGTCTCCTCGGCCACGGTCAAGACCGCGGTCGCGGTCATCGGAGAGACGGGAGCGGCCGGGCTCGTGCACGCGTCCTCCCTGGCCACGCCGGTGATCGCGGTGCTCGGCCTGTTCCTGGCCCAGGCCGCCTACCAGGGCATGGAGCTGGGCGCCCCGCTGGGGATCACCACCTTCGCCAACCCCGTCTCCGCCACCGTGGTGGGCGTGGCCTTCATGGGCGAGTCCTACGCGGGCGGGTGGGTCGGCGGTGCGGTCGCGGTGGTGTGCGCCGTGCTGGCGGCCTACGGGATCCGGCTGCTCACAGTTCCCCGGGGCGCGGCCACGGAGAGCGTGGAACAGGAGGGGTCCGAGCGCGCCCCGTGACCGTTCGGCGCCGGGGCACGGCTTTCCGTTGGCGGGTTACCGTCTCCCATGGCGGTGTTGCGTCCCCTCACCGGAGTGACGAAACCCGTTGTGTCGCCGATCCGAGTTTCGTTGCGTCGTTTCGTCACCCGAAAACGAGCTCACTCGCGCCCCACCGAGGTGTTCACGTCCCACGGGTCGATGGGCGTGGCGACCACCCGGTGGCCGCGCTGGTCGAGCAGGCGTCCGCTGAGCTTCTTCGGCCGCGGGGCGGTCGCCCGGTCCCCGACCACCGCACCGGGCGGCCACTCCCCCGGTACGCGCTACGACGGCTCCGTCCCGCCCTCCCAGGCCGCCCTCCTCGCCGGGCTGGCCGTGCGCCGCCTCGCGCGCGCCGCCTGACCCCCTCTCCCGGCTCACGAAGGGTGGCGACACGAGCGATCCCCACGACGGCCGGTCCGACGGCGTTCCCACCGGTTCCGCGACCGGCGGTTCCGTGCCCGACCGTGCGCACAACGTTATGGGAACGCTCCCATAAAGGGGGATGGGCACCCCCAGGGGAATGCGGAATACTGTCCGTCATGGCCGGTACGGTCCCGCTCCGTCTGCCCCGCGCCACGGTGTTCGCCGCGGTGTGTACCGGCGTGTCCTCGACCGGACACGTCCTGGCGTCCGGACACGCGGTCCCGCCGCTCGGCCTCGCGGCGGGGTTCGTCCTCGTCCTCGCCGTCGCCCACGGACTCTTCCGCTCCGAGCAGCGCCTCGGCTCCCTCGTCGCGACGACGCTGTGGGGACAGGTCGCGCTGCACCTGCTCTTCACCGTCGCGTCACCGGGCGGATCCGTCCCGCACGGGACCGGAACGCACGGAGCCGGAGCGTACGAGATCGGAGCACAGGCGGCCGGAGCACACCTCCTCACGGGGTCCGGGGCCGGTCCGGGCATGCTCCTGGCCCACGCCGCGGCCGGAGTGGTGTGCGCGTGGTGGCTGCGCCAGGGTGAGCGTGCGGTCCTCACCCTGGTCGACCTCGTGCGCTCCCTGTTCCACCGCCTGCTGGTCCTCGTCGCGCGGTCCTCTCCCCCGGCCCGACCCGTGCGCGTGCGGGGGTGGGCGCCGCCTCCGCGGCCCGCGCTCCCCCCGTTCCTGCGGCACGTGCGGGACCTGCGCGGACCGCCAGCGGCCCTCCCGCTCTGAGCCTTCCGAGCCCTTCCCACCCGGTGCCGTCAGGCCCGGCCCCACACCGACGCGTCGGTGCCCCACGCATGCCCGCACCTCCCTTCGGGCTGCCTCCGACCAGACCTGAGGAAATTCCATGACCTCCCATGCCCCCGACCGGCTCGACTCCCCACCTCCCCCGTCCGGGCGTCAACGCTCCACATGGGCGGCGCTGCGCCAGCTCCTCCTCCGCCTGCACTTCTACGCGGGAATCCTCGTGGCGCCGTTCATCGTCGTCGCGGCCGTGACCGGACTGCTGTACGCCTACACACCCCAACTGGAGCAGGCGCTCTACTCCGAACAGCTCCACGTCGCCCCCGGCGACGGCTCGGTGCCCCTCCAGGAGCAGGTGGACGCCGCGGTCACCGCCCACCCCGAGGGAACCCTGAACGCCGTGCGCCCGGCCACGGAGCCCGACGAGAGCACCCGCGTCCTGCTGGACGTGGAGGGACTTCCCGAGAGCTACCGGCTCGCCGTCTTCGTCGATCCCCACACCGGCGAGCTCCTCGGCGACATGACCAGCTACGGCAGCAGCGGCTCCCTGCCCGCGCGGTCGTGGCTGTCCGAACTCCACCGCCACCTGCACATGGGGGACGTCGGCCGCGTCTACAGCGAACTCGCCGCGAGCTGGCTGTGGGTGGTCGGCCTCGGCGGCGCCGTGCTGTGGATCGGCCGCAGGCGCCGGAACCGCCGTCTGCGCCGCACCCTGCTCCCCGAGAACTCGGCGACCGGCCGCAACCGCACCCTGTCCTGGCACGGGTCGATCGGCCTCTGGGCACTGGTCGGCCTGCTGCTGCTGTCCGCCACCGGCCTGACCTGGTCCCAGTTCGGCGGAGCCAACATCGGCGAGCTGCGGACGGCCTTCGGGTGGACGACACCGACGCTGTCGGTGTCCGCCTCCACCGGGCACGAGGGCCACGGCGGCCAGGACGACGACGGTGGCGGTGAGCACGCGGGTCACGGTGCCGCCGACCGGGTGGACCTGGACCGGGTGCTGGAGTCGGTGCGCGCCGCGGGGTTGGAGGGTCCGGTGGAGATCGCCGTACCCGCGGAGGAGGGTGCGCCGTTCACGGTGGAGGGCACCTCGCGGACCTGGCCCGTCAACCAGGACGTGATCGCCGTGGACGCGGCGAGCGGCGAGGTGGTCGAGACTCTCCGATTCGACGAGTTCCCGCTCATGGCCAAACTCTCCTCATGGGGCATCGCCTTCCACATGGGTCTGCTGTTCGGCCTGCCGAACCAGCTCTTCCTGACCCTGGTCGGTCTGTCCGCGCTCGTCCTCGTGTCCTGGGGCTACCGGATGTGGTGGCTGCGTCGCCCGACGAGGGAGGACGGATTCTCCATGGGACGTCCGCTCGCCCCGCGCGGGACCTGGCGCGGCCTGCCGTGGTGGTGCCTGGCCGCGGTCGTCGCCGTGGCGGTGGGCGTGGGCCTGTTCCTGCCGGTGTTCGGCGTCTCGCTGCTGGCGTTCCTCCTGGCGGACGCCGCCGTGGGCGCCTGGCGCGGACGCGCCCGTACCAGGACGGAGGCGGGGCCGGTCTGACGGGCTGGCCGGGAACCCCCGCTTCCACGGGGGTTCCCGCGGCTCGGGTGGGCGCGGATGAAGAAATCCTCATGTCCGTTTCATCTCGGATTCGCCCCGGCCGGGGATGCTCGGCCGCATGAGATCACCGCTGTTGTTGCTGCTGGCCGGTGCCGTGGCGGCCGCCCTGGTCGCGGGCGCGGTCCTGGTGTGGGTGATGCCCGGAGGGACCTCGGACACCACGCCACCGGACGAGGTGGTGGTCGGGGAGTCCCCGGGCACCACCTCCGCCCCCTCCTCCGCGTCCTCCGCCGACGGTGTCGTCCCTCCCCCTCCGCCGGTCACCGACCACGACGGTGACGGGACCCCGGACGAGGAGGACCCCGACCACGCCGAACCCTCGACCCCGCCCACGGAGGCCCCGTCGCAGACCCCCGACGTCACCTGCGGTGACGACGGCGACGATGATGACTGCGACGATGCCGATGACATGGACGACGACGGAGACGACCATGACGACTGAGGGTCGCCGGGACTCCCCGACGGAGGACCTCAGCGGCGTTCCCGGGGACACCTGGGGTGCTCCGGGGAGCCCGGACACGAACTCCACCATGGTCATGGAGGGTCCCCAGCCGGAGATGCCGCAGAAGCGGCGCGTCCCGGCCCGGCTCCTCATCATGGCCTGGGTCGTCCTGCTCATGGCCGCCGTCCTCGTCCTGGTCAACGTCCTCACCTGGAGCGCGCTCACCGCCCGCAACGACGACCGCGTCGACAGCGCGCTCTCCCAGGAGACCAACGAGTTCCAGGAGTTCGCGGGCGTGGGCAGGGACCCCGACACGGGAGAGCACTTCACCGACGTGTCCACGCTCTTCGCGGTCCACCTGAAGCGCCAGTACCCCGATGAGGCCGAGATCCTGTTCGGTTGGGTGGAGGAAACGTCCTCCGCCGACGGGGGCGCGGGCGGCGCACCGGGCGCCACGGCCCAGGCCGGACGCATCCGTCAGGGCCAGGAACCGCCCTTCGACGTGTCCGCCGAACCCGACATGGTCGCGGACATCCTGGAGTCGCCCAGAGGCCGGGGGACCCTGGACACCCCCGCCGGTCCCATGCGGTGGGAGAAGGTGCGCGCCCTGCCCCCGGGTGACCAGGGCGGCGCCGCGGGGTGGTTCGTCATCGGCTACTTCACCGAGGCCGACGACGACGTGGTGGTGTCCACCATGCAGACGATCGCACTGGTCAGCCTGGTCGGGCTGGCCGCCGTCAGCAGTGCGGCATGGTGGGTGGCGGGCCGCATCCTCACGCCCGTGCGCCTGGTCCGGCAGACCGCCGCGCACATCACCGAGGAGGACCTCACCCGGCGCATCGACGTGTCCGGCCGGGACGACATCGCCGCGCTCGCCGAGCAGTTCAACAGCATGCTGGACCGGCTGGAGGGGGCCTTCACCGCTCAGCGGCGGTTCGTGGACGACGCCGGACACGAGTTGCGCACGCCCATCACCATCGTGCGCGGCCACCTGGAACTGATGGGTGACGACCCCGAGGAACGGCGTGAGGTCGTGCGCCTGGTCACCGACGAGCTGGACCGGATGGGCCGGATCGTGGAGGACCTGCTGCTGCTCGCCAAAGCCCAGCAACCCGACTTCCTGCGTTCGGAGGAGGTGTCCCTGGCGGAGCTGACCAGCGACATCGACGCCAAGGTGCGCAGGCTCGGCGACCGGGACTGGCGGCTGGAGTCGATGGCCGAGGGCGGGGCCCGGCTCGACCCGCAGCGCGTCACCCAGGCCGTGGTGCAGCTGGCCGCCAACGCGGTGCGGCACACCGAACGGGGGTCCACACTGCGCGTCGGCTCCGCGTTCAGCGGCGGTGACGTGCTGTTCTGGGTCACCGACCAGGGGCCCGGCATCCCGCCGGAGGAGCACGGCCGGATCTTCGAGCGTTTCTCCAGGGGCGGGGGCGCGGCCAGGGGGGACCGGGGCGCCGGTCTGGGTCTGGCCATCGTCCGCGCCATCGCCGAAGCCCACCACGGGAGGGTGGACCTGCGCTCCGCACCGGGCGCGGGTTCCACGTTCACCCTCGTCATCCCCACCGGAAGGAGGTACGTGTGAGTCGCATCCTCATCGTCGAGGACGAGGAGCGGATCGCCTCGTTCGTCCGCAAGGGCCTGGACGCCAGCGGGTTCACCACGACCGTGGTGGGCACGGGGGCCGAGGCCGTGGACTACGCGGTGACCGGCGGTTTCGACCTGATGCTGCTGGATCTGGGGCTGCCTGACACCGACGGGTTCGACGTGCTGCGGCGCGTGCGTTCGCTGGACGTGGACATCCCCGTGGTCATCCTGACCGCACGCGACGGCGTGCGGGACACGGTGACGGGGTTGGAGATCGGAGCCGACGACTACGTGACCAAGCCGTTCCG
>NZ_ANAX01000105.1:2758-46848 GCF_000341065.1 Nocardiopsis halotolerans DSM 44410 | reverse complement strand
GCCCCGCCGAGCTGACGGTGCTGCGCGCGGGCGGCCTGGCCCTGGACCTGCGCACGCGGCGGGTCGCGGTGGAGGAGGCGTCCGTGGATCTGACCGCGCGCGAGTTCTCGCTGCTGGAACTGCTGATGCGGCACCCGGGCCAGGTGCTGACCCGGCAGCAGATGCTGTCGCACGTGTGGGGCTACGACTACGACCCGGGGTCGAACGTGGTGGACGTGTTCGTGCGGGCGCTGCGCCGCAAGGTGGGCGCGGAGCGGATCGTGACCGTGCGGGGCATGGGATACCGGTTGACCGGGTGACACGGAGGATCCGGGTGGTGCCGGGACCCGACGGAGGGTCCCGGGCGGCCGGGGACGGCTCCGGTGACCACGGGGCGGGGGTGTCGGTGAAGCCCCCGCCCCTCCCGCGTTCGTGGTCCGTGACCGCCGTATGACGAAGATGAGGGTTCCCTCATCCGGGCCTCACGGGTTCCTCACCGCACGTCCGCAGGATGGTCACCATGTTCTGGTTCGCCCTGGCGGTCAACACGACCGCGATCACGCTCCTCTCGTACGCCATCTACTTCCGCCGCCACGGACGGCGCGACCTCCTGCTCGCCTACGTGGCGCTCAACACCGGCATCTTCGCCGTGGTGTCCATGCTGACCAACCAGGAGGTCGGTCTGGCGGTCGGTTTCGGACTGTTCGGTGTGCTGTCGATCCTGCGGCTGCGTTCCGACCTGATCAGCCAGGGAGAGATCGGGTACTACTTCACGGCGATCGCCCTGGGGCTGGTCAACGCGGTGGCCGCCTCGGTGCCGTGGGTGCTGCTGGGCCTCAACGTGCTGCTGCTCTCCGGGCTGTACGTGGCCGACCACCCGCGTCTGCTCTCGCGGCACGAGCGGCGCCTGCTCACCCTGGACGTGGTGCACGAGGACCCCGTGGCGCTGCGCCAGGACCTGGAGGCGCGACTGCGTGCCCGGGTGGGGAGGATCGAGGTCACCGAGGTCGACTACGTGCGTGACCTGATGGTCGTGGACGTGCGGTTCCGGGTGCCCCGGCCGGTGTCCGCTCCGCACGGGCGGGGTTCCGCCCCGCTGATGGGCTGGATGGGCGGACGATGAGCACCGCCGTCCTCGCTCCCGTGAACAGCCCCGCACCCGTGGAGGCCTCCGTGACCGTGGAAACCCTCGGACCCGTGGACACTCCCGCTCCCGTGGACGCACCCCCACCGGCTCTGGCGGCGCTGCGCCCGATGTCGCTCGCCGAGATCAACGAGCGCGCCGCGCTGGTGACCCGGACCTGTCGCAAGTACCTGGTGCCCGCCGAGCTGCTGAACCCGCTGTTCGCGGGCGCCGGGGAGCGGTTCGGAGTGCTGACGATCGACGGACGGCGGGAGTTCCGGTACTCGTCGACCTACCTGGACACCCCCGGCCTGCGGACCTTCCAGGACCACCGGCAGGGGCGGCGGGTGCGCTTCAAGGCCAGGACGCGCACGTACGTGGACACGGACACGCGCATGTTCGAGATCAAGCTCAAGGGCGCTCGCGGGATCACCGACAAGACGCGGATCTCCTACGCGGGGCCACCGGACCGGATGACCCCCGAGGCCCGGAGGTTCCTGGACGACACCCTGCTCTCCTACGGCGTGGAGGCGCCGGACGTACTGGAGGCGAGCGCGGTGACCGACTACCGGCGCACCACCGTGGTGGCCTTCGGCGGCGAGGAGCGGGTGACGGTGGACACCGCCCTGGTCGGGTACCGGTGCGGTTGGTCGGTGCGGATGCGGCCGGACATGGTGCTGCTGGAGGTCAAGACGCGCGGCGGGCTCACCCCGACGGAGCGGAGGCTGCACGAGCACGGGTTCCGGGAGGCGCGGTTCAC
The DNA here is from genome assembly GCF_000341065.1 of Nocardiopsis halotolerans DSM 44410. Lineage (GTDB taxonomy): Bacteria > Actinomycetota > Actinomycetes > Streptosporangiales > Streptosporangiaceae > Nocardiopsis > Nocardiopsis halotolerans. The sequence goes on along the minus strand of NZ_ANAX01000105.1, from coordinate 44,986 downwards.
CAAGTACGGGGCGACGGTGGCCGCTCTGGAGCCCCGGCTGCGGGGGAACCGGTGGCACCGGGCGATGGGTGCGTGCCTGGAGCCACCGGTGCCGTCCAGCCTGGAACGGGCACGGGTGGGGACACCCCTCACCCGCTGACCGCGCGCCGGAGGGCTTGACGGCCGTGGACGCCCATGAGTGGCAGAGCGACTTCGCCCGCGAGTACGTCGGCATGGGCCGTGAGGAAGGCCGTGCCGAGGAAGCCGCGAACAGTGTCCCGCTGTTCCTCGACGCCCGCGGATCCACCGTTCCCGCCAAGGTGCGCCAGCGCGTCGAGGCCCGCACCGACCTGGAGACCCCGGAGAGGTGGACGCGGCGCTCCGCCAGGGTGGAGCGTCCCGAGGACCTCTTCGGCTGACGCCCCCGTCCTCCGCCGACCTGCGAAGAGGTTTCACGTGAAACCTCAGGGGAGTAGCGAGGTGGCCACCGTCCCGTATCCGATCGGGACGGTGGCCTGTCGCCACGTCCCTCCCGCTACCAGAGGGACTCCACGACGCTCTGGATGTTCCCGGGTCCGGCACCGTGGGAAACGCTCTCCCGGGCTTCCGCGTCCGGATACCCCGCGCGCCTGGCGGGTAGGCACAGCCCCACCCGACGGGGAGGGGCCATGGCCGGACACGAGATCGACGAACGCGGGTTCCTGAGCGGCCCGCACACCACCGAGCGGCCCCGTGCCACGAGCACGGCGGTCTACACGGCGTACTTCGACGCGCCGCCGGGCCGGGTGTTCGCGTTCTGCACGAGCCGGGAGGGCCTGGAGGGTTCCATGCCCGACGGGGTGCGGGTTCTGAGCTGGCCGGAACAGGGGTTCGCCGAGGGGGAGACGATGGTGCTGCGCTGGCGCCTGGCCGGTGTGCTCCCCGTGCGCTGGGTCGGTGTCATCGACTCCTTCGAGGACGGCGAGCACTTCACCGACCTCCAGTTGCGGGGGATGTTCCGGTACTTCCGGCACACCCACTCGGTCGCGCCGGACGGGACCGGAACCGCGTACACCGATCGGGTGGAATTCGCCAGCCTCCTGGGTCCCCTTGTGGACCGAACTGTACTAAGGTTCGTGATGGACCGGATGTTCCTCCAACGTCTGGCCCTCATGCGGGAACTGGTGGAGAGCGGACGCTGACCACGGAGGGCCCAACGGCTCCCCCGGCGGGCTCCGTCCCGCGGTTCACCAGCATCCCTCCCGGTCGACATGTCGACATATCGACACGCCGGGAAATCGACATCCACGATCCCGCGGACATCGGACGCGCGGGCACCGCACACGCGAGACGCCCGCCGGACCGGGGTCCGACGGGCGCCGTGGAGGAGATCTCGGGGCGGCTCAGTCCCTCGCGGGGAGCTCGCGGTCCTTCGCGCCGTACCAGGGCCACCACTCCTTGGTGCGTCCGGACGGGATCATCCGGTCCAGTCGGATGGTCACCCGCAGCGCGAACCCCCCCGCGACCATCCCCGCCACCAGATCCGTGAACCAGTGGAAGTGCAGGTAGATCGAGACGCAGGACTGGAGCAGGGCGATACCGACGATGCAGTACCCCAAGCGCCGGATGACGTGTGGTCGGGCCGCCGCGAACCGGATGATCAGGAACAGCACCAGACCGTAGATGAGGATCGCGTTCGCCCCGTGTCCCGAGGGAAAGGCCACGTTGCCCGGGCCCATGAAGAAGTCCGGATCGAAGTCCTTGGCGTGCCCCCGGCTGATCGCCAGCTTCATCACCGCCACCAGGGACATCATTCCCACGACCCCGACCGCGCCCAGCACGATCGGACGCCAACTGCGGTGCCAGTAGGCGAGCTGGAGCGCGGTGGCGCCCAGGACCGGCAGCGCGACCGCACGGGAGGCGACCGTGTCCGGCCAGAGGATCATCGGGTCCCGGAGCACGTCCCAGTAGGGCCGGGGAAGCTCGTTCAGGAAGTTGTCGACCGGATGCAGCGGGCCCGCGGCCAGCATGGTCATGACGATCAGCGCCACGGCCAGCATGATGGCGAGGCGGTCCGAGGCGATTCCCCACGCGATCTCGCTCACACTGGGCCATCTGACCGCGCGCACGACGGGGCGCCCGGGGGCGTACGGAGCGGTACGCACCACGGGGATCGGTCCGCTGTACGGACCCGCGAGCGGGGCCGTCCGCTCTTTCCTGTCGTGTGGTGTGGTCAACTGCCTGGCCCGTGGATGTTGTCGGGTCCTCGAAGAGTGCGTCATGTGCTCAGTGCTGTCTCACACGTCGTGGGCTTGCCTGTGGCACTTGTGAAGCGTGGGGGACGGCTAGCCGCGGTTGCTGGGACTGATCTGACGTCCTCAGGGCCGACTCGGGGTGGACGTGGCGGATGGATCGGTATCTTCCGCCCACTCCGTTCGACGGCCGTTCCTTGGGACTGGTTCGCTGTGTCGTGAACCGGCCGCTGGGCAGGATCGGTGTCCGAGGAACAAGGGGGTCGACAGTGGCGTCTACTTTGCGCTGGGCGCGGTGGCCCAGTGATGATCGGCGCAGGTCAGGGCGTCCTGATCGAACTCCTCGTCGTTACGTGTGTCACGCTCCGCGCAGCTTTGTGTGAATATTGCCGACAGATGAGCCTACCTGGACCCCTACCCGTGTTGTTGGTGTGGTGGCACACGTACGCCTGCCACCACCTCGGACTTTGCCGGAAGCCCCGGTGCTGGACGGCGCCGGTTCACCGCCATGCGACCTGTTCGTGAGCCTTCCGTTAGCGGTTCGAGGCCTGCTGTCCGGTTGACCCGCGGGTGTGTGGCACTCTTCAAGGAGCTTGTACGACGCCGAGCGCACCGGCCAGCACACGAGCCGTGCGCTGGCCGTGAGACGGAAGGGCCCTGGATGGTCGACCTGCCACAGCTGCCGGATGATCCCTCGAAGCTGGCCCGTGAGCCGCTCAGGGAGCAGATCCGGCAGGTACTGGTCGAGGGCCTGCTGTCCGGGCGCTGGCAGCCCGGCGAGCGGATCGTGGAGCGCCGCGTCGCCACGGAGCTGAAGGTGAGCCAGGCCCCGGTGCGCGAGGCGCTGCGCGAGCTGGAGGGTCTGCGCCTGATCGAGACCGTCCCGAACAAGGGCGCACGGGTACGGGCCTTCGGGGTTCAGGACATGGCCGAGATCTACCCCGTGCGCGCCGGTCTGGAACTGGTCGCGGCGCAGCTGGCCGCGCCCCGGCTGGCCGCCGACCCCTCCCGGTTGGAGCGGGAGGTGGAGGCGCTCCAGGAAGCGACCGCGCGGGGCGACGTGTCCGAGCAGATCCGGCACAGCGTGGAGTTCCACCGCGAGATCGTGTGCGCCGCCGACAACAGCGTGCTGCTGCACACCTGGGAGTCGCTGGGCGTGGAGGTGTGGACCGCGCTGTCGGTGCGCTGGCTGAACATGGAGCTGCACGCCAAGGCCGCCGACCACGCCCAGATCACGCGCGCCTTCCGTGAGGGCGACCCCTCCGTGGGACAGATGCTCAGCGACCACGTACTCAACTACGTGGAGGCGGCGATGAAGTCGCACGGGGTCACGCGCTGACACCGGCCCCGATCCGTTCGCCGTCAGGGTCCCGTGCCGGCGTCCGCTCCGATCCCGCTCCTTCGCGGTCACACCGCCCCTCCGCGGCCCCGCCCACGGTGACGACCCGACCGGCCTGGTCCGGTACGCGGCGCCCCGCTCGCGGAACGTCGCGCCCCTCTGCCCCGTCGTGCCTGGTCGGGAGTCCCTGACGTACAGTTGTATTGATCGATCATCGATCAGACCGTAGAGTGTGCGCGACGCACGTCACACACGCGCGGCCCCTCCCGGGCGCGTGGAGTCGTTCATCCGGCCGGTGGACGAATCCGCGTGACCGGCACCATCCGCGTCGGACCACGCATGCTTAGGCAGGTGCAGACCGGGAAGCAATGCGGTCAGGGGTCCGGCGGACAACTGCACACGAGACCCCACCAGCGCCCTGCGTCCAGGGAGGACGAGCCACACTCCCCCGGAACGCACCCCGCAACAGCCACAGAGCGCCACCGCCGTATGAGCCCGGCGGGGACGCACGCCGCGATCACGCCCGACAGCGGGATCACGGCGCGCCTGGTTCCCCGGTCCACAGACCGGGGCGACAGGCCTTCTCGCACGTAGAAAGGCACACCATGGCTGACACGGCCAAGCCGAAGGGCCGCACCGCCAGGTCCTCAGGGACCCGGCGTCGCGGTCGTAAGGACACCTCCCCCGGCATCGCCAACGAGAAGCCCGAGACCCTGCTCGACTACTACCGCCAGATGATGTTCGTCCGGCGGTTCGAGGAGCGCACCGCGCAGGCCTACACCCAGGCGCGGATCGGCGGTTACTGCCACCTCAACCTCGGTGAGGAGGCCACCGTCGTCGGCCTCATGACCGCCCTCCAGGAGCGCGACTACCTGTTCACGAACTACCGTGACCACGGGTACGCGATCGGCAAGGGCATGGACCCCAAGCGGGTCATGGCCGAGCTCTACGGACGCGTCGACGGCGTGTCCAAGGGCTGGGGCGGCTCCATGCACATGTACGACACCGCGACCCGCATGCTCGGCGGCTACGGCATCGTGGGCGGTCAGCTGCCGCTGGCCACCGGTGCCGCGCTGGCCATCTCCTACCGCGGCGGCGACGAGGTCGTCATGTGCCAGATGGGCGACGGCACCACCAACATCGGCGCCTGGCACGAGTCCCTCAACATCGCCAAGCTGTGGAACCTGCCGATCGTCTTCGTGGTGGTCAACAACTTCACCGGCATGGGTACCACGGTCGAGATGTCCTCCGCCGAGCCGGACCTGTACAAGCGCGGCGCCGCCTTCCGTATCGAGGGTGAGCGCGTGGACGGCCGCGACGTGCTCGCGGTCCGCGACACCGCGTCCAGGCTGATCGAGCGCGCCCGCGAGGAGCAGACCCCGTTCCTGCTGGAGGCGTGGAGCTACCGGATGAAGGGCCACTCGGTGGTCGACCCGGCCAAGTACCGCACCGACGAGCAGAAGACCGAGGCGCGTTCGGAGGAGAACGACCCGATCGTCCTGTTCGGCGCCAAGCTCAGCGAGGAGGGCATCCTCACCGACGAGCTGCGCGACGAGATCGCCGCCTCCGTCAAGGCCGAGGTCGCCGAGGCCGCGGAGTTCGCCGAGAACAGCCCGCAGCCGGAGGTCTCCACGCTCTTCGACTACACCTACGCCACCCCGGTGCCCAACGAGTCCACCCGCATGCCCGCCGACCCGGTGTTCGCGGAGTAGGGAAGGAACCCACATGTCTGTGATCACTTACCGCCAGGCTCTGCGGGACACCCTTCGCGCCGAGATGGTCCGCGACGAGAACGTCCTCGTCATGGGCGAGGAAATCGGCGTCTTCGAGGGCTCCTACAAGATCACCGAGGGCCTGCTCAAGGAGTTCGGCCCCCGCAGGGTCAAGGACACGCCCATCGCCGAGGAGGGCTTCGTCGGTTCGGCCATCGGCGCGGCCATGCTGGGCCTGCGCCCGGTCGTCGAGCTGATGACGATCAACTTCTCGCTGATCGCCATCGACCAGATCATCAACCACGCCGCCAAGATCTACGGCATGTTCGGCGGACAGACGAGCGTGCCCATGGTCATCCGCACTCCCGGTGGCGGCGGCCAGCAGCTCGGTGCCACGCACTCGCAGAACATCGAGCTGTTCTACTCCTTCATCCCCGGCCTGAAGGTGCTCGCTCCCAGCACCCCGGCCGAGGCGTCGGAGATGCTGCGCGCGGCCATCCGCGACGACGACCCGGTCCTGTTCCTGGAGAACCTGGGGCTGTACAACTCCAAGGGCGAGGTCGCCGACGACTACGCCGAGCCGTCGAACGACAACGTCGCCACGATCGGCCGGGCCAAGGTCACGCGCGAGGGCAGCGACATCACCCTCATCGGCTACTCCCGGATGGCCATGGTCGCGAACCAGGTCGCCGAGAAGCTGGCCGAGGAGGACATCGACGTCGAGGTCGTGGACCTGCGCAGCCTGCGTCCGCTGGACCGCCAGACCTTCGTGGACTCGGTCAGGAAGACCGGTGCCGCCGTGATCTGCGAGGACGACTGGCTGACCTACGGGATCGGCGCGGAGATCGCCGCCTCGATCCAGGAGGGCGCCTTCGACTACCTGGACGCCCCGGTCCGCCGCGTGGCGATGGCGGAGGTGCCCATGCCCTACGCCAAGCCGCTGGAAACGGCGGCCCTGCCGTCGGTCGAGTCGATCAGCACCGCCATCAAGGAGACCCTGAGCGCCGTCGGCAAACGGGTCGGGTAGAGGGAGATTCCCAGCATGAGCGAAATCCAGATGCCGCGCCTCTCCGACACCATGGAGGAAGGCGTCATCAGCACGTGGGTCAAGAACGTGGGCGACAAGGTCGCCTCCGGTGACGTCCTGGTCGAGATCGAGACCGACAAGGCCGTCATGGAGTACGAGGCCTACGAGGACGGCTTCCTGGTCAAGCAGTCCGTCTCCGAGGGTGAGACGGTGCCGATCGGCGCGGTCATCGGTGTGATCGCCGACTCCCCGGACGCGGTGCCCGAGGAGTCCGGCGACGGCGGTGCGGAGGCCGGGCCCGAGCCCGCCAAGGAGGAGCAGGCGGAGAAGGCCGAGGAGATCCAGGAGGCCGCCAGGGGGACCGAGGCCGAGAAGCCCTCCGAGGCGCCCGCGCCGCCCCCCGGCGGCGAGGAGGCCCCGCGTCCGCGCACCTCCCCGCTGGCCAGGCGGCTGGCCAAGGAGTACGGCCTGGACATCAACAGGATCCAGGGCTCCGGTCCCAAGGGCCGGATCGTGCGCGCCGACATCGAGGCCGCCCGGGAGAGGGGCGTCGAGGAGGCCGCTCCCGCCGCACGGGCCAAGGAGGAGGCCAAGCCCGCGGCCGAGAAGGCCGTGAGCGCACCCGCCTTCGACGACGGCCGCGACTCCGAGGAGCTCAGGGTCAGCAACGTGCGCAAGGTGATCGCGCGCCGCCTGACCGAGAGCAAGCAGACGGTGCCGCACTTCTACCTGCGCCGCACGATCGACGCCGAGGCCCTCAAGGCCTTCCGCGCGCAGATCAACGAGCAGCTGTCCAGCACGGGCGTGAAGGTCAGCTTCAACGACCTGATCGTCAAGGCGAGCGCGACGGCGCTCAAGCTGCACCCGGCGGTGAACACCTCGTGGGTGGACGACAAGCTGCTCCAGCACCACCGGATCAACGTGGGCGTGGCCGTGGCCGTGGACGCCGGGCTGGTGGTGCCGGTGCTGCACGACACGGACAAGGCGACGCTGTCGGAGATCTCCACGAACACGCGTGAGCTGGCGGGCAAGGCCCGTGACGGCAAGCTGAAGCCGCAGGAGATGAGCGGCGGCACGTTCAGCGTGTCCAACCTGGGCATGTTCGGCGTGGACAGCTTCTCCGCGGTGATCAACCCGCCGGAGGCGGCGATCCTCGCGGTCGGCGCGATGCGCCAGGAGCCGGTGGTCGTGGACGGCGAGGTCGTCGCGCGCAACCGGATCTCCCTGGAGCTGTCGGTGGACCACCGCGCGGTGGACGGCGCCGTGGGCGCCGCGTTCCTCAAGGACCTCGCCGAGATCCTGGAGGAGCCGATGCGGATCCTCCTGTAGGGGAGACGCGCGCTCCGCACACGTGACGGGCGCCCCGGCCGGGAACGGTCGGGGCGCCCGTCGTTTCCGGGGTGGCGTCGACATGTCGCCTCCACGACCTGTGGACGAGTGAACAGATGTCCATGCCGACGAGTCGACATGGCGGCGAAGCACCGGGGTCCGGATTCCGGGTCCTCCGTCCACAGGCTGTGGACACTCGACCGGACACCCGTGGTTTCGTTCGGGTGCGCGCCGATCCCGTTCCGTCACCGGCACCTGCCATGATCGGTGCGGTCCGAACGACACGTGGGAGGAAGCATGGTCCAGGGAACCCGGGCAGTCAGTGACGTCGTGGGGCTCGCCCGCCGACTTCGACGCCTCTCCCCCGGGAAGTGGACCGAGGCGGACCTGCGCGCGATGGCCACCCGCGAGGGCTGGGAGTGGGTCGACGGCGGGCGGGGGCCGCTTCTGCGCGCCGGGGAGGACTTCGGCGAGGGCCGCCTGCGGCCTGCGAACGAGTTCATGGAGATCCATGTGACCACGGAGGAGTACGTGGGTCTGCACTTCCTCGCGAAGGAGGTCCGGGGCGGGGTCAGGGAACACGTTGAGGCGTTCGGGGAGGTCGCCGAGAGCCTCCGTGCAGAATTCGTCCAGCCCCATGTCCTCGGCGCCGACGACACCACCGCCTCCTTCCACGACGACGTCCCCCACTGGGGCGCTCCCTTCATGCGGTGGAGGGGACGGGAGAACAGCCTGGAACTGCGGGCGGGCACCGAGGGCCCCATGCTGTCGCTTCTGCCCAACGGTCCCGCCGAGGGGTGGTTCTGGTACAACCGCGAACACGGGGCCGGGACCGTGGGCGGGTTCATCGGCACCCGCCCGGTCAGGGACAACTCCGGTATGTTCTTCGCCGGCATCACCCGACACACCGACTGGAAGGGGTACGGCAGGTCACTGGCCGACTCCCTGCGTACCCTGCCCGCCGAGTTGACCGCCCTGGGCCTCTCGCGTTCCTTCGGCTTCCACGGTCTGATCCCGGGTGAGGGCGGGCCCTGGGTCTTCCAGTTCGAGCTCGGTGAACACGGGGAGCTCGGCCTGGACGACGCGGTGGCCGACCTCTTCGGCCCGGATACCCCCACGCCGGAGGAGCTGGGCTGGACCAAGTCCACTGAGGAGCGCCACCGGCGCCAGGAGATCGCCTACCACTCGCCGAGGTACCCCTACGACGATGTCAACGGGGTGCGGCTGGCGATGATGGTGATCGAGACCGCCGAGGCACTCGGGATCCCCTCTCCCGCGGACCTGTCGCTGACCGACTGGGCCGACCACGTCGGGTTCCCCTCGGAGGACGGGTCGGACGACGACTACCACGTCATCGACTACGGACTCGCCGTGAGGACCAACCCCTGAGCCGCCCGCACGATGCCCCGGCCGGACACGACCGGGGCGTCGATGACTCCGACGGGTTCTGTCTGGTACTCGCGCAGGTCTAGCACGAACTCGATGATCTCGCGCGGGGTCTGCTCCATGACCAGCCGCGCCTCTCCGTACGCCATGCCCCTCTCCCTCCAGTCGCGCTGCTCGCGGTGCCCGGTCAGACCGGTCGGCAGAGGATCGGCAGCGCCACCATGCCGTTGGCCCTGAGCCGCCCGCGCACGAACCGGTGGAAGCTCGGACGGACGAGCTGGTTGACCATGAAGGACGCCGCTCCGCCGGGAAGCCGCGCGTAGTTGACGAAGGCGAAGCGCTCGTCGCCGACCGACCGCAGCGGGATCGAGTTGTCGACACCGGTCTTGGCGGTGTACCAACCGGCCAGTCCCTCCCAGACGCGGACCCCCGCGTCCCCGTCCGGGGCGGTGAAGTGGTTGAACAGGTAGATCCCCGTGGAGGGGCTCTCCGGATCGCCGATACGCGCCGGGTTGTCGGCGGGCATGACCAGGTCGGCGCCCAGCTGGTCGAACCCCGCGGAGGCGACGACGTCACCGTTGCGCTCGGGGGAGGCGGTCTCCACGAGCATCATCACGTCGAAGCGGGGTGAACCCTTCAGAGGCGGTATGAGTACCGCCTCGAAAACCCTGGCCCGGAGGACGTCGTCGCGGCTCGACAGCCGCCGGGCCGTGGACAGGCACTCCCCGATCGCGTCATCGCGCTCGGCGCTGCTCCTGACCAGGGGCGTGTGCGGCGGGTCCACCGACAACCCGACGTAGACGAACCCCGAGGGCGAGGGGGAGCGGAACCCGGGCTTCGGGTACCCGGCGCTTTCCGTTGCCATGGTCGTACATCCTCTCTGACGCCCCCGGAAATCCTTACTTCGTATCTCCGAACTATACACAAGGAAAACGAAGCCCCTCATTCCATCCGCACTACGGCTCCCTCCCCCACCTTTCGGGGACCGGACGAGACCGGGGAAGCATCAGCCGGAACCCCAGGGGAACGGTGCCCATGGCGCCGCCACCGTCGGCGTCGCCCTCAAAGGCACGGCCCGGACGGACGCTCTCCCGGGGCGGCCGGGCATCATGGCGACGGCCCCACCCGCTCCTCGGGGGGTTCGACCTCCGCCGCCGACGACTCGGCCCGCACGCCCCCGGGCGGGCGTGCGACCATGTTCCATGCTCCTTCTCCTCCTGTGCCTGCTGGCGTCAGTCGTGTTCCTCGGCCCCGTCTTCCTCCTCCTGAGACGGGTCGGCAAACTCGCGAAGCGGGGCTGGCCCTGGACGGAGGTGGTGGCGCCCCGGTCGCTGATCCCCCTCGCCCTGGTGGTGCTCACCAGCGCGTTCGCCCTCTACTGCTACGCGTGGCTGAAGTACTCCCCCGGCCTGTTTCCGGACGACACCTGCATGTCCAACGCGGGCTCCAAGGAATACCCGGTGTTCCACAGCGGCCTCCCCCTCAGCACCGTGTGCCCCTCCGCGTACGGCGGGGCCGTGGACATCGTCCCCGTCTGGGTCAATCCGGTGACCACCGCCCTGGCCGTGGTGTCCGTGGTGATCCTGACCGGGGCGTGCGTCGCGCACCTGACGCGGCGTCACTGACCGGTTCACGTGTGGACCTCCGCGACACACCGTCCACAGGCTGTGGACAAACCCTGGTGTACGGTCGGCCGCATGCCCCTCGTGCTGCACATGACCGAGCTCGGACGCTGGAACTCCGGCGGTGACGTCGAGGCCGAGTCCCTGTACACCCAGGGGTTCGTGCACGCCTCACCGGACGCGCCCACCCTCCTGGCCGTGGCGAACGCGCTGTACGCCGAGGCCACGGAGCAGATGGTCGCCCTCGTCATCGACACCGACGCGGTCGGCTGCGAGGTGCGCTGGGAGGCGCCCGAGCCCGCCCCGCCTCCGGGAGAGGCGGGACGCGGCGTCCTCTTCCCGCACGTCTACGGGCCGATCCCGCGCGCGTCCGTGGTGGACGTGCTCCACATGCGCCGCGACGCCTCGGGCCGGTACACGGGGATCGGGGCGCCCGGCGACGGCCCCTGACCTCACCCGATCCTCTCGCGGACGCGGTCGGCGAGGTCGCCGTCGCGTGCGATCCGGGCCAGCCCGGCCGCCAGGTGCACGATGTCGTCCCCCTCCACGAGCCTGGCGAGCTTGTCCCCGTCCCTGGGCAGGCCGACCTTCCTGGCTCCGCCCAGCACGTACTTGTCGGTGTAGGGCCGCAGCCAGGGCCACACCGCCTGGACCTCGCGGCAGAACATCACGGCGCCCGTCGGCCCGATACCGGAGAACTCCTGGAGCATCGACTCCACCCTGTGGGCCCTGTGCTCGGAGCGCTCTCCGAGCCTGCGCAGGTCCCCCTTGTACTCCTCGCGCACCCGGTCGGCGCACTCCCCCAGCCGGGTGGCGGTGCTCTCGTCGTAGCGCACGTAGTGCCCCCGACCCAGCGCGTCCACGCGGTCCCGCCAGCTGAGCGAGGCCATCCCGTCCGGGGTCGTGCCACCCGCCTCGTTGAGCTCCCTGGCGGCGGCGATCGCGATCTCCGCCGAGATGCGCGCGGACAGCAGGTTCACCAGCACCAGCAGCTGCCACAGCGCGGCGGGCCTGCCCCCCAGCCTGATCCCGGCCTCGGCGGCGAGGGTCGTCCCCGCCTCGTCCACCACGGCGTGGGCGATGTCGGCGTGCTTGGTCATCTCCCGGTCCCCCTCCAGGTGTGCGTCACCGGGTTGATACCCGGGTGGGCGGAGTCGTCGCGGTCGTCCACGGGATCCCCGACACGGGGGAGCCCCGGAACCGGGACCGGTTCCGGGGCTCCCCCGCGGGTTCAGACGTGGCGCAGACTGCCGTTCCGCTGGGGAACGGCGTCACTGTGCTGGCCGACGCTGACCGGAATCGTGTGGCGCGCCCTGCCCTTGTCGATGCCGAGGAAACGGTTGAGGTGTCCCCTCCTGCCCACCACGAACCAGGCGATCGCCCCGAACAGCGGAAACCAGAGGACGAAGATGACCCACAGCAACTTGCCGCCCCCTGTCGTGTCACGGTTGACCAGCGCCGAGACGACCGCCGCGAGCGTCAGCGCCAGCAGGGCCAGAACGACGAACAACAGGACCATCGCGGTGATCCCACTCATCCAGGTGGCTGCCGTCCGCGCGGTGTCCGCGAGACTCGTGATCATGTTTCCCCCCAGCAAGGCACACTCCTGTTGTTACGCAGGGTAACCGTTGAGGTACGAGCTCCCGTCTATTTCCTGGTTTCGGGCGTTTCCGAGGCCTCCGGCCCGGGTTCCGATACCGTGGCCCGCCATCGACTACGGGCAACGACTTTCCAGGAACGCGCCCTACCAGGCCTTTTCCGCTGCTTTACTGGGAACCATGGGCGAGCTTCGGCGATCTGGCAGGTTCACTCCCCTCCTCACCACCGGAGTCCGCACCGGAGACGGTGGCGGAACCGGCATCCGTGAACACCACCCCACCCCCGTTCCGCCGGGGAGGCACAGAGGCCAACGGACGACGGAAGGCACCACGACCGGGACCCCGTGACCGTGGTCAGGCAACCCAGGTACCTCTGGCTGGCCGAACAGCTGCGCGAGCCGATCCTGAGCGGGGAGCTGCCACCCGGCACGCGACTCCCCTCGCGGACCCGGCTGGCCCGCTCCTACCGCGTCAGCGAGCAGATCTCCCGCACCGCGCTCCGACTCCTGGTCACCGAGGGTCTGGTCGAGTCCCGCCCCGGCTCCGGGTACTACGTACGCACCGTCCCCGAACTCTTCCGGATCTGCCGGACCGACTCCTCCTCCGGCTCCGGTCTGGGACGGCTCAGCCGTGAGGCGATCGGCACCCAGCAGGAGCAGTGCTCCCCGCCGCTGAGCTCCCGGCTCCGGCTGCGCGAGGGCGACCCGGTGTACCGCACCACCTCGCGTGGGCTGTCCTCGGAACTGCCCATCACCCTGCACCGGTCCTGGGAGCCCGCGGCCCTGACCGTGGGCACCCTGCGCACACCCTTCGACAGCGCCCCCAACACCGGACTGCTCGAACGGCTCAGCGCGGCGGGCCACCCGGTCGACCGCGTGGTGGAGGAGGTGGGCATACGCGCCCTGCGCGACTCCGAGGCCTCCCTGCTCGGTTCGGCGCCGGGGGTGCCCGTGCTGGTGGTGGAGCGCACCCACTTCAGCGGCAACCGGCCGGTGGAGACCTCCGACCTCATCGGGTCGGCCGAGCAGTGTCGACTCCTCTACAAACTGACACTGGCCCGGCCCCGCCGCTCCGGCGACCCGCGCCGGTACTGACACGAGAAGGGCGGTGGCCTCCTCCACGAAGGAAGGAGACCACCGCCCTCACCGGTCGACGACCGGCGGAAGAACCCGTGCGGTCAGGCCTGGGTGAACTCCTTGGCCACGACCTCGGCGATCTGCGCGGTGTTCAGCGCGGCGCCCTTGCGCAGGTTGTCCCCGCACAGGAACAGGTCCAGCGACCTCGGGTCGTCCAGCGACTGGCGGACACGGCCGACCCACGTCGGGTCGGTGCCCACGACGTCGGCCGGGGTCGGGAACTCGCCGTTGGCCGGGTCGTCCTGGACCACGACGCCCTCGGCGGAGCCGAGCACCTGACGGGCGGCGTCGGCGGTCACCTCGTCGGCGAAGGTCGCGTGGACGACCAGCGCGTGGGTGGTGATCACGGGGACGCGGACGCAGGTGGCCGAGACGCGCAGGTCGGGCAGGCCCAGGATCTTGCGGGACTCGTTGCGGACCTTCAGCTCCTCGGAGGACCAGCCGTCGTCCTTGAGCGAACCCGCCCACGGCACGACGTTGTAGGCCAGCGGCGCCGGGAACGGGCCCAGCTCGCCGACGGCGGCGCGCACGTCGCCCGCCTTCTCGCCGAGGCTGCGGTCGGCACCGGCCTTGGCCATCTGGTCGCGCAGGGTGTCGATGCCCTCCTGGCCGGCGCCGGAGGCGGCCTGGTAGGAGGAGACCACCAGGTCGGTGACGCCGTGGGCGCGGTGCAGGGCACCGATCGCCACGATCATCGACAGGGTGGTGCAGTTGGGGTTGCTGATGATGCCGCGCGGGCGGTTGCGGACCTGGTCCGCGTTGACCTCGGGCACCACGAGCGGGACGTCGGGGTCCATGCGGAACGCGCCGGAGTTGTCGACGGCGACCGCGCCGCGGGCGGCGGCGATCGGCGCCCACTCCTTGGACACCTCGTCCGGAACGTCGAACATGGCGACGTCGACGCCGTCGAAGACCTCGGGGGCCAGGGCCTGGACCACGACGTCCTCGCCGCGCACGCTCAGGACCTTGCCCGCGCTGCGCGGGGAGGCGACGAGGCGGATCTCGCCCCAGACGTTCTCGCGCTGGGTCAGGATGTCCAGCATCACGGTGCCCACGGCGCCGGTGGCGCCGACGATGGCCAGGGTGGGAAGACGGTTACTCATCGGCCGGTACCTCCGTACACGACAGCCTCGACCTGGTCGGCGTCGAGCCTGAACTCACTGTGGGCGGCGCGGACGGCCGCGTCGATCTGGTCCTCCTCGACGATCACCGAGATGCGGATCTCCGAGGTGGAGATCATCTCCACGTTGGTGCCCGAGGTGGCGATCGCGTCGAAGAAGCGGGCGGTGACACCCGGGTAGGAGCGCATGCCCGCGCCGATCAGCGAGACCTTGCCGATCTTGTCGTCGTAGCGCAGGGAGTCGTAGCCGACCTTGTCCTGCACCTTCTTCAGCGCGGCGACCGCCTCCTTGCCGAAGTCCTTGGGGACGGTGAAGGAGATGTCGGTGCGGGAGGTGGAGACCGCCGACACGTTCTGCACGATCATGTCGATGTTGATCTCGGCGTCCGCGAGCGCCTTGAAGATCGTCGCGGCCTCACCGACCTTGTCGGGGACGCCGACGACGGTGATCTTGGCTTCGCTCCGGTCGTGGGAGACCCCGGAGATGATGGGCTGTTCCATGCCTTCGCTTTCCTCGACTTCCGAAACGATCCACGTGCCGGGCTTCTGGCTGAACGACGAGCGGACGTGCAGGGGGATGTTGTACTGGCGCGCGTACTCGACGCAGCGCAGGTGCAGGATCTTGGTACCGCTGGCGGCCATCTCCAGCATCTCCTCGTAGGAGACCTGCGGGATGCGCCGCGCGGTGGGAACGACGCGCGGGTCGGCGGTGAACACACCGTCCACGTCGCTGTAGATCTCGCAGGCGTCGGCGTTGAGCGCGCCCGCGAGGGCGACGGCGGTGGTGTCGGAGCCGCCACGGCCCAGGGACGTGATGTCCTTGGTGTCCTGGGAGACGCCCTGGAAACCGGCGACGATGCAGATCGCGCCCTCGCCGACGGCCTCCTGGATACGTCCGGGCGTCACGTCGATGATCTTGGCGTTGCCGTGCAACGACGTGGTGATGACACCGGCCTGGGAGCCGGTGAAGGAGCGTGCCTCGTAACCGAGGTTCTCGATGGCCATCGCCACGAGTGCCATGGACATGCGCTCACCCGCGGTGACGAGCATGTCGAGCTCGCGCGCCGGGGGCATCGGAGAGACCTGCTCGGCCAGGTCCAACAGTTCGTCGGTCGTGTCGCCCATCGCGGAGACGACGACCACGACGTCATGTCCCGCCTTTTTCTGAGCCACGATCCTTTGGGCTACTCGCTTGATGGCTTCCGCGTCGGCCACGGAAGACCCACCGTACTTCTGCACGATTAGGGCCACGATCGATGCTCCTGAGGAGTTGGGATCAAGACAATGAAATGGAGTGTAGCCAGCGACGTCCTCGTCGACCCCGTCCGACCTGCGACGGGAGGGCGTGGCGTCTTGACACACCAGCGCTCGGGCTTACCCCGTCAGGCGGAGGTTATTCGCGTTTCACTCCGATTGACTGCGAGTGTGAGCTAGAACTCCAGGCTGCGGCGACCCTCGAAGGCGCGGCCGAGGGTGACCTCGTCGGCGTACTCCAGGTCGCCGCCCACCGGCAGCCCACTGGCCAGACGGGTGACCTTCAACCCCATGGGTTTGACCAGCCGCGCCAGGTAGGTCGCGGTGGCCTCTCCCTCCAGGTTGGGATCCGTGGCCAGGATCAGCTCCGTCACCTGGCCGTCGGCCAGGCGGGTCATGAGTTCCTTGATGCGCAGGTCGTCGGGGCCCACGCCCTCGATGGGGCTGATGGCGCCGCCCAGGACGTGGTAGCGGCCCCGGAACTCGCGGGTGCGCTCGATGGCCACGACGTCCTTGGACTCCTCGACCACGCAGATGACCGCGGGGTCGCGGCGGGCGTCGCGGCAGATGCGGCACTGGTCCTCTTCGGCGACGTTGCCGCAGACCGAGCAGAAGCGCACCTTCTCCTTGACCTCGACAAGCGCGTTGACGAGGCGTTTGACGTCCGCGTGCTCGGCGGACAGCAGGTGGAAGGCGATGCGTTGCGCGCTTTTCGGACCGACGCCGGGCAGCCGCCCGAGCTCGTCGATCAGATTCTGCACCGCGCCTTCGTACATCGCCTACCCACCAGGTCGGACCGGATCTTCGGGGCGGTCCGTCTCCCCTCCTCCCCACCGTATCCGGAGGGACGGACCGCCTCGTACACGGGCCGGGCCGGGGACGGACCCGGGGCCGGTCCCCCGGGACCAGCCCCGGAGAGCGCCCCCGCTGAGGTGACCGGAAACGTCGCCGACGTGGCGTGATGGACCCTGGCCCGTGCTGACGTGCTGACCTCGTACCCACGACGGGGTCGAGCGGTCGGGACCCGCCACGGGTACGTCGGGACCCGCCACGGGTACAAGGTCACGGCGCGTGAGGCCGGGCCGGGCGACCTTTCCGGTCCCCGCTCAGAAGCCGGGAAGACCGGGCATGCCCGGCATACCACCGCCGCCCAGGCCCTGGGCGAGCGGGCCCATCTTCTCCTGCTGGAGCCGCTCCACCTGCGCCTCGGCGTCACGGATGGCCGCCAGGACCAGGTCCGCCACGGTCTGGGCGCTCTCCTCGGCGTCCGCGGCGTCGACCGCCTGGGGGTCGACGGTGATGTCCTCGACCTGTCCGCGTCCGCTCAGCTTGACCTTGACCAGGCCACCGCCGGAGGTGCCCTCGACCTCGGCGTCCTCCAGTGCCTGCTGGGCCTCCACGAGCTGCTGCTGCATCTGCTGGGCCTGCTGGAGCAGGGCCTGCATGTCCATTCCGCCAGGGTTCACGGCCGTCTCCTCGCCGCACGCTCGGTGCTGGTTCTCGCTGTGATGTCGCTGTTGCTGCGAGCGTAACCGGTCATAGGGAACATGTGGGCGCGCACGGCGAGTGACGTCCGGAAGCGTGGGTCCGAGCTCGGTGGTGAAGGGGCCGGAAGCGCGTCCCGCGCGCCTCGGGGACGTCGGGCGGCACCACGGTCGCGGGGGGAGGGGCCGCCGCCCGCGCTCGGCTCCGGGCGGCCGGGGGAGGATTCCGGGCACTCCCCGCCACTCTTAACTTATAGCGCACCCCGGGGCTTGCGGCAAGACCCGGGTCATGCCGCACAATCGTCGATCGTGAGCAGAACCCACCACAGGGGAGACGGCGTGAAACCGCAGGCCACCAGCGCTTTTGACCTTCCCGAACACCTCTCTCCCAAAGCCGACCCGGCCCTGGTCGCCGACGACGAGCGGCACTTCGCGGCCATCACGGAGAGCCTCGAACAGTCGATCACCGAGCTGTCCGACCGCCTCGACGCCAGGCGCAGGGCGCCCCGCGGCACGGGCCGGGAGGTCATGGAACGGGACAGGGAGATCCACCAGATGGCCGCCCGTCTGCGCACCCTGCGCCGTTTCGGCCTGGACCTGTGCCTGGGGCGCGTCGTCGGTGAGGACGGCGCCGAGCCCGTGTACGTCGGACGGACCGGCCTCACCGACGGCGAGGGGCGCCGTCTGCTGCTCGACTGGCGCTCGCCCGCGGCCGAACCGTTCTTCNGGCCCCGCCGCAGGTACCGCTGGACCCGCGGCCGGATCAGCGACTACTGGGACGAGGTGTTCACCGCGGACGGATTCGAGGGGCACGCCGCGCTCGACGACCAGTCCGCCTTCATCGCCAGCCTGGGCGCCAACCGGTCGTCCCGCATGCGGGACGTGCTCGGCACCATCCAGGCCGACCAGGACGCCGTCATCCGCGCGGGCTCCGGCGGCGCGCTCGTCGTCGACGGCGGCCCGGGTACGGGGAAGACCGTCGTCGCCCTGCACCGCACCGCCCACCTCCTCTACTCCGACTCGCGTCTCGGCCACCGTCGGGGCGGTGTGCTGTTCGTCGGTCCGCACCAGCCCTACCTGGCCTACGTCGCCGACGTCCTCCCCAGTCTCGGGGAGGAGGGCGTACGGACCCGCACCCTGCGGGACCTCGTCCCCGAGGGGGCCGCGGCGGTGGACGAGGCCGACCCCGAGGTCGCCCGTCTGAAGGCGTCCGCGGACCTGGTGGAGGCGATCGAACCGGCCGTCAGGTTCTACGAACAGCCGCCCACTCGGGGGATGACGGTCACGACGGACTGGTTCGATCTCTGGCTGGGCCCCGACGACTGGGCCGAGGCGTTCGCGTCGCTGGACCCGGGCGTTCCGCACAACGAGGCACGCGACCAGATCCTGGAGGAACTGGTCGCGATCCTGGCGGACAAGCATGACGACGAGGACGTCACACCCGACATGCTCCGGGCGTCGCTGCGACGGGACACGGAGCTGATGAGGACCCTGTACCGCGCGTGGCCGCTGATCGAGGCGACCGACCTCGTCGGAGACCTGTGGTCGGTACCCGCCTACCTGCGCAGGTGCGCTCCCTGGCTCGACGTCGACGAGGTCCGGACGTTGCAGCGCGAGGACCCCCAGGCCTGGACGGTGTCCGACCTGCCGTTCCTGGACGCGGCGCACCGGCGGCTCGGCGACCCGGAGGCGTCACGGCGCAGGCGGCGGTACGAGGCGGCCGAGGCGGCCGAACGCGAGCGCATGTCCGCCGTCATCGACAACCTGCTCGAAGCCGACGACGACGGTGAGGGCCTGGTGACGATGCTGCACGGAGGGGACCTGCGCAACAGCCTGGTCGACGAGAGCGCGCTGCCCGGCGCCGAACGGGACCCGCTCGCCGGTCCGTTCGCTCACGTCGTCGTGGACGAGGCACAGGAGCTGACCGACGCGGAGTGGCAGATGCTGCTGCTCCGGTGCCCGTCCCGGAGCTTCACCATCGTGGGGGACCGCGCCCAGGCCAGGCACGGGTTCGGGGAGTCATGGCGGGAACGGCTCGAACGGGTCGGGTTCGACCGGATCACCCTGGCCTCCCTGAGCATCAACTACCGGACGCCGGAGGAGGTCATGGCGGAGGCCGAACCGGTCATCCGGGCCGCGCTCCCGGACGCCAACGTGCCGACATCCATCCGCAGCGGCGGTGTCCCCGTCGTCCACGGACCCGTCGCGGACCTGGACACGGTCCTCGCCACCTGGCTCGCCGAGAACGCGGAGGGGACCGCCTGCGTCATCGGCGACCCCGCGTTCCGGGCGACCTCCCGCGTCCGGTCGCTGACCCCGGAGATGGCGAAGGGGCTGGAGTTCGACCTGGTCGTCCTCGTCGACCCGGAGAGGTTCGGCGGGGGCATCGAGGGAGCGGTCGACCGCTATGTCGCGATGACCCGGGCGACACAGCGGCTCGTCATCCTCACGAGCCCCTGATCTCCCCTGACCTCGCCGATCGGAGCCGACCGCCCCACCCGGACCCTGGGTTTCCGTCAACGTCGCGGCACCCGGCGTCAGGAGGCGGCGTTGCCGATCACCACGTCCAGCGCGTCCCTGGTCCGCTCCAGCTGGCGGATGGCGGCGTCGACGCGCGCTCGTTCGGCCCGGAGCCCGTCCAGCAGGTCGGGCGCCGGGTCGCCGCGTTCGTGGGCGTACATGCAGGGCATGAGTTCGCGCACGGTGTCGCTGTTGAGTCCCGCGGCGAACAGGCACTGGATGCGGTCGACCCGTTCGAGGGCGTCCTCCCCGTACTCGCGGTGCCCGCCGGGGGTCCGGACGGAGGCGAGCAGCCCCTGCTCCTCGTAGTAGCGCAGCGAGCGGGGACTGACCCCGGTCCGCCGCGACAGCTCACCGATGCGCACCGCTCCTCCTGTGATGTGCAGCACAAGGGGTTGAATCTGACATGGATGTCAGATTCTACGCTCGGCTCATGAACACGACAAGCAGGAACGCCACGTCCTCCACCGCCGGTCCGGCCGCCGGGACGGCAGTGAATCCGCTGCTCGACGCGTACGCGCTTCCCCGCCTCACCCTGCCCAACCGGGTGGTCATGGCGCCCATGACCCGCCTGCGCGCCGACCGCCGCGCGGTCCCGCGGCCGGTGATGGCCGAGTACTACGCGCAACGCGCCGGAGCGGGGCTGATCGTCTCCGAGGGCATCGCGCCGAGCCCGACCGGTCAGCAGTACCTCAACCAGCCCGGCCTGTTCACCGAGGAGCAGGTGGAGGCCTGGCGTCGGGTCACCGACGCCGTGCACGCCGCGGGCGGCCGGATATTCGCCCAGATCATGCACGCGGGACGCAACGGCCACCCGGCCAACCGACAGGACGGCGGCGTTCCCCTCGCGCCCTCCGCGGTGCGCGCGCCCGGACCCCTGCACACGCTCGACGGCAAGGTGGACTCCGTGGTCCCGCGCGCGATGACCACCGCCGAGGTGCGCCAGGCCGTCACCGACCACGCCGACGCTGCACGCGCCGCGATCCGCGCGGGCTTCGACGGGGTCGAGGTCCACGGGGCCAACAGCTACCTGCCGCACCAGTTCCTCGCCGACAACACCAACCTGCGCACGGACCGCTACGGAGGAGACACGGCCGGACGGATCCGGTTCGCCGTGGAGGTGACCGAGGCGGTGGCCGACGCGGTCGGCGCCGAGCGGATGGGACTGCGGATCGCGCCGGGCAACCCCCAATTCGGGATGGTCGAACGCGATCCGGCGCCCGTCTACCGGGAACTGCTGGCCGCCGTGGACCCGCTCGGGCTGGCGTACCTGCACGTCACGGATGATCCGGCCTACCCGGCCCTGGACGACCTGCGTCCGCGCTGGAGCGGGACCCTGGTGGGCAACACCGGTGAGCACGAGGAGACCACCCCGGAGAGCGCCGCCCGGCTGGTGGCGGACGGGCGCACGGACCTCGTGTCGGTGGGACGCCCCTACATCTCCAATCCGGACGCGGTGGAGCGGATCGCCGCCGGGATTCCCTGGGCACGCATCCGGGAAAAGAACTTCCACTACATCTCCGGCCCCCGGGGGTACGTGGACTATCCCCCGGCCGCCACGGCGGGATAGCCCGCGGGAGGCGCGCGGACCGCCCCCGGGTCGGGAGGGACACCGGGGCCGGTCCCGCTCCCCGTCCACGGCCCGGGGCGACTCCCGGGGTTTCCACCAGGGTCGGGAGCGAAGAGTGGTACTAACATCACTCTCGGTTGAAATGGTGCCCCGCGGGGCACAAAAGTCCCGGCGGCGCTCTCGGGCGCCGACGGCAGGACCAAAAACCACGGGGGACTGAGGACGTGTTAACCGCCAGGGAACGCCACTCGGCGCTGGTCGAGGCGATGGTCGCGGACGGCACGCTGACCGACGCCGCCCTCATCGACACGTTCCGGGCCGTGCTCCGGCACCGGTTCATCCCCGAGACGGGCGCGCTGACCGCACACGGAACCGCTCTGAACGCCAACAGCAACCCGGAGCGGTGGCTCGCGGCCGTGTACGCCGACAACGCCATCGTCACCCGGGTGGACGAGTTCGGCCTCCCGCAGCCGGGGGAGGAGCTCGCATCACGGGAACAGGAAGCACGGGAGCGCGCGGAGGCGGCGACCTCGTCCAGTTCGGCGCCCAGGGTGCTCGCCCGCCTGCTGGAACTGGCCGACCTCGCCAACGGGCAGAAGGTCCTGGAGGTGGGCACCGGGACCGGCTGGAACACCGCCCTGCTGGCACACCGGCTGGGCGACGGCGCCGTCACCTCCGTGGAGATCGATCCCCGCCTGGCCGGGAGCGCCCGGGAGAGGCTTCGCGTGGAGGGCTACTCCCCCACCATCCTCCTGGACGACGGGTACGGGGGCTGCCCGGACAACGCCCCCTACGACCGGATCACCTCGACCTGCGGTGTGCGACGGGTACCGCCCGCGTGGATGGAACAGCTGCGCCCCGACGGCCTGGTGGTGTGCCCGTGGGGGCTGCTGGAGGGGGCCGGGGTGATCGCGCGGATGGAGTGCCCCGGGGACGGTTCCGCGCGGGCGAGTTTCCACGGGGGTGTGGGGTTCGTGCCGTTGCGCTCCGCCGACGCCCCGACGCGTCTGGTGCGGGACTCGGGGCAGCAGCCCGACGAGTACCGGCTCACCCAGACCGACCCCATGGCGTCGCTGATGGCGTTCCCGTCAGCGTTCGCGCTGTCGGTGATGGTGCCCGGCTGGCGGGTGCGGCGGCGCTGGATCGGCACCGGGTCGGGCGTGTGGGTGTTCGACCAGGACGGCGGCTCGTGGGTGCGCGTGTATCCCTACGGCACCTCGTGGATGATCGAGCAGGGCGGCCCGAGGAGCATCTGGGACGAGTTCGAGGAGGCCCTGGAGCTGTGGACGGATCTGGGCGAGCCCGGACCCGACCGGTTCGGGCTCTCGGTGGAGGCCGACGGCACGCACCGGGTGTGGTTGGACTCGCCGGAGAGCCGGAGCTGGAAGGTGTGACCTCGCCCGCCCGAGGACCGGATCCCCCTCGGGCGGCGGTGAGTAGCGGTGACCCCGCGGCGGGGCCGCCGCCGCGCGCTCACACCCGTCCCTCGACACCGCTCTCGGGCCTCTTCGGGTTCCTGCCGCTCTTCTCCCGGAGTTTGCGCAGGAGCTCCTGCTTGTGCTCCACCGCGTCGGCGCTGGGTCCTCCCTTGCCGCCGGCCTTGCCCCCGCGGAGAGTGGAGCGGGAGACGGTGGTGCGCTGTCCGCCGACGCCGAGAAGGTTGTTGCCGTTCCTGGCCATGCGGACCTCCTTTCCCTCTGTGCGAGACGAGACGTCTCGCTGAGTTGATCCAACTCCGGAGAGGGTAGCGAAGTCAAGACGATACGTCTCGTCATTTTTCAGCGGCTACCGTGGCGGGTATGGAGAACACCGCACAGGGAGAGTCCCGGAACCGCCGAGGCCCCGATCCCCGGCGCCGCAGCGAACGCGCGCACCGCGCCATCCTCGACGCCGCCACCGAGCTGATGGGCGAGGTCGGATACGCGAAGCTGACCATGGAGGCGATCGCCGCCAGGGCCAGGGTGGGCAAGCAGACCATCTACCGCTGGTGGCCGTCCAAGGCGGCCGTGGTCTTCGACGTTTTCACTGCGCTGACCGGCGGGAACGCGGGTGATCCCCTGCCCGACACCGGCGATCTGGCCGCGGACCTGAAGACGGTGTTCCGCGCCACGGTGGACGAGTTCCGCATCCCCGAGATGGACCGGACCACGCGGGCGTTCACCACCGAACTCCAGAACGACCCGGACTTCGCCGAGGCCGTCAGTGAGCGGCTGCTCCGTCCCAACACCGAGGCGATCAGGGACCGGCTGCGCTCCGCCGTGGACGCGGGCGAGGTCGATCCGGAGACCGACCTCGGGCTGGCCGTGGAACTGTTCACCGGACCGATCCACCACCGCTGGCTGCTGCGCACCGGGCCGCTCACCCACGAGTACGTGGACGAACTGGTCGACACGGTGCTGCGCGCCCTGCGCCCCCGGGACCGCCAGGCGGTCTGACCGGGGACGGGAAACGCGCGGGACCCTCCCGCGGACGATCCCAGGGCTCCCGGGTCTCCGCTTGCCGCGTCACCGCGGGGTGTCGACGGCGGCGAGCCGGGGAACCCTGGCGGTCACCGCCTCACAGGGAGGCGTCCGGTGCCTCGTGCTCGATCTCCTCGATGACCCGGCCGCCGAGCTCGGACTCGATGAGCCCGGCTCCCGGTGACGCGGAGCCGTTCGAGGGCGCGGAACCGCCCGGGGACGCCGTTCCCGTGGCGGCCGAGGGGGCCCCGGACTCCGGCTGCCGCCGGGCGGGCTCCGGGGAGGGACTCGACGCCCGGGAGGGCTCCGCGGACGACGGGTCACCGTACTCGGGCGGGGGCGCGGCGGACGCGTCCTCGTAGGGGTCGGGCGGCGGCTCCTGGAGCCCGGTGACGATGCGGTCGGGCGGTGGACCGTCCGGTGCGGGCCGCGCTGCCCGTGCGGCCTCCGCCGCGGGCGCGGGTTCGGAAGCGGGCCCCGGTGCCGGGGCGGGTTCCGGAGCCGGTCCGGGCTCGGGTGCGCCGGGTCGCGCGGGCGCGTCCCACCCTGCGGGCTCCGCCGGACGCGCGGGTTCGGGCCTGCGCGCGGGCGCGGCGGACGCCGCGGCGGCGCTGCCAGCCGCGGCGACGCGCACCTCCGCCCCGAGGACCTGCTGGATCGCGGCGGCGACCACCTGGTCGCTGCCGCTGTTACTGAAACCCTTGGCGTCGTTGGGCCGCGCGAAGCCGAGCAGGACGGTGTTGCCCTCCACACCGACCGGACGGACGTCGCTGCCGCTCAGCACCATCCAGGTGAACCGGCGTCGGCCCTTGACCGACTCCAGGATCTGGCTCCACGCGCCCTGCACACGCCCCAGGTCGAGCGGGCCGCCGGACGGAGCGGGTGCCTGGGCTCGCGCGGGAGCGCTCGGCCGGGCCGGGACGTCCCAGCCCGTGGGCTCGGCACTCCGTTCGGCGGGGGCCGGGGCGGGTTCGGGCCTCGGCGCGGCCGGTGCGGCCGGTGCGGCCTCAGGTGCCGGAGCGGTGACGGAAGGCGCGGGGGCCGCCCGCACGGGCTCGGAGGGAACCGTCGGGGAGACCGGCGCGGAGGCGGGTCGGCCCGGCGCCGTGGGAGGAGCGACGGCACCGGAGGCGATCCGGCGCTCCATCTGCTCCAGACGTGCCAGCAGGGCCACCCCCTGGTCTCCGTCGGTGCCCGGCAGCAGGACCCTCGAGCACATGAGTTCCAGCAGCAGCCGGGGCGCGGTGGCCCCGCGCATCTCGGTCAGGCCCTGGTTGAGGATGTCGGCCGCGCGGGTGAGCTCGGCCGGGCCCAGGCGTGACGCCTGGTCCTTCATCTGCTCGGTCGCCTCGGGCGCGACGTTGATCAGTCCCTTGTCCAGGGCGTCGGGCACGGCGGCCAGGACGACCAGGTCGCGGAAGCGCTCCAGCAGGTCGGTGGTGAACCGGCGCGGGTCGTGGCCGCCCTCCACCATGCGGTCGATCAACCCGAACACGGCGGCACCGTCGCGGGCGCCGAGCGCGTCGACCATCTCGCCGAGCAGGCTGGAGTCGGTGTAACCCAGCAGGGAGACGGCGCCCTCACGGGTGATGCCGTCCTCGCCCGAACCGGCGATGAGCTGGTCCAGGACCGAGAGCGTGTCACGCGCCGAGCCCGCGCCCGCGCGCACGACCAGCGGCAGCGCGGCCTGGTCGTAGGAGATGCCCTCCTGCTTGAGCAGGTCCTCCATGAGCTCCTTGAGGGTGCTCGGCGGGATGAGGCGGAACGGGTAGTGGTGGGTCCGCGAGCGGATCGTTCCGATGACCTTCTCGGGCTCGGTGGTCGCGAACACGAACTTCAGGTGCGGCGGGGGTTCCTCCACCAGCTTGAGGAGCGCGTTGAAACCCTCGCGGGTCACCATGTGCGCCTCGTCGATGATGTAGATCTTGTAGCGCGAGTTGACCGGCGAGAAGAAGGCCCGTTCGCGCAGGTCGCGCGCGTCGTCCACACCACCGTGGGAGGCGGCGTCGATCTCGATGACGTCGATGCTGCCGCCGCCGTCGGGGGCCAGCGCCACACAGGAGTCGCAGGTGCCGCAGGGGTCCGGGGTGGGGCCCTCCACGCAGTTGAGGGAGCGGGCCAGGATGCGGGCGCTGGTGGTCTTGCCGCAGCCGCGCGGTCCGCTGAACAGGTAGGCGTGGTTGATCCGTCCGCTGCGCAGCGCCTGGCGCAGCGGGTCCGTCACGTGTTCCTGCCCGCGCACCTCCCCGAACGTCGCGGGGCGGTACTTGCGGTACAGCGCGATGCTCACGGTGTGATCACTCCCCTGGTCCCTGCCACGTGTCCATTCAACCCGCGAGCGGTGACAACTCGCGCCGGTTGGCGCAGACCGGGAGGGGTTCGACCGGGCCGGAGAAAGAGAAGGACCCCCCGCGCACCCGCCAGAGCCCACTTATCCTTGCTGCCTTCCGGCCCTGGGGAGGTTCATGGGGTGACGCCGCACGAGGGGTCTGCCTCGAGTGTATCCGACCTCCGGACTGCTCGGGCAACCGTCTGCGCGACATCCCGTCCTTCGGACGGATCCGTGGGAACGAACGGAACGGGTGCATGCGTCACAACTGGAGCAAACACCGCTCTCGGAGAGACCATGGACGGCATGATCGACCCCTTGGACACCACGGACAGCTCCCGTGACCGCCGCGACCTCATCGTGGCCACCCTGGAGAACGCCTTCTCGGACCTGATGGCCTCCGACCCCGCCGCGTTCCGCGTCAAGTTCCGCAAGATGGCGGCCAACCCCTTCGCCTTCTACAGGGGCAGCGCAGCACTCTTCTACAACGACGTCTCGGACATGGACGACCCCTGGGCCGACGAACGAACCTCACGGGTGTGGATCCAGGGCGATCTGCACGCGGAGAACTTCGGCACCTACATGGACTCCACCGGCCGTCTGGTGTTCGACGTCAACGACTTCGACGAGGCCTACCTCGGCCACTTCACCTGGGACGTGCTCAGGTTCGTGGCCAGCATCGGGGTCATGGGCTGGCAGAAGGCCCTGTCCGACAACGACATCGGCCTGCTCGTACCGCACTACGTCAACGCCTACATCAGCCAGGTGCGCGAGTTCGCGACGACGTCCCGCGACTCGGAGTTCTCGCTCAAGCTGGGCAACACCGACGGCACCGTGCACGACGTACTCCAGAGGACACGGCTCAACAGCCGCGCCGAGATGCTGACGTCCATGACGACCCGCGACGGGTACACCCGCCGGTTCACCGAGGGTCCCCGGGCGCGGCGCCTGGACGACGCCGAGCGGGAACGGGTCATGAAGGCCTACGAGACCTACCTGGGGACCATCCCCGAGGACCGGCGGTTCGCGTCGCTGAACTACGCGGTCAAGGACGTGGTGGGCAGCGGCGGCTTCGGGATCGGCTCGGCGGGCCTGCCCGCCTACACCCTGCTCATCGAGGGCCAGTCGGAGGCGTGGGACAACGACATCGTGCTGTCCATGAAGCAGGGCAACGTGGCCGCGCCGTCCCGGGTGGTGACCGACCAGCGCATCATGGACTACTTCAGGGACCACGGGCACCGCACGGCCGTGTCCCAACGCGCGCTCCAGGCGCACGCCGACCCGCTGCTGGGCCACACCGAGCTGGACGGCGTGGGCTTCGTGGTGAGCGAGGTCTCCCCCTACACCAACGACCTGGACTGGAACGACCTCACCGAGCCCGCGGAGATCGCGCCGGTGCTGGACTACCTGGGTCGTGCCACCGCCAAGGCGCACTGCGTGTCCGACTCGCACGCGGACGCCACTCTGGTGCGCGGCCAGACGGAGGAGGCGGTCATGGAGGTGCTCGACGGCCGCGAGACGGAGTTCACGCGGTGGTGCGTGGACTTCGCGCACCGGTACGCGGCCCAGACCCGGGCCGACCACTCGCTGTTCGTGGACGCCTTCCGAAACAACGCCATCAGCGGGGTGACCTCCAGCCGCGTCCCGTGAACCCGGGCACGGAGCACGGGTGCTTCCGGGAGATCGCGAAAACCTGTTCAGAGCACTCCGTGACGGCATGTAGAGTTGTTCGCGGAGGATTCGCCTAGTGGCCTAGGGCGCACGCTTGGAAAGCGTGTTGGCGGCAACGCCTCAGGGGTTCGAATCCCCTATCCTCCGCGAGCGGCCCGTGGTGGTCGACGACCTTCGGTCGTCCTCCCCACGGGCCGAAGCATTTCCCAGGGGGACGACCCCCTGAAACCCCCGAAGAGCCCGTGGTGGTCGACGACCTTCGGTCGTCCTCCCCACGGGCCGAAGCATCTCCCAGGGGGACGACCCCCCGAAACCCCCGAAGAGCCCGTGATGGTCGACGACCCTCGGTCGTCCTCCCCACGGGCCGAAGCATCTCCCAGGGGGACGACCCCCCGAAACCCCCGAAGAGCCCGTGATGGTCGACGACCCTCGGTCGTCCTCCCCACGGGCCGAAGCATCTCCCAGGGGGACGACCCTCCGAAACCCCCGAGGGGCCAGCAGGCGGAAGGCCCCGACCGGACACCGGTCGGGGCCTTCGTCGTTCGCAGCCTCAGTTTCGGTCTCCGTTGGCCTCTGCGGAACCGTCGTCCGTCCGGCGCCGGGCCACGACGCTGGAGGCGGGCAGCCGCCCGGCCCTCGACGTCCCGGCCATCCGGTCCCCCTCGACGGTCAGGTCGAAGGCGAGGTCGAGGCGCATCGGCCTGGTGACCGCCTGGCGCCAGGTGAGGCGGTCACCGTCCAGGGCCAGGTCCGTGAGCTCCACCTCCTCCCCGGCACCCAGGGCGGTTCCGGTCAGCTCGCCGCCCTCCCCGGTGATGCGCACGGTCGGCCGCAGCCTGCCGACCGGCGTGGTGATGGTCAGGTCCCAGGTTCCATCGACCGACATGTCCTCTGTGCTCCTCGTGGTGTGCGGGCGGTTCACGCGACGGCCTCGGGGCCCTCGGCCCGCCAGACGACGCCGCGGCGCTCGTGGGAGAACAGCCGCTCGACGGAGTGGGCGACGCGCGGGCCCACCTCGCGTTCCAGCAGGTACAGGCCCAGGTCCAGCCCGGAGGTGACCCCGGCAGCGGTCACCAGGTCGCCGTCGTCGACGACGCGGGCGGGGTTCGGCTCCCCCACCGCGTTCCGCGAACGTTTCCGACAGGTCGTCGGCACCAGCCCGCAGGCCTACCGACGCGCCTTCCGCGGCACCGACGGCCGGTGACGGGCCCCGCTGCGACCTCCCTCTCCCTCCTCGCCCTTCACCTGACCGGGCGGTTCGTCCCCCCTACCCTCGGGGGGACGGTCGGGGCAGAAGTGACGGGTGCGCATCCAACAGCGCAGGCTCCGCGCACACTCCCTCCTGGACGCCGACCCGGAAGACCTCCGTCCCTACGAACAAGAAGGCAACCATCCCATGTCACCCCACATGAACCTCGCCCAAGAGGGGCTGGCCGAGCAGGCCCTCAGCGTGCCGGGTTGGCTGAGTGAGAACGCCGGGGCTCTCGTCAGCACGCTCCTGAGCATCCTCCTCATCATCGTCGTCGCCGTCCTGGCACGGGCCGTGGGCAGGCGCATGATCAACCGCGCCCTGAAGCGCATCACCCAGCCCGTCCAGAACGGTGACGGTGACGGCGACAAGCCCCGCCGGAACGGCCGCGGAATGGCCGTCCTCCAGCGCGGCGACACCCGTGCCAAGGAACGGCGCGAGCAGCGTGCCAAGACCCTGGAAACGGTGCTGAACAGCATCGTCACCGTCGTCATCACCATCACGGCGCTGGCCATGATCCTGGGTGAGGTCGGCATCGCGCTCGGCCCGCTGCTCGCCAGCGCGGGCGTGGTCGGACTGGCGATCGGCTTCGGCGCGCAGTCCCTGGTCGCCGACTACATGGCGGGCCTGCTGATCATGATGGAGGACCAGTACGGGGTCGGCGACATCGTCGACCTCGGCGAGGCGATCGGCACGGTCGAACACGTCGGCCTGCGCATCACCAAGATCCGCGACCTCGACGGCGGGCTGTGGTACATCCGCAACGGCGAGATCATGCGCGTGAAGAACGACAGCCAGGACTGGGCCCGCGCCATCCTCGACGTCAGCGTCGACCACGGCTCCAACCTCGACACCGTCTACGAGGTCCTGGAGCGCACCGGAGCCGAGCTGCGCCAGGACCCCGAACACGGCAAGTTCCTCATCGAGGACCCGGAGGTGTGGGGTGTGCAGGCCCTGGAGGCCGACTCCGTCACGGTCCGCATGGTCGTCAGGACGGTGCCGTTGCAGCAGTGGGGCATCACCCGCCAGCTGCGCCGGCGTGTCAAGGACGCGTTCGATGACGCGGGGATCAGGATTCCCTTCCAGCAGCGCACGGTGTGGATGCGCCACGGGAACGGCGCGGAGGCCGGCTCGGACGGCAACGGACACGTCACCGGTATGGGCAGTCAGCACAACTGACGGAGCCCGCGACCAGGCGCCTCGTCCCCCGTCCCTCCGCTGGGACGGGGGACGCGTCGCGTCTGGCCCCGCGCCCCCACCGGCGTCGCCGCGTCCCGGTCAGGCCCCGCCCGGGACGCGGTCCGAGAGGACCAGGTCCAGCAGGCCGGGGAAGCGGGTGTCGAGCTCGTCGCGGCGCAGCGTGATGTAGAGCCTGCGTCCGGCGCGGCGCTGGTGGATGACCCCGCTCTCGCGGAGGACCCTCCAGTGGTGGGTCATGCTCGACTTCGGGATACCGGAGAGGACCTCCCCGCAGAACCTCTCCTCGCCGTCGGCCAGCGCTCGCACGACGTCCAGACGGACGGGGTGTCCCAGGGCGGCCAGCACGTCGACGAGCTCGATCTCCGAGGTGTCGGGATGGTGCAGTACGGCCATGGCGCCACTGTACGCGGATGCCGTACCGATCGGCGAGCACGGGGTTGACACATACTGTTCGTTAGTACGATGATCTCGTACATTCGAACGTTGATCGCCGCCCGCCGTGGGCGACGCCCGACCCCGGAGGAACCCCCATGACCACACCCCACCCGCTGGACGACGCCGAACTCGCGCGCTCGCTCGACGGCGGCTTCACCAGCCACCACGCCGACGTCAACGGCGTCCGCCTGCACTACGTCGAGGGCGGCTCCGGCACCCCCCTGCTCCTGCTGGGCGGCTGGCCGCAGACCTGGTGGCAGTGGCACAGGGTCATGCCCGCGCTCGCACGCCGCCACCGGGTGATCGCCGTGGACCTGCGCGGCATGGGCGGCTCCGCCAAGCCCGCCGACGGCTACGACAAGAGGACGATGGCGCGCGACATCCGCGAGCTCGTCCGCCACCTCGACCTGGGGTCCGTGGACATCGCCGGTCACGACATCGGCGCCATGGTCGCCTACGCGTACGCGGCCAACCACCCCGAGGCGACGCGGAGGATCTGCATGTTGGACGTCGCGCACCCGGACGGGGGGTGGGCGGAGTACCGGCTGCTTCCCGAGCACGGCCAGCCGGTGAACACCCCGCTGGGTGAGGGCGGGAGCCCCCTCCTGTGGTGGTTCGCCTTCAACCAGGTCCTGGGGCTGCCGGAGAAGCTGCTGGAGGGGCGCGCCCGCGTGCTGGTCGACTGGCTCGCCGAACACATCACCAAGGACCCCGCCTCCATCGACGACCGCTCCCGCGAGGTCTACGCCCGCGCCCTCTCCACCGCCGACGCCGTCCGCGCGGGCAACGCCTGGTACCGGGCGTTCACCACCGACATCGCCGACGAGCGGACCTACGCGCCCGTGACGGCGCCGCTCCTCGTGCTCGGCGGCGTGCTGAGCAACCACGACTCGCTCCGCGAGGTGATGCCCGCCAAGGGCACCGACGTGCGCGTGGTCGCGGTCGACGACTGCGGCCACTACATCCCCGAGGAGCGGCCCGAGGCCGTCGTCGACGCGCTGGAGTCCTTCCTCGCCTGACGCTCCGCTCCCGGCGCGGCGGCGCTCCGCCGCGCCGGGCACCGGATCGCCGAGGGCACTCGCGTCCAGTTTTGCAACTTGTTGCATAATGAGGTCGGGTCGGCCGGACACCGGCCCGCGAGGCACCGCGCGAGGAGACGACATGGGCGACTACCCCCACCTGCTGGAACCGCTGGACCTGGGCTTCACGACCCTTCCCAACCGCGTGGTCATGGGCTCCATGCACGTCGGTCTGGAGGAGGTGCCGGGCGGTTTCGAGCGGATGGCCGCCTTCTACGCCGAGCGGGCCCGGGGCGGCGTCGGTCTCATCGTCACCGGCGGCATCGCCCCCAACGCCGAGGGCGCCACGTACACGGGTGCCGCGAAGATGACCACCGAGGCGGAGGCCGAGGAGCACCGCGTGGTCACCGACGCCGTGCACCGCGAGGGCGGGCGCATCGCCATGCAGATCCTGCACACCGGCCGCTACGCCTTCAGCGAGGACTCGGTCGCGCCGAGCGCGATCCAGGCCCCCATCAGCGCCTTCACCCCGCGCGCGCTCACCGGCGACGAGGTCGAGCGGACCATCGATGACTTCGCCCGCGCGGCCGAACTGGCCAGGCACGCCGGATACGACGGCGTGGAGGTCATGGGCTCCGAGGGGTACCTGATCAACCAGTTCATCGCCGAGGCCACCAACCGGCGTGAGGACGAGTGGGGCGGCTCCTTCGAGAACCGCATGCGCTTCCCCGTCGAGATCGTGCGGCGCGTGCGCGAACGCGTCGGCGACGACTTCGTCCTCGTCTACCGGCTGTCCATGCTCGACCTGGTCCCCGGCGGCTCCACGTTCGACGAGGTGGTCCGCCTGGCGAAGGCCGTGGAGGAGGCCGGGGCGACCATCATCAACACCGGCATCGGCTGGCACGAGGCGCGCGTCCCCACCATCGCCACGTCCGTGCCGCGCGGCGCCTACAGCTGGGTGACGCGCAGGTTGAAGGGCCTGGTGTCCGTACCGCTCGTCGCGGTCAACCGCATCAACACCCCCGAGGTCGCCGAGGAGGTCCTCGCCGGGGGCGACGCCGACATGGTCTCCCTGGCACGCCCCTTCCTGGCCGACCCCGACTTCGTCGCCAAGGCCGCGGCGGGCACCCCCGAGGAGATCAACACCTGCATCGGCTGCAACCAGGCCTGCCTGGACCACACCTTCAGCCTCAAGGTGACCTCCTGCCTGGTGAACCCGCGCGCCTGCCACGAGACCGAACTCGTGCTCTCCCCCACCCGCCTCAGGAAGAACGTGGCCGTCGTCGGCGCCGGCCCCGCCGGGCTCGCCTGCTCCGTGTCCGCCGCCGAGCGCGGGCACGCGGTCACCCTGTTCGACGCGGCCGGGGAGATCGGCGGCCAGCTGAACCTGGCCCGCCGCGTGCCGGGCAAGCAGGAGTTCGACGAGACCCTGCGCTACTACCGCGTCCAGCTCGACAAGCACGGGGTGGACGTACGGCTCGGCACCCGGGTGACCGCCGCCGACCTGGACGGCTACGACGAGATCGTACTCGCCACGGGCGTCACCCCGCGTGTGCCGGGGATTCCGGGTGTGGACCACCCCAAGGTGGTCGGCTACGTGGACGTCCTCAGCGGAAACGTCGAGGTCGGCGACCGGGTGGCGGTCGTCGGCGCGGGCGGTATCGGCTTCGACGTGTCCGTGTTCCTCACCGACGACGGCGACGGGGTCGGTACCGACGAGTTCCTCCGCAGGTGGGGCGTGGACGACGACCCCGCCTCCCGGGGCGGGCTCCGGAAGCCCGAGCGCCCGGCGACGCCGCGCGGTGTGCACCTGCTCCAGCGCAGGACCACCAAGGTCGGCGCGGGGCTCGGCAAGACGACGGGATGGATCCACCGCCTGGAACTGCGCCACCGCGGCGTGGAGATGGTCGCGGGGGCCGAGTACGACCGGATCGACGACGAGGGGCTGCACCTGACCGTCGGCGGGGAGAAGCGCGTGCTCGACGTGGACACGGTCGTGGTGTGCACGGGCCAGGAGCCCCGCCGGGACCTCGCCGAGGAGCTGACCGCGGCGGGGCGCGCGGCCCACCTGATCGGCGGCGCCGACGAGGCGGCCGAGCTGGACGCCAAGCGGGCGATCGACCAGGGCACCCGCCTGGCCGCGGCCCTGTGATCCCCGCCCCGGGTGCTCCGGACGGGTCCCCCGGGGAGTTTTCGGGAAAGTCGGGTTCAAGGATCCGTGGAACCCGGTGACGCGCGAGTGACACGCGCGCACCCGGGGTAGCCGCAGCACCATGAGACTCGGTGAACGCATCCGCGGGATCGAACGCGACGAACGGCTCGATCCCGCGGTCTCCCGCATGAAACGTCTGGCCGAACGCATCCCGTCCGGCGCTGTCCGCGACGCCCTGCACGGCGTGCAGCTCGGGCATCCCACGCATCCGATCCTCGTGCAGCTGCCCATCGGCACCTGGATGGCGGCGGTGCTGCTGGACATGCTGCCAGGAGACCACCGCCGCAGCGCGCACGCGCTGGTCAACGCCGGTCTGCTCACCACCCTTCCGTCGGTGGTGAGCGGCCTGGCGGACTGGTCGCAGCAGCACGAGCGGCAGCAGCGCGTGGGCGTGGTGCACGCGGCGGCCAACGGCGTCGGCACCCTGCTGTTCGGCGCCTCCTCGCTGGCCCGGGCCCGCGGCCGGGAGGGCTGGGGGAAGTTCCTGGCCCTGACCGGTGTGGGCATCATCGGGTTCAGCGGATCCCTGGGCGGACACATCGCCTACTACCGCGCGGCGGGCGCCAACAGCGCCGACTACCTCGCCGACCTGGTGCCCGACGGATGGCACGACCTCGGCCCGCTGGACGGGTTCGCCGACGGCGGGCTCGATGGCGGTGACGTGGACGGCGTTCCGGTCGTGGTGGCGCGGACGGGCGGTTCGGTGACCGCGCTGTTGGGCGCGTGCCCCCACATGGGCGCTCCCCTGGCGGAGGGCGAACGGGTGGACGAATGCGTGCGCTGCCCCTGGCACGGCAGCGAGTTCCACCTGGACGACGGGATGGTCGTGCACGGACCCGCCACCGCCTCGCTGGAGACCCTGGAGGCGTCGGTCGTGGACGGAAGGGTGATGGTCCGCCTGCGCGAACCAGAGGAGTGACGTGCCCGCGGGCTGCCTAGAATGCGCCCATGTCCCTGCCCCACGCCATCCTGACCGCCCTGCTGGAGAAGCCCTCGTCCGGCCTGGAGCTGGCCCGGCGCTTCGACCGCTCGATCGGGTTCTTCTGGTCGGCCACCCACCAGCAGATCTACCGGGAGCTGGGCAAGCTGGAACGGACGGGACTGATCCGGGCGCTGCCCGCGGAGGTCCCCACCCGCGGCCAGCGCAAGGAGTACGAGGTGCTGCCCGCCGGGCGGGAGGAACTGGAGCGGTGGGTGGACGTACGCGAGGATCCCCGGGTCGCGCGGGACCCGCTGCCGCTGCGCCTGCGCGCGGCCGGGGTGGTGGGCGTGCGCGGCCTGGTGCCGGAGCTGCGCCGCCACCGCGACCTGCACCTGCTGCGGCTGGAGGAGTACCGCGCGTTCGAGCGGCGTGACTACCCCGGCGGGCCGACCACCGAGCGGGAGAGGGTTCAGCGCCTGGTCCTGCTCGGCGGGATCGACGTGGAGGCCGGGTGGGTGTCGTGGTTGTCCCGCGCCATCGAGGAGCTGGAGGGATCCGGCTGACAGGGTGCCTCAGCCCTGGGACGCCTCGACCTCCGCCAGGTTCCCGGGCAGCCGCAGCCCCGGGCTCATCGGCACCAGCTGGGACTGGAGGACCATGGTGGCCGCGCCGATGGCGGGCGCGGTCGCGGCCGAGGTGGACAGCCGCACCTCGACCGGATGGGTGGCGCGGGCGAAGAACGCCCGGTCCAGCTCCCGCTGGATGACGGGCAGGTAGACCGACCCCGCCACGGCCAGGCTCGAACCGGTCAGCACCAGCAGGTCCACGTCCATCACGTTGGCCAGGGTGCGGACCGCCACGGCCAGGTGGCGGGCGGAGCGGTCCAGCAGGGCGCGCGCCGTGGGCTCACCCTGGCGGGCCGCACGGACCACGGCGGTGAACTCCGCCGCCACCGACGGCCGGGTCCGGCCGCCCTCGCGGGTCAGGTCCGCGGTCCGCGCGAGTGCCTCGTCCGCCCGGGCCGCCGCCACGACGGCGGCGGGACCGGCGATCGCCTCGACGCACCCGCGTCCGCCGCACCAGCACAACGGGCCGTCGACGTCCAGGCACACGTGCCCGATCTCCCCGGCGTTGCCGCTGGCCCCGGCGTACGGAATGCCGTTGACCAGGACCCCGGCGCCGACGCCGGTGCCCATGTACACGGCCGCGAAGATGGTGGACCCGTTGACCACGCCGGACCAGTACTCGCCGAGGGCGGCGGCGGTCGCGTCGTTGCCCGGGACCACGGGCAGGCCGACGGCGTTCTCCAGTTCCTCGGCCGCGGGGTAGTCGGCCCAGCGCCGCAGCGACGGGTGCCGGTGGAGCCCGTCGGTCGGCGCCACCAGCCCGACCCCGAGCACCCGCTCGCGGTCCACTCCGGCGCCCTCCACGAGCGCGTCCACCTGCCCGGCCATGCGCGCCGTGATCTCGGCGGGGTCCTCGTCGCCGATCCCGGCACGGGTCATCCGGGACACGACGGCACCGGTGAGGTCGGTGAGGGCGTAGGTGATGCCGATGGGGTCGATGTGGACGCCCACGGCGTAGCGCGCCTCCCGATCGAGTCGGAGCAGCACGCGGGGCTTGCCTCCGGTGGACTCGGCGCGTCCGGTCTCCAGGACCAGCCCGTCGTCGATGAGCCCGCGGACGACGGTGGAGATCGTGGCCCCGGTGAACCCGGTGGCCTCGACCAGCCCGACGCGGCTGATCGTGCCCGCCGCCCGGATGACGTCGAGGACCGCCGCCCTGCTCGTCGTGTGCGGAATGGCCCGTGACGACCCGCCCACCGTAACCTCCGCACCCTCGATGATCGGACTTTCCAGCAACGGTCGCGGCTGGGGAGGAACGTCCCCTTCCGCTACTTTCTTCACCTGCCTGATGAAGTGTCGCTCCTTCACGCGGCAACGGCAAGTCCGGCGGACGCGCACGTCACACCGGACCTCGGACGTGACACCCTGCTTCGGTGACCGGACACGGTCCGGAGCCGGGAGTCCTCGGCCGTCGCCCGGGAGGGAACCGGGATCCTCCCCCGCTCCCTCCCGGCACGGCCGGTCAGACCCGGGTGGCGCGCACCAGCACCAGCCGTTCCGGGAAGAGCACCGGCGCCTGGAGGCCCGCGCCCTCCAGCGCCCCGCCCCTGACGCGCACCCCCTCGGCGGTCCACCACGGCAGGGGTACGCCCCACCGGTGGGCGTTGCCGTCGGGCACGTCTCCGGGCGCCTGCGGGCGGACGTGGTAGACCGACTCGGGGTGCAGGCCCGGCAGCCGGACGGGCCCGGTCGGGTACGACTCCGAGGTTCCGGTGGCGACGATCGCGTAGACCGCCTCGGACCGGTCCTCGGCGACCACGCCGTGCACCCGGACCGCCGGATCCGGATGGTCCCCGTGCACGGCGGTGCCCGTGTGCAGCAGCCCGCGCAGCTCCTTGTACAGTCCCACCCACTCCCGGAGGCGCTCCAGTTCGTCGGCGTCGGCGAGGGTGAGGTCCCACTCGATCCCGAAGTGGCCGAACAGGGCGGTCCCGGCCCGGAAGTCCAGGGCGTGGCGGCGGTCGGTGGTGTGCGCGGTCCCCGACCCCACGTGGGTGCCCATCAGCTCCAGCGGGACGAGCGCGTTGGTCCACCGCTGGATGTCCTGCCTCTCCAGGGCGTCGATGCAGTCGGAGACCCACACGCGGTCGGTCCGCTCCAGGATCCCCAGGTCCACCCGTCCGCCGCCGGACGAGCAGGACTCGATCTCCACCCCCGGGTGGCGTCGGCGCAGCTCGTCCATCAGCCGGTACACCGCCAGGGTCTGCCCGTGGACCCCCGCGCGTCCGGTCGGCCGGTGTCCTGCCTCGACCAGGTCCCGGTTGTGGTCCCACTTGAGGTAGGCGACGGGATACGCGGACAGCAGCTCGTCCAGGCGCTCCAGGACGTGGGCGAACGCCTCGGGACGCGCCAGGTCGAGCACCTGCTGGGAGCGCGCCGGTCGGGGCAGCCGGTCACCGGCGGCCATGATCCAGTCGGGGTGCGCGCGGGCCAGGTCGGAGTCCTCGTTGACCATCTCCGGTTCGACCCACAGTCCGAACCGCATCCCGAGCCCGGTGACGTGGTCGATGAGCGGCCCCAGCCCGTCCGGCCACACCTCGTCGGAGACGTACCAGTCGCCGAGGCCGCGTCGGTCGTCGCGGCGCGAGCCGAACCAGCCGTCGTCGAGCACGAACCGCTCGGCGCCCACGCGCGCGGCGGCGTCGGCGAGTGCGCGCAGCCGGTCGAGGTCGTGGTCGAAGTAGACGGCCTCCCAGGTGTTGACGACCACCGGACGCGGGCCGGAGGGATGGTGCGGACGCGAGCGCAGGTGGCGGTGGAAGCGCGCGGACACCTCGTCCAGACCGTGCCCGTGGGAGCCGTACTGCCACGGCGTGGTGTAGGACCCGCCCGCCTCCAGCACGACCTCGCCGGAGAGCAGGAGCTCGCCGGAGCCCAGCAGGGACACCGCGTGGTAGGTGCGTTCGGCGAAGGTGCGGTGGTTGCCCGACCATGCGGTGTGCACGGCCCACACCTCTCCGGAGCGGTTGTCGAAACCGCGCGTCCCGGCGGCCAGCAGGTGGGCGGAGTCGTATCCGGTGCGCCCGGTGCGGTTCTCCCGGACGCGCAGGCCCTGGGTGAAGGCGGTCCGCTGGGGGCTGCGCTCGCGCATGTGGCGGCCGGTGAAGTCGAGCAGCTCGACCGCCTCGGCCGGGACGGGCAGGGTGAGGTTGACGGCGTCCACGGAGAAGGGGGTGCCGCCCTCGTTGGTGACGGTGGCGCACTGGCGGACCAGGCCGGAGGGGGTCAGTTCGATCACGAGGTCCAGGGCGAGCCCCGCTCCGGCGTCCTCGGCACGGACGGCCAGGCGCCCGCCCGCCGGAGAACCGTGCTCCACCGCCGACTCGCGCACGCGGAAGGCGGTGGAGAAGTCGGCGCCGCCCCGGTTGCCGACGAGGCCGGGGGTGCCGAGCCATCCGGCGGACTGCTCGGGGAGCACGGCCACGTCCACGGGTCCGTCCACGGAGAACCCGATCGGTTGCGCGCGCAGGGCGAGCCGCAGGTCGGCCAGTTCCTCGCGGGAGAGGTCGCCCAGGTCCGAGCCCCAGTGCAGGATCCGGGGCAGGGCTCCGCCGCTCAGGTCCAGGAGGAGGCTCACTCCGGCGGCGCGCAGGTGCGGGAGGTCGGAGCCGCCGGGGAGGGGGTGGTGCGATGCCACGGTCGCCACGTCCTTCGTGGTCGGGAACAGGGTTGACTTACTTTGTTCAGAAAAGTAAGAATCTCCGACATGGCCGGTCCACGCAAGAGGTACCGGCAACGACGACGACCGCGCACCCCCGAGCGGTCCCCCGATCCCTGCCCGGAGAGGCACAGATGATCCGTCACACCCTTCACGACGGCTGGCAGCTGTCCGCGACCACCGGTCCCGTCCCCGAGGACGTCGCGGGCCGCTCCGTTCCCGCCCAGGTCCCGGGAAGCACCCACCTCGACCTGCTGGCGGCCGGGCTGATCCCCGAGCCCTACCTGGACACCAACGAGACCGAGCTGGCCTGGGCGCACCGCGTCGGCTGGCGTTACGCCCTCTCGTTCGAGGCCGAGGCGGCCGGCCCCGACGAGCGCGTCGACCTGGCCTTCGACGGCCTGGACACGGTGGCGACCGTGGAGCTCAACGGCGTCGAACTCGGCACCACCGCCAACATGCACCGCGGGTACCGCTTCGACGTGCGCGACGCGCTCCGCGCCGGGACCAACGAGCTCGTGGTCTCCTTCCGTTCCGCCCTGGAGTACGCCGAGGAGACGCGCGAGAGGCTCGGCGCCCGGCCGCACGTCAACACCCACCCGTTCAACATGGTCCGCAAGATGGCCTGCTCCTTCGGCTGGGACTGGGGGCCGGACCTCCAGACGGCCGGGATCTGGAAGCCCGTACGCCTGGAGCGGTGGCGGACCGCGCGCCTGTCCCAGGTGCGCCCGCTGGTCACCGTCGGCGAGGACGGCACCGGACGTGTCGAGGTGCACGCCGACGTCGAGCGGGCCGGGGAGGACACCGGCCTCGTCCTGGCCGCCGAGGTCGCCGGGCGGCGGGCCACCGCGACCGTGGCGCCCGGCGAGCGCTCGGGCGTGGTCGTCGTCGAGGTGCCCGACGCCCGCCTGTGGTGGCCGGTCGGCCACGGCGACCAGCCCCTGTACGACCTGTCCGTCACCCTGACCGAGGAGGGCGGCGACGGGCCGCTGGACTCCGCCGCCCGCCGCGTGGGATTCCGCACGATCACCGTGGACACCGAGCCCGACGAGCACGGAACCCCCTTCACCGTCGTGGTCAACGGCAAGCCGATCTTCGTCAAGGGCGCCAACTGGATCCCCGACGACCACTTCCTCACCCGGATCACGCGCGAGCGCCTGGCCAGGCGCGTGGACCAGGCCGTGGGCGCCCACATGAACATGCTGCGCGTGTGGGGCGGCGGCATCTACGAGAGCGAGGACTTCTACGACGTCTGCGACGAGCGCGGCGTCCTCGTGTGGCAGGACTTCCTCCTGGCCTGCGCCTCCTATCCGGAGGAGGAGCCCCTGTGGAGTGAGTTCGAGGCCGAGGCCAGGGAGAACGTCGCGCGCCTGACCTCGCACGCCTCGCTCGCCCTGTGGAACGGCGGCAACGAGAACCTCTGGGGCTTCATGGACTGGGGCTGGCAGGAGCAGCTGGAGGGCCGCACCTGGGGCCACGGCTACTACACCGACCTCTTCCCCCGGATCGTCGCCGAGCTCGACCCCACGCGGTTCTACTCCGACGGCAGCCCCTACACCCCGCGCTTCGCCCTGGACGAGGTCCACCCCAACGACGAGGGGCACGGCACACGCCACGAGTGGGACGTGTGGAACCAGACCGACTACCGGGCCTACCAGGACCAGGTGCCCCGGTTCTGTTCCGAGTTCGGATTCCAGGGCCCGCCGACCTGGGCCACCCTCACCGACTGGGTGCACGACGAGCCGCTGACCCCCGTCTCCCCCGCCTTCCTGCTGCACCAGAAGGCCGAGGACGGCAACGGCAAGCTCGACCGCGGCATGAAGGCGCACCTGACCACGCCGCGCACCTTCGAGGACTGGCACTGGGCCACCCAGCTCAACCAGGCCCGCGCGGTCGCGTTCGGCGTCGAGCACTTCCGGTCCTGGTGGCCGCGCACCGCCGGTTCCCTGGTCTGGCAGATCAACGACTGCTGGCCGGTCACCTCCTGGGCGGCCGTGGACGGTGACGAGCGGCCCAAGCCGCTCTGGTACGGGCTCCGCCGCGCCTACGCGCCGCGCCTGCTCACCGTCCAGCCCCGGGACGGGCGCCTGGTCCTGGTGGCCGTGAACGACACCGACGAGGCCTGGTCCGCGCCGGTCCGGGCGGAACGCCGGGCCTTCGGTGGCGAGGTCCTCCACACGGACGGGTTCGACCTGGCCGTGCCGCCCCGTTCCGTGGCGGAGCTCGACCTGGCGCGGGAACTGCTCGCGGCCGGGGACGCGAAGAAGGAGGTGCTCGTGGTCACGACCGAGGACGCACGCCTCGTCCGGCCCTTCCGTGAGGACGTCCACCTGTCCTACGACCCCGACGCGCTGACCGCCACCGCCACTCCCGTGGAGGGCGGCTACCGGGTGGAGGTGCGCGCCTCGTCCTTCGCCAGGGACGTCTCCGTGATGGCCGACCGGGTGGCCCCCGACGCCCGGGTGGACGACATGCTCGTGGACCTGCTGGCCGGTGAGACGCACGGCTTCATGGTGCGGACGGACGCGGAGGTGGACCCCGCGGCGCTGACCTCCGCTCCCGTCCTGCGCTCGGCCAACTCGCTGCACGTCCGGCGGGCCTGATGGGCGGGTCCGGGGCCGGGGGCGCGGTCGGTCTGGTCCTGGCGAGGCCGCGCCGTCTGCTGAGCACCGAGCCCTTCTTCATGGAGTTCATCGCCGGGATCGAGGAACGGCTGGCCGAGCGCGACATGGCGGTCCTGCTGCACCTGGTGACCGGGCGGGAGGCCGAGCTGGCCGCCTACCGCAGGTGGGCGGAGCGGCGCCTGGTCGACGTGGTCGTGGTGGTCAACCCCGCCTACGGGGACGAACGCCCCGCCGCACTGCGCGAACTGGGACTGCCCGCCGTGATCGCCGGGGGCCCCGACCCGGACCCCGGCACGCCCTCCGTCCGGACCGACCACGCCTCCCCGGTCCGGGAGGCGTTGGCGCGCCTGCTGGACCTGGGCCACCGGCGCGTCGCG
Source organism: Nocardiopsis halotolerans DSM 44410 (assembly GCF_000341065.1). Lineage (GTDB taxonomy): Bacteria > Actinomycetota > Actinomycetes > Streptosporangiales > Streptosporangiaceae > Nocardiopsis > Nocardiopsis halotolerans. The sequence continues at coordinate 2,898 of NZ_ANAX01000105.1, read as the reverse complement.
CGGCTGACCGGCCCCGCGGACCTGCTGCACACCCGCGCCCGCACGGAGGCCCTCGTGGCGGCCTGCCGTGCGGCCGGGGTGGCCGACCCTGTGATCGTGGAGGGTGACTACTCCGACGAGGCCGGGGAGAGGCTCACGGC